>JAIXQM010000175.1 GCA_027485735.1 Sphingomonadales bacterium | reverse complement strand
TCACCTTGGTGATGGCATCGGCCAGATCCCGATCGCAGTTGGAACCGGGGAAGACGATGACCGCGGCCTTCACGGCATTTCGATCCGGAAA
The DNA here is from genome assembly GCA_027485735.1 of Sphingomonadales bacterium. Lineage (GTDB taxonomy): Bacteria > Pseudomonadota > Alphaproteobacteria > Sphingomonadales > Sphingomonadaceae > Sandarakinorhabdus. Next base: position 7,536 of record JAIXQM010000175.1, on the reverse strand, counting down.
TTCTCGATCACGGTGTTGGCGAGCAGCTGGCGAGCCATGGCTTCGACCGTTTCGCGGCTGGTGCCGTCGGCCAGTTCCAGCTCGATGATCTTGCCGGCGCGGACGTCGCCCACCCCTTCGAAACCCAGGCCCTTAAGGGCCGATTCGATGGCCCGGCCCTGCGGGTCGAGCACGCCATTTTTCAGGGTGACGGTGACGGTGGCTTTCATGGGCGCGGCCATAGGCTGAACGGGCGCGGGGTGCAAGCGGTGGAGGCTGATTTCAGCTCAGCAAAGCAGCCGCAGCTGCGCCCAGCCCGGCCGCCAGCAGCAGCCAGGGTGTCGACCAGCCGCCGACGCTCTTCTCCGGCAGCGGCGGCAGTGGCGCTTGCGGCGGGGCGGCGCCGGGCATGGGATTTTCGGCGACCCACTGGCGGAAGATGCGCGGCAACTGGCTGAGCGCGCGGGCGTTCAGCACCAGCCGGTCGGCGATCACCGCTTCCGGCCCCATCTCGTCGCGCACCCAGTTGCGCACATAGGGTTCGGCCACTTCCCACATGTTGACGTGCGGATCGATGGTCAGCGCGACGCCTTCCACCATCACCATGGTTTTCTGCAGCAGAAGCAGGTGCGGCTGCACCGGCATGTCGAAGCTGCGGGTGATGGAGAACAGGCCTTCGAGCAGATCGGTGATGGCGATGTCCTTCGCCTGGCGACCGCGGATCGGTTCACCCACGGCGCGGAGCGCGGTGGCAAAGGCGGCGGGGTTGTGGTGCGGCGGCACATAGCCGGCTTCGAAATGAATCTCGGCGACGCGGGCATAATTGCCGGTGACAAGGCCGTGGAGGATTTCGGCCAGATACAGTCGCGCGCGGCGGTTGATCCGGCCCATGATGCCGAAATCGATGACGCCGATGCGGGCATGGTCTATGCCCCCATCACGGCCAACGCCGGGCGGGATGACGAACAGATTGCCCTGGTGCAGATCGGCGTGGAAGAAGCCCTTGGCGATGGCCTGGGCGAGGAAGCCGTTGACCAGCACCCGCGCCAGCGCCGGCCGATCGATATCGAGCGCGGCCAGCGCGGCCCGGTCCGACACCTTCACGCCGTCGATCCAGTCGATCACCAGCACGCGCCGGGTGGAGCGCTGCCAATCGATGCCGGGCACGACGTAATCGGGCTCGCCGGCCAGGATCTCGCCCAATTCCGACGCATTGGCGGCTTCGCGGCGCAGATCGAGCTCGGCTTCAATCCAGCTCTTGAAGGTGGCAATCACGGCGCGCGGGCGCAGGCGGGCAAATTCGCCGCCCAGTGTTTCAATATGGCCGGCGCCCCATTCATAGGTGGCCAGCGCTGAAGACACTTCGGCCTCGATGCCGGGGCGCAGCAGCTTGATGGCAACGGTGCGGCCATCCGACGTGACGCCCTTGTGGACCTGGGCGATGGAAGCAGCACCTACGGCTTCGGGTTCGATCGACTGGAACTGGGTTTTCCAGTCGCCGCCATAGATGGCGTTCAGGATCGGCTCGATCGTGCTGAACGGGGCAGGGGGCACGGCGTCCTGCAGGCGAGCCAGATCGGTGGCGGCTTCGAGGCCAATCAGATCGGGGCGGGTCGCAAGCGCTTGGCCCAATTTGATCGCGGCGGGGCCAACGGCGGCCAGGCCGGCGGCGAAATCGGGGGTGGTGGGGGCGCCAGTACCGAAGCGCGCGACTTTTGCCAGCAGCCGTACAGCAAACGGCAGCCGCCGGTCCTCAAACGGACGCAGCCCGCCACTGCGCGCCAGCCGCCGGCCCCATTTCAACAGCCGCCACAGGTGGACGATGGCGATCAAATCAGACCTTCCATCCCGAATGGATGGCGACCGCGCCGCCCAGGATCGGCGTGTATTTGACCTGGGAGAAACCGGCCGCGCTGATCATCGCGGCGAATTCCGGCATCTTGGGAAAGCGTCGAATCGATTCGATCAGATAGCGGTAGCTCTCGCCATCCTTGGCCACCATTTCCCCAATGCGCGGCACCAGTTTTTCCGAATAGATATCATAGACTTCGGCGAAACCTGGCCAGGTCGTGCTGGAAAATTCCAGGCAGAAGAAGCGCCCGCCATAACGCAGCACGCGGTGCGCTTCCTTCAATGCAGCCGGGATGTCGGTGACGTTGCGGATGCCAAAGGCGATGGTGTAGGCATCAAAGCTAAAGCTTTGAAAACTCAGGGTTTCCGCATTTTCCTCGCGCCAGATCAGGCTGGTCAGGCCCTTTTCGGCGGCGCGCTCCATGCCCACTTCCAGCATGGCGGGGTTGATATCGGCCACTGTTACATTGGCGCCGGACTTTTCCATCCGGAACGCGATGTCCCCGGTGCCGCCAGCCATGTCGAGAATGTCCTCACCGGCGCGCGGGTTGACCCGGCGGACGAAATCATCCTTCCACACCCGGTGCATGCCGGCCGACATCAGATCATTCATGATGTCGTAACGCTTTGCCACAGAACGGAAAACGTCGCCCACGCGGCGGGTTTTCTCCTCCGGTGCAACCTCTTCATATCCAAAGCTGACGGTGTCTTTCATCGCCTGTCCTTTTCGCATCGGCGGCTTAGCCGAGGCTTGGCGGCCATGCAAACGCCGCCTATGTCGCGGCTATGCCCGAGCTTCCCGAAGTCGAAACCGTGATGCGCGGCCTGACCCCAGTGTGGGAAGGCCAACGCTTCACCCGTGTCATTGCCAATCGGCCCGATCTGCGCCGGCCGTTGCCGGAGGCGTTGGGCCAACGACTGACCGGGGCTATCGTCACCCGGCTGGACCGGCGCGCCAAATATGGCCTGGTGGAGACCGATCGCGGCGATACGCTGATTATCCATCTTGGCATGTCGGGCCGGATGCGGGTGGATCCGGAAACCCTTGAAAAACATGACCATGTCGTGTTCGAAACCGGCAACGGCCGGGTGGTGGCCTTCAATGATGCCCGGCGCTTTGGCAGCCTTGATCTGGTTGCGACGGCAGACGCTGCGGCGCATCCGCTGCTCGCCAATATTGGTCCGGAGCCGCTTGGGCCTGACTATGGCCTGCCGTTGCTCAAGCGCATCTTTGCCGACAGGCTGGCCCCAGCCAAGGCGATCCTGCTCGATCAGCGGCTGATCGCGGGCCTGGGTAACATCTATGTGTGCGAGGCGCTCTATCGTGCCGGTATTCATCCCGAAACACCCGGTGGCGTTGTATCGGCCGCGCAGCTCAAACTGTTGGCGCCTTCCATCCCGCAGGTGTTGGCCGAGGCGATTGCGGCGGGCGGCTCCACCTTGCGCGATCATGCGGCGCCCGACGGCACGCTGGGCTATTTCCAGAAAGACTTTGCCGTCTATGGCCGCGAAGGGCAGGCTTGCGTTGCCTGTGCCACGCCGGTGGCCCGCATCGTGCAGTCCGGCCGCTCCAGCTTCCTCTGTCCGCAGTGCCAACCGCGCGACAAGACTTGACCGCAGGCCAGCCCTCGCTTAAGGCGCTCACCTTCCGGCGCGGCCCCTCAAAGGCTGGTGCCTGCCCACCATTGAACAGATTTGCAGGAAAACATGGCCAACACGCCCCAGGCTGAAAAGCGCATCCGCCGCAACGACCGCCGCGCCGCGATTAACAAGGCGCGCGTTAGCCGCATTCGCACCTTCGTGAAGAAGGTCGAATCGAGCCTTGCTGCCGGTGATGCCGCTGCCGCTGCTGAAGCGCTGAAGGCTGCCCAGCCGGAAATGATGCGCGGCGTCGCCAAGGGTGTGCTTCACAAGAACACCGTGTCGCGCAAGATCAGCCGCCTCGCGGCCCGCTTAAAGGGCCTCGCGACCGCCTGATCACCATCGGCGCCCATCGGGCCGGTCAGTCGTTTCAAAACGGGGTGTTGCCAAGTGGCGGCGCCCCGTTTTCGTTCCACAATCGTTGATCGCTGGTGTCTTCCTGCCTGGCAGTGATTCGCGGCCGATGCCGGCGATTCGCGACCGGAACAGCCGATTCGCGGTGTTTGACCGCCGGTATTGGTTCCGAAAGTGGACCAAGCTGTGATCTGTTGCGCCGCACAAGCGAATTGCTGCGCTGCACCGCACCCTGCGACGCATCCTGTGGCGTCATCAAAGCGTCATTGGTTTGACACAAAAAATCCAAGCGCTTAGCCCTCATCGCTGCCTGATCGTGTCCACACGCGATAATGATTCGGCACGTAAATCCAAAGAGTTGCGGCACTCTCCAAGGTAAGTCTCCGGATGGGCTGTCAACAGCTTTATTTGGCTGTGGATGGAAATTGGTCGCTTGCAGCACTGCGCCCGCCCTGCTTATTTGCGACATGGTTTGGGCCGGCCGGCGTGATGAACGCTAAACGACCCGATCACGCAACACGCGGTGCTGGCTGTGCCCTGCTTCAGGCGCAGTGGGGCAATTGTGTCTGGCTGAACACGGCCGGCTTGTATCGTGCGTTCTGGACGGAAATGTGCCTCTGCTGAGGGGGCTTGTGTCAATTGCCGAGGTGCGGCGGAAGGAAGGGGTGCGTGTCGACGGCTGTTGCATCAGTTATGCCTTCTGGCCTTCAGCCAGTGCCGCAGGGTGGCTCGATCGACTTTTCCGTCAACGATCGTGACGTGTGGACGCGTGTCCGCGCCGCCCTGAAAGCTGATGCCGGCGATCACAGCTATGAAGCCTGGTTGGCGCCCTTGGCGCTGGTCGGCTGCGACGGTGAGACGTTGCGTCTGGCCGCGCCGTCGGCCTTTGCCGCTGATTGGGTCACCAGCAATTATGCTGATCTGCTGCGCCGCCATTGGTCACAGCACCAGCCGTCGCTCCGCCGTGTGGCCGTGCAGCAGGGCCAGGCCATGGTGGCGACACCGTCGGCCCCAAAGGCGGCAGCTCCGGCCGCCGCCCAGTCGCTCCCGGTCGATGCCCGCTACAACTTTGACAATTTCATCGTCGGCAAGTCCAACGAATTGGCCTACAATGCCGCTCTGGCCATGGCCGAGCCGGGCGCGCCGGGCTTTAATCCGCTGTTCCTGCATGGCACCACCGGGCTGGGTAAGACCCACCTGATGCACGCCATCGGCAATGCCTATCTGGCGCACCACCCGAGCGCCCGAGTCGCCTATCTGTCAGCCGAGAAATTCATGGTCGAGTTCATGGCAGCCATGCGGGCCAAAGACACGATCAGCTTCAAGCAGCGGCTGCGCTCGGTCGATCTGTTGATGATCGACGACGTGCAGTTCATTGCTGGCAAGGAATCGACCCAGGAAGAGTTTTTCCACACCATGAACGAGATCATCGGGGCCGGAAAACGCCTGGTGATTACCGCCGATCGCAGCCCACAGAATCTGGAAGGCATTCAGGAACGCATCCTGTCGCGTATGGCCTGGGGTCTTGTCGCCGATATCAATCCGGCCGACTACGAACTGCGGTTGAATATCCTGCATGCCAAGGTCGCCACGCTGGGCAACCGCTGCGCTGTGCCTGATGACGTGATCGAGTTCCTCGCCCGCAAGATCACCGCCAACGTGCGTGAACTGGAAGGCGCATTGAACCGCGTCACGGCCTTCGCCCTGCTGGTCAACAAGCCGGTAAGCCTTGAATTCACCCGTGAAACGCTGGCCGATCTGCTGCGCGCCCACGAGAAGAAACTGACCATCGACGAGATCCAGCGCAAGGTTGCCGATTATTACGGTCTCAAGGTTGCCGATCTCCTGTCCGAACGCCGGGCCCGCGAAGTCGCGCGGCCGCGCCAGATCGCTATGTATCTGGCCAAGAAAATGACGCCGCGTTCGCTGCCGGAGATCGGCCGCCGGTTCGGCAAGCGGGATCACACCACGGTGATGCACGCGGTCAAGCGCGTGGAACAATTGCGCGCTGACGATCGCGAAATCGATAGCGATGTCGCAACACTTACCCGACTGCTGGACGGCTGAGGCTTCCCAGTCCGCAGCCAAGCGCCTAACTGCAATGTTGTGCAGCGCCTAAAAAGTTCCGGCCCGTTCTGGTTCATCCTCTCCTGCTTCGCCTTTGCGTCGATGTGGGTGATGATTCGCTTTGCCGCGCGCCACCTTCACAGTTTTGAGATTGTTTTTTTCCGTAATTTCATCGGTTTGCTCTTCCTGGTGCCGATGATGCTCGGCACGCCCGGTCTGATCCGGCGAGACCGGATGAAGGTGCACCTTGGCCGCGCCACGTCGGGCTTCATTGCCACGATGGGCACCTTCTATGCGGTGGCCAATGCGCCGCTCGCCACCACCCTGGCCATCAACTACACGGCGCCGCTGTTTGGTACGCTGGGGGCCGTGCTGGTCCTGGGTGAACGCATACGCGCCCGGCGGATCGCGGCGCTTGCCGTGGGCTTTGTCGGCATGCTGCTGGTGCTGCGGCCCGGCCAACTGCCGCTGACGGCGGGAATCGTGGCCGGCATCGTGTCGGCAGTGTCCACCGGTTACTCGATCGTGGCCATGCGCAGCCTGGTGGGGGTGGATGATGCCCGCGCGGTGGCGGCATGGACCTTCATCCTGACGACCATCCCCAGCCTGGCGGTCGCACTGTTCGTCTGGCAAACGCCGCCGCTGGTGGTATGGCCGCTGCTGGCCGGCATTGGCGCGGCTGCGGCTATCGGCCAACTCACGCTCACCCGGGCCTTCTCGCTGGCCGAAGCCTCCGCCGTGCTGCCACTGGATTTCGTGCGCTTCGGCCTCATCACAGCGGCCGGCATCCTGCTGTTTGGCGAGACCTATGATGCGCTCACGCTGGCGGGCGGGGCATTGATCCTGTCCTCCACCATCTATCTGGCCTGGCGCGAAGCGCAGTTGAAGAAAGCGGGCTGATTGTTTGGAAAGGTTGCGGGCGGGGGCGGCGCTGCTCATAAGCTCAGCATCACATTTCAAACATGGGGAGGTTCACATGAATCTGGAAGGTTGTTCGGCGGTTGTGACTGGCGGTGCATCGGGCCTGGGCGCCGCCACGGCGCGGTTGCTGGCAAGCCAAGGCGTCAAGGTCGCCATTTTCGACATGAACGCCGAGAAGGGCGAAGCCATGGCGGCCGAAATCGGCGGCGTGTTCTGCAACGTCAACGTCACCAACGATGAATCTGTCGATGCCGGTTTTGCCAAGGCCCGTGCCGCCATCGGCCAGGAGCGGATCCTGATCAACTGCGCCGGCACCGGCAACGCCATCAAGACCGCCAGCCGTTCCAAGGAAGACGGCAGCATCAAGCATTTCCCGATCGATGCCTTTGATCGCATCATCCAGATCAATTTGGTTGGCACCTTCCGCTGCATCGCCAAGTCGGCCGCCGGCATGATGAGCCTGCCGCCGATGGAAAACGGTGAGCGCGGTGCCATCGTCAACACCGCTTCGGTCGCCGCCGAAGACGGCCAGATCGGGCAGGCGGCTTACTCCGCGTCGAAGGGCGGCGTTGTCGGCATGACCTTGCCGATTGCCCGCGACCTGTCGAGCGAAGGCATTCGCGTCAACACCATCCTGCCCGGCATCTTCAACACGCCCCTGCTGCAAGGTGCGCCGGACAATGTGAAGGCTGCGTTGGCGGCGACCGTGCTGTTCCCCAAGCG
>JAIXQM010000234.1 GCA_027485735.1 Sphingomonadales bacterium | reverse complement strand
CGGTCCATGGCGTCCTTCACCACTTCGCGCGGGGCGGGCAGGGCGACCAGTTCATCGAACGCCATGACGATATCGCTGCCCAGCAGGCGCTGGATTTCCATCGAACGTTCCGGGCTCATCAGATGCCGGCTGCCGTCGAGGTGGCTCGCGAAGGTGACGCCTTCCTCCGTGCGCTTGGTCAGGCTGGACAGGCTCATTACTTGGTAACCGCCGCTGTCGGTCAGGATCGGCCGGTTCCAGCCCATGAAGCTGTGCAGGCCGCCCAGCCGTGCAATCCGTTCCGCAGTCGGGCGCAGCATCAGGTGATAGGTGTTGCCCAGGATGATATCAGCGCCCGCGGCCCGCACTTCCGACGCGCGCATCGCCTTCACCGTGGCGGCGGTGCCCACCGGCATGAAGGCCGGCGTGCGGATTTCGCCGCGGCGCATCTGGATCGTGCCGGTGCGCGCCTTGCCGTCGCGGGCATGTATGTTGAAGGCGAAACGAGTCATTGGCCGCGCATAGCGTCTGTGGCAGGCTGCGTCTAATAGGATAGGGGCCAACATGCTTGGGGTTCTGCTTCTGCTGGCGGCTGCCGATCCGCTCACCGCGCCCGCGGTGGGGACGGCGGCGACCTGCCTGATCGTCGGCCGCCAGTTGGAATACAAGGTGGCCAGCGCCGATGTGCTGCTGGTGCGCGCTGGCGGGCGCTGGCACCGATCGCGCCTGCCTGATGGCTGCCCCGGCCTCAAACCCAACATGATCATCATGCGCCGTGACGCGTCCCCGCGCGCCTGCGCCAATGATCTGTTCGAGGTAAAGGACAATTTCACGCCTGAGGTGTTCAGCCTCTGCCGGTTCGGCCGGTTTGAGCCGCTGAACAAGGCGAGCCGATTCTGACGATGGGGAGAATGAACATGGTGAAATCCTGGGGCCTTGGTGCGGTGCTGCTGCTGGCTGGCTTTGGCGCCGGTCTGGCGATGGCGCAGGTGCAAACCGGGCGCACGCCGCAGTTTGCCAACGAGGAGGTGAAAGTGTGGCGTTCTGTGATTGCAGTCGGCAATCCGCTGCCGTTGCACCGCCACGATCATCCGCGCGTGCTGATCGCCTTGAAGGGCGGCACCATGGATATTCGCGAGGAGACCGGGCAGTCGGACATCCAGAATTGGGAAACCGGCAAGGCCTATTGGTTGCCGGCCAACCCCAAGACGTTGCACCAGGATGTGAATGTGGGCAAGGAACCCATTGAAGTCATGGTGGTGGAGCTGCAGAAAGCGTGGTGAAGTCGCGCGTCGATCAATTGCTGGTGGAGCGCGGGCTGGTTGAAAGCCGCACCCGCGCGCAGGCGCTGGTGATGGCCGGCCTGGTGTTTTCCGGTGACCGCAAGATCGCCAAGTCCGGCGACACGCTGGCTACAGATGCGCCGCTGGAGGTGAAGGGTCGTGACCATCCCTGGGTGTCGCGCGGCGGCATCAAGCTCGATCACGGTCTTACCCATTTCGGCTGGGACGTGGCGGGCGCGGTCGCCATCGATGTCGGCTCCTCCACCGGCGGCTTCACCGATGTGCTGCTCAGCCGCGGCACCACCCGTGTCTATGCGGTCGACTCCGGCACCAATCAGCTGGCGTGGAAATTGCGGCAGGATCCGCGCGTTGTCGTGCTCGAACAATTGTCGGCCCGTCTGCTGACGCCGGAGCATATCCCTGAGCCGATCGATATCATCGTCTGCGACGCCAGCTTCATCAGTCTGATGAAGGTGCTGCCAGTGCCGATGGGTTTCGCCAAGCCCGGCGCCCGCCTGCTGGCGCTGATCAAGCCGCAATTTGAAGCCGGCCGCGAGGATGTGGGCAAGGGCGGCGTGGTGCGCGACGAAGCGGTGCGGGAACGCGTCTGCCGTGACGTCGCCGCGTGGCTGGAAGGGCAGGGCTGGGCCGTTGCCGGCCTCACCACCAGTCCCATCACGGGGCCGGAAGGCAATGTGGAGTTTCTGATCGGCGCGCAGTTGGCCGCTTAGCGCTTCTTGCCCTTGGTGGGCGCATGGAAGTCCGGCGGTTTGCCCGCCACCCACGCCACGAATGCCGCCACGCCCGGTTCCGCCAGCACGGCCGCCTTATCCGCCCCCATGCGGCCCAACTGGCTGTTGCTGAAATGGGCGTGGATGGCTTCGTGGCAGATCGGGTGCACCTTTTGGCGGTCACGGCCGCCCTTGGCCTTGGGGACCGGGTGGTGCCATTCCACCTCCACACCCAGCGGCCTCCCGCACAGCCAGCAGCTGTCAATCACGGGCACTGCGTCACTGTCCACCATGCGTCACGTGTAGCGTGGCAGCGGGCAACAGGCTACACTATGGGCAATGTCCACCCCTGAGTTCATAGACGCGCCTGAACCCTGGTTTTCCACGGGCAGCTTTTCGCGGGCGGCGATCGTGGCGGTGCCGGCCATCCTGCTGATGGGCGGGTTGGTGGCGCGCGTCGCTGGCTCTACCGATACCAACCCGTGGTACCAGTCGCTCACCCTGCCGGCGTTCCAGCCGCCGGGGCCGCTGTTCGGTATTGCCTGGGCCATTCTCTACACGCTGATCGGCGTGGCCTTTGCCATGGTATGGGGCACGAAAAAGGTGCCGGGCAAGCGCCTCGCCATCGCGCTGTTTGCCGTTGGCTTTGCCATCAATCTTACCTGGTCGCCGGTGTTTTTCCGCCTGCACATGATTTCCGCCGCGCTGGCCATCATCGCGGTGATGCTGCTGGTGGCGATCGCGACCACCTGGAGCTTCTGGCGCGTCAATCGGCTGGCCGGCTGGCTGATGCTGCCCTATTGCGCCTGGCTGTGCTTTGCGGGCGCGCTGAATATTGCCATCATGATGCTCAACCCCATGGCCGATGCCATGCAGCTGGGAGTTTGAACAATGCAGAACGACAACAAACTGTTTGAAGACCTGTCCAAGGTCGCCACGGCCGCCATGGGCACACTGGCCGGCGCCAGCCGCGAATTTTCCGGCGTGGCGCGGGAACGGATGAAGGAATTTGTTGGTGCCGGCGAGATCAGCCGTGACGAATTCGATGCGGTGAAAGCCATGGCTGCCACGGCGCGGGCCGAGATCGAGACGCTGAAGGCGGAAATTGCCGCCCTTAAAGCGCAACTGGCCGAGTCGGCACCAAAGAAGAGCCGTAAATCTGGTGGGGCAGACGCCTGATATCCACAAGATTTTGCGTGCCTTGCTCTTGCCGAATCGGCAAGGGTTGCACAGCCTGTGCCGTGGCCGGTAAGGGAGAGGCACGATGAGCTTTTCCGAAATTGATTTCAGCGCGGGCGAGCCCGCCCCGATCGACCTGCTCGAACAATTGTTCGATGCCAATGGCTGGGCCTCCGAACGTGTGGGTGATGAGGAAATCATCACCACGGTGAAAGGTGGCTGGTGCACCTACCAGCTGCGCGCCCTGTGGCGCGGGGAAGACAGGGTGCTGCAGATCATTGCCCAGGCCGATCTCACCGTGCCCGACGATCGCCGGCTGGCGGTGTATGAAACCATCGGCCTGATCAACGAACAATTGTGGATGGGCCATTTCGAACTCTGGTCGGCCGACGGCATGATCCTGTTCCGCCACGCCACGTTGCTGGCCGATGATGATGCCGAAGATGGCGGCGACCTGTCGCCGGCCCAGGCCGAAATCCTCACTGATGCCGCCGTGGAAGAGTTTGAGCGTTATTATCCGGTGTTCCAGCTGGTGTTGCTGGCGGGCCAGAGCCCGGTCGAAGCATTGGCCGCCGCGCTGATCGAGACAGCCGGCGAAGCATAAGACCGGTTTTGGGAGCAGACATGACAGCGAGTGCGCAGATCGGGGCGCCGATCTGGTTGATCGGCTGTGGCAACATGGGCGGCGCGCTGCTGCGGCGCTGGCTGGCCGAAGGGCTGGGTCCGGTTGCCGTGATCGATCCGGCGGCCCGCAATCTGCCGCCCGGCGTCGAAGCTTCGGCTCGCCCACCGGCAGAAGGCAAACCCGATATCGTCGTGCTGGCCGTGAAACCGCAGGCCTGGGCGCAGGCGGTGCTGCCACTGGCCGGCCGGCTGGGGCCGCTCACATTGGTGATTTCAGTGATGGCTGGCGTGCGCACGGAGGATCTGTCTCGGCTTTTCCCGGGCGCCGGCATCGTGCGGGCCATGCCCAACACGCCATCTGCCGTGGGGCAGGGCGCCACCGCGCTGTTCACCCGCGATGGCGATATCGTGCAGGGCGCCGCCGAAGCGCTGTTCCAACCGGTGGGCCAGACGATCTGGCTTTCCGATGAAACCCAGTTCGATGCCGTGACCGCCGTTTCCGGTTCCGGCCCGGCCTATGTGTTCCATTTCATCGAGGCGCTTGCCGCCGCTGGCGAAGCGGCTGGCCTGGAACCGGCCATGGCCATGCGCCTTGCCCGCCAGACCTTGATTGGCGCTGCGGCACTGGCCGCGCAGGATGGCGCAACGCCGGCCGCCGCCTTGCGGGAACGCGTCACCTCGCCGGGCGGCACAACAGCGGCCGGCCTTTCGGTGCTGATGCCGGGCCTGACGCCGCTGCTGGAACAGGTGGTGGCCGCAGCGGCGGCGCGGTCACGCGAACTGGGCTGACACGCTGGCGCGACTGACATAATCTCTCGCTTGGGAGACAAATGCCGTGCCGCGATGGGTGAAGCTTGGTCTGGGGATCTTCAGCGCGTCGCTGCTCGTGGTGGCCGGCACCGCAGGCGGCTTGTGGTGGGCCGGACAGCAGCAATTGACGAAGGATCATGGCGCGCTGCCGTCAACGGTGGCGGGCGGGCCCGGTGATGCGGCGCTGGGTGCGCGCCTGGTGGGCGTCTATGGCTGCAACGGTTGCCACGGCAAGGCACTGACCGGCGAAGACTTCTATGGCATCGTCGCGCCCAATCTGCGCCGCCGGGCCCGCGAGTGGACGCGCGAGGATTTCGCGCGCGCTGTGCGTCACGGTCTGCGCCCCGATGGCACCAGCATCAGTTGGGCAATGCCAACCGAAATGTTTGCCGCCATGGCCGACAACGAGATTGCCGCCATCCATGCCCATCTGCGCCGCCTGCCGGCCGCCAGCGATGCCCAGCCGGTCACGTTGAAACATCGCCTGTTCAAGGCCTATGCCGCCGCCACCGGCGAGTTGATCCCCAATGTTGTATTGGTGCGGGCCACGGATGCTGGCCCTGCTGTTGCCCCGGCACCCGGTACGCCGGCATGGGGCCCCTATTTCACCCGACTTGCCTGCGCGGAGTGTCACAATCACGGACTTGGCGGCTTTGGCAGCGAAACGCCTGCCTTGGCGGATGCCATCCAGGTTTATGATTGGCCAGCCTTTGTGCGGCTCACTACCACCGGCCGGCCGCCGGATGGACGCAAGTTGCGGTTGATGACGGGCGTGGGCCGGGAACGATTGGTGCACATGACCGACGCTGAACGCCGGGCGCTGTTCGGTTATCTGAAGTCGCTCTCGCCGCCCTAGGGTCAGGACCCCTTAATTCCATGCCCCGGCACGGCCCAGAGCAGCCCTGCACGAGTGAGCGAGCGCAGTGGCGCACCCAGAAGGGTGCGTCCAAGCGAGGCGAGCGCCCCAGCCGCGTTTACGCGGCGTCCGCCGCTGGGGCAGGGCTGCTCTGGGCCGCCCTTCGGGTTGAACGGAGACGCAAAATGGCAGCGTCGGACGGCCTTGCCGGGGGGCGCTGCCCCGCCTGCAGCCGTCCTCCTTGCCATTTTGCGTCTCCGTTCAATGACGGGGCATGGAATTAAGGGGTCCTGACCCTAGCTCTGCAGCGCTTCCACCTGCGGGCGGTCAGCCGGCGGCACCAGGCCCATCAGCACCGCCCAGAAGCCGGTGACGGCCTGCTGCCCGGCCTCGCCATAGGCCCGCGCCATCGATCGTTCCAGTTCGGTGAACAGCCGCGCCTCCAGCGCTGCGCCCGACGCCGTGAGGGTGAGCAGGCGCTGGCGGCGATCAGCCACGCCCACGCGCTGTTCAACCAGTTCGCGGTGGCCCAGATCATTCAGCACCCGGCCCAAGGACTGCTTGGTGATGCCGAGCAGGCTGATGAGTTCCCCGACCGACAGCCCCGGCCGGCGCGCGATGAAATAGAGCGAACGGTGGTGGGCGCGACCCAGCCCCTGTGCTTCCAAAATCGCATCGGCACCCCGGATCATCGATGTGTAGCCGAAATAGAGCAGTTCGATCCCGCGCCGGATCTCGTCCTCGCGCAGGAACAGCGGGGAGGCCGGCGTCACCTTCAGGGGGGAGACGTGCGCCTGCGCGGCGGTTGCAGAAATTGGGACAGTCATGTTGACTTATCTGCCACAAAGGCTATGCCGACACAAGCGGGGCGCGCAATTCCCGGCAAGGCGGCGGTGGCCACACTGTTCGTTTGTTGCCGTGGCAGGGCGGCAAGCCTCACCATTGTTTCTGGGGACAGGGTTTCTGCCATGACCGACGCTACGTTCGATGATCGCAACGGCTTCATCTGGATGGATGGGGAATTGAAGCCCTGGCGTGAAGCCAATGTCCACATTCTCACCCATGGCCTGCACTATGCCAGTTCGGTGTTCGAAGGCGCGCGGGCTTATGGTGGCCATATCTATGCGTTGTCGGCGCACTCACAGCGGCTGATCGATTCGGCCAACATCATGGGCTTCCCGTTGCCGTGGAGCGTCGAGGAGATCGACGAAGCCTGCCGGCAGACGCTGGCCGCCAATGGCCTGACCAACGCCTATGTGCGGCCAGTCGCGTGGCGCGGCAGTGAGCAGATGGGCGTTTCGGCGCAGAAAACCAAGGCGCATCTCGCCGTCGCCACCTGGGAATGGGGCGCTTATTTCGGCCCGGAAGCGCTGAAGAAGGGCCTGCGCCTCAACGTCGCGCCGTGGCGCCGGCCCGCGCCCTACACCGCGCCGGTGCGCGCCAAGGCCGCCGGCCTCTACATGATCTGCACGCTTTCGAAGCACGCAGCGGAAAACGCCGGCTACAACGATGCGATGATGCTGGATTGGCGCGGGCAGGTGGCCGAAGCGACCGGGGCCAACATCTTCTTCTTCCAGAACGGCGAACTGCACACGCCCACCCCCGATTGCTTCCTGGATGGCATCACCCGTCGCTCCATCATCGCGCTGGCCCAGCGCCGCGGCATCAAGGTGGTGGAACGCGCGATCTGGCCGGAAGAACTGGCTAATTTTCAGGAGGCCTTCCTCACCGGTTCCGCCGCCGAAGTGACGCCGCTGGCCGAAATTGGCCCGTGGAATTTCCAGGTGGGTGAAGCGACGCTGCAACTGGCGCAGGATTACAGCGATCTCGTCCACGGCCGCATCACCGGCGTGGAACCGGTGCCGTCCACCCAAAAATAGGCTTTAATGGCTTTGGCGGCGGAATGATGAGTGCTCATTGGCCGCTGTGCTTCCGGCTCGTGGAGGCGGCCTGCACTAATTTCACTGTACAACCTTGAATTTGGCGAGATGAATCCATGACAAGGACCGTTGCCGACTGGATGCAGCAATCCGGCGTCGCCTTCGGCACAAGTGGTGCCCGTGGCTTGGTGACGGCGATGAGCGATCGCGTCTGCCATGCTTATACGCTGGGCTTTCTCGGTTTTCTGGAAGAAGTCGGGGCTTGGAAGCCGGGCTCGGCTGTTGCGCTGGCCGGTGATCTCCGGCCTTCGACGCCGCGCATCCTGGCGGCCTGTGCCGCGGCCATCCGTGATGCCGGGGGCGAGCCTGTCTTCTGCGGTTTTCAGCCAACGCCGGCGCTGGCGGCCTGGGCCTTCACGCGCCATATCCCGTCACTGATGGTCACTGGCAGCCATATCCCGGATGATCGCAATGGCATCAAATTTTACCGGCCGGATGGTGAAATACTAAAGGAAGATGAAGCCGGCATGGCCCGCCAGATAGTCGATCAAAGCCGGCGGCAGTGGCAGGCCGATGGCAGCTTGATCGTACCCCCGTCGCTTCCGGAGCCACTTGATATCGTGACCGCATATGTCGCGCGCTATGTCGATGCCTTTGGTACTAGGGCGCTCGCTGGTCGCCGTATCTGTGTCTATCAACATAGCGCGGTGGGGCGTGATGTGCTGGTGCAGGTGCTGGCCGGGCTGGGTGCCGAGGTGTTGCCGGTGGGGCGGTCTGATCGCTTCATCCCGGTTGATACCGAGGCGGTGCGGCCGGAAGACCAGGCCCTGGCGCGGCAATGGGCAGCTGAACTTCGCTGTGATGCCATTGCCTCCACCGATGGGGACAGTGATCGGCCGCTTTTGGCCGATGCCCACGGCATCTGGCTGCGCGGCGACATTTTGGGCCAGTTGTGTGCACGGCTTCTGGGTGCCGACGTGGTGGTGACGCCGGTTTCGAGCAACAGTGTCGTTGAGCGCATGCCTGAATTTTCCCGCGTCGAGCGCACGCGGATCGGATCGCCGTATGTGATTGCCGCCATGAACCGAACCCGGGCTGACGGCGTGGTGGTTTGCGGCTATGAAGCCAACGGCGGCTTCCTGTTGGGCAGCGATGTCGAAATTGAAGGTCGAACCCTGAAAGCGCTGCCAACCCGTGACGCGGTGCTGCCGATCGTAGCGGCGCTGGTAGCCGCCGGGTCGAATGGTCTGGCGGCGCTTGTCGACGATCTGCCACCAGGCGTGACCCACAGTGATCGGCTGCCCGAATTTGCATCGGCTCGCCGCGACGCCCTGATGGCTTGGCTTGATCCGGGCGATGCCGCTGAACAAGCCGCGCGGTTTGATGAGGCCTTTGCCGCGATCGCCGGCGCTTCGTTGGCCAGTGTCAACCTGATCGATGGCGTGCGCATGCACTTCAGCAACGGCCGGGTCATTCACCTGCGCGGTTCGGGCAATGCGCCGGAACTGCGCTGTTATACCGAAGCCGAAACGCCGGCCGTGGCCGAAACGATCAGCCGGGCCGCACTGGCGCTAGTGGCGGCGCGGTTTCCGGGCTGAATGGGCCGATCCCGCCCAGAAACGCATCAACCCGGGCGAAATGCCCCGCCCAGTCTGGTGCCTTGAACGCCTTAAGCCGGGCGATCTGTGCAGCGCGGCTCGAGCTGTCGCACTGAGCGTAGCCGCTGATTGCGGCCATCCAGGCCTCGACATCGTCAGGCGGCAGCATAAGGGGTACGCCTTGGCCAATCTCGCGGAACACGGGCAGATCGGCTGCGATTGCCGGCACACCAGCCGCCAGGGCTTCTAATAGCGGCAGGCCATAGCCTTCGGCAAAGCTGGGAAAGAGCAGGGCGCGGGCGCCAGCCAGGTGCGCCGCGATTGCCTCATCGCTCAATGGGCCGGTTTCCACGACATGATCTCCGCCTTCGCCTGAATCGAGCCTTGCCAGCACGTCGTCGCACGCCCAGCCGCGCCTGCCGATGATCACCAGCCGCGGTGCCGCTGTTCCCAGTCGCCGGATCAGCTGCTGCCATATGTCCAGCAGCAGCAAATGGTTCTTGCGGCCCTCGATCGTGCCCAGAATGACGAAGTCGGTGTAGGCGTTTTCTGGACGCTGCGCCGGCAGAGGAAGCTGCTGCGTGCCCGGCCAGGCCACCAGTGTGGGCGCCTGCGGCAGTTGTTCCGCTTCCGCAAACGCCCCCAACACGTCGATCGTATGCTGGCTGTTGCCGATAACGGCCTTGCTGATGCGCAGCAGCGTCCGCATGCGCTGGCGATGCCGTTCAGGCTCACCAGCGCGGCAGAATTCGGGATGAGTCAGCGGGATCAGGTCGTGCACCATCAACACTGGCTTTACGTCGGCTGCCGAGCACCAGGTTTCCAGCTCCGGCAAATCAAGCCCGGTGTGGCCAATGTTCAGCCATGGCCGCCCGCCGCCAGCAGGCGAAGCCAGGCCGCTAAGCCCATAACGGGCCACCCAGCGCGCCAGCCGCAGTCGCGTGGCGATTACCGGGGCAGGCGTCTCATCGGCCAGCAATGCAAATAGTTCGCGTGACGCCCCGGCGCGCAGGATGTGGCGGCCGTGCCGATGCAGCAGCGTCGCCTGCGCCCGGGTGCCAAAATGCGCCATCCACGCCATGCAGATGCGATCAATCCCTGTTGGCCGCACGCCAGCCCATTGCCGCCAGACCAGCCGGGAGACGTCCATCAGCAGGGGAGCATCATTGTCTCGCACAGGCGCTGATCAATCCTGCTGGATCACCGTGGTCACGGTGGCGATTGGCAGCAGGGTTTGCGACACGATGCCCACAAATCGTTGCAGCTCAGCGATCGGGGCGTTGGTGATGTAGATCAGATCCTTGTCGCTCATCCGGAACTGCGCGGTGAGGAAATAGACCGCCGGGTCCTTCAGATCGAAGCTGTAGATAACCGGCACGCGCGGCCCGCCCGGTGTGGCCGGTTCCTCCCAGCGGAACAGGAAAACGCCGCGCGGATTGGCCCGGCCATCCTGCAGGCCACCAAAACGGCCCAGTGCCTGGGACAGGGTAATACCCATCGCTTCAAATCGGATCTCGTCATTCTTGCCCGCTGCGCCCAGCACCGTGAAGCTGTAGGGCTGGAACAGCGCGGTGATCACGTCATCCTTGGCCAGCACAATATTGTTGCTTGCCTGGGTGATGATGTCGGTCAGTGCCATGCGATAGGTGCGGCCGTCGCGTGTCACTTGTATGGTGGTCAGGTTCACCGGTGGTTTCACCCCGCCCACTTGGGCCAGCGCATCAAGCAGGCGTTCCCCGCGCGGACTGATCGGCAGCCGGGCTGAATTGGGAACTTCGCCAACCACCGTCACGGTGGCGGTGGTATTCCGCACCAGCCGCACAATTGCTTGCGGCGCATTGGCTCGGCCGCGCAGGCGACGGACGATATCGGCTTCGATCTCGCGCAATGTCCG
>JAIXQM010000194.1 GCA_027485735.1 Sphingomonadales bacterium | reverse complement strand
CTGGCATCATAATCGACGTTCTCGTCGAGACTGATCCATAGCTCGGTGAAGTTCGGCCCGACGACTTCGTCCGCCGCCTCTGCGCGGCCGATGTGCGCGCCGAAATTGCGCACGCCGGGAATGGCGCGCAATTCCTTCGAGGCCCGGATGGTGATGCGGTCCATCGCCTCGATCGACGTGCCGGGCTTTTCGACAAAGTGCATCAGGAAGTCAGTCTCCCGGAAATCGGGCAGGAACTGGTCCTTGAACGAGGTGTAGCCGACGCCGGCAATAAGCAGCCCGCCGGCGATGATCGCAATTGCGAGGCCCGGCCGCGCCACCAACTTGGGCAGCACGCTGGCGTAGCGGCGCTTCAACGCGGCGACGAGCCTGGTATCGCCCTCCGCCTTCAGCGGCGCATTCGGCAGCATGATCAGGCACAGCGCCGGGGTGACCACCAGCGCCACCAGCAGCGACGCGGCAATCGCCAGCACATAGGCGATGGCAAGCGGCTGAAAGAAGGTGCCCGCCACCCCGCCAAGGAAGAAGATCGGCAGGAACACCAGCATGACGATCATCGAGGCGAACACCACCGCGGTGCGGACTTCAAGCGATGCCGCCAGTACGACATCGAACGCCGGAAGCGGGCTGCCTGCCTCGCGGTTGAGCCGCAGTCGCCGGGCGATGTTCTCGACGTCGATAATGGCATCGTCGACGACTTCGCCGAGCGCAATCACCAGCCCGGCGATGACCATGGTGTTGATGGTCATGCCGCTCCACAGCAGCACCAGCCCGGCACCAAGCAGCGAGAGCGGAATAGCAGTGAGGCTGATCACCGCCTGGCGCCAGTCGCGGGTGAAGACGAACAGCACCACCGCCACCAGCAGGCAGCCGATCATGAGGGCCTGCGACAGATTATCGATCGAGCGTTCGATGAACGTCGCCGGACGGAAGATCGTCGTGTCAACCTTCACGTGCCTAAGACCGGGCTTCAGTTCGGCGATGGCCTTTTCGACATCGTGGGTCAGTTGCAGCGTATTGCCGGTCGGCTGCTTCTCGACGATCAGCATCAGACCCGGGCCATCGTCGATGATGGCATTGCCGATGGGGGCGGCAAAGCCGTCGACGACGCGCGCGATATCGGAAATGCGAACTGGCGCCTCGCCGCTCTGCTTGACGATGGCTTGCGACAGATCGGCGGCGGACTGGATGGCACTGTCCTGACGGACAGCAAAGCGCTGGTTCGGCGTATCGACAAAGCCGCCACCGCCGACCAGCACGGCGTCACCAACGGCGGCCCGCACTTCGGCGAGCGTCACGCCGGCGGCACGCAGCCGGTCAGGGTCGACGAGCACCTGCAATTGCCGGTCGCGCAGGCCCCAGATCGCCACATTGGCAACGCCGGGCACCGCCATCAGCCGCGGCCGTATCGTCCAGCGCGCCAGCTCGGAGAGCTGCATCTGGTCGAGCTTCTGCGACGACACGCCGATCTTCATCGCCCGACTTGTCGACGACAGAGGTGGCAGCATCACCGGCGGGCGCGCCGCCGTCGGCAGTCGCGCCTGCACCTGCGTCACGCGTTCCTGCACCAACTGCCGCGCCCGGACCACATCGGTGCCGCGCTTGAACAGGATGGTGACCGACGAAAGCCCAAGCACCGACTTTGAGCGCACTGTCGTCAGGTCGGACACGCCACCCACTGCCACTTCGATCGGCACGGTGATCAGGCTTTCGACCTCCTCGGTCGACAGGCCGGGCGCTTCGGTCTGCACCTCGACGATCGGCGGCGCGAACTCCGGAAACACATCGAGCGGCACATTGCCCGACGCGCGCAGGCCCAGAACAACCAGAAGCGCCGCCATCGCAAGCACCAGGACGCGCTGGGTCAGCGCCGTCCGCACCAGCCAGGCCAGCATCAGTGCGGCGTCCCGAACTCGGTGCCGAACAGTTCGGCAGCGCCGTCGGTGACGATCTCGGCGCCACGCTCCAGCCCGCGCGCGAGCAAGGCGGTATCGCCGCTGACGCTCGCGACCTCGATCCGCTGGCGCAGATAGGTGTCAGGGCCGGTCTTCCGGTAAACCCATTCACCACCGTTGATGTCGCGAACGATCGCCGCGGTCGGCACTGCCAAGCCTTGCGTCGCCCCGTCCATCGACAGCGCGACGGCCACACGCTGGCCGACGCGCCATGTGCGGGCTCGATTGTCGAGGGCATAAAACAGATCAACAGTACCAGCGACGGCGTTGGCCGACGGCGGCGCCGACACCGGTCGCGCCGATTGCGGCGGCGCCGCCGCATCGCCCAGCGGCCGGATCATCGCGGGTCGAGCGCGGTCGATTGACTGTACGTCCGATCCAAAGACCGGCACGCGCACCCAAAGGAGAGGCTGGCCGGCCATGGTTGCCACCGCAGGCCCCAACTGCCGCCGCTGTTCACGCGCCACATCTGCAGCGGCACGCGCGGCCGCGAGTGCCGCCTCGGCCTCGTCGCGGGCTCGCACGCTGCCAGCCTCCTCGCGCACCAGCGCTGCCGCCCGATCGCGGGCGATCGTGGCAAGGCGCAATTGTGCTGTGGTTCGGGCGACTTCGCCGTCGGCTGCAGCCTGCGCGGCAGCAATCTGGGCGATGTTGCTGGTGGAACCGGTCGGTACGCCTGCTGGCCCAAGACCCGGCACCACGAGCTCCCCGCCCACCTCACGGATTCGCGCCGATGTGCCGTCGGCCACAGTGACCGTGCGGATGCCGAGCCGCTTTTGCGCCTCCGGTGTAAGTGTCAGCCGCAGCAAATCGGTTTCGTGAACGACTGCTTCGGCCTTTGACGGCGGCTTTGGCGGCGCAGGTTTTTCGGCAGCGCAGCCCGCAAGGATAAGGGTCGCAACGATAAAACAGGCACGGAGCAACCGATCATTCATTCCACCCCCATAGCCGCCACTCATTGGGGTCAGCTTGGGGCCACTATACAAGATCCCAATGTGCTACCGTTCGGCTTTGCCGATGCCCCGGATGCGCCCACCTGTTTGGGACTGTCGCCTCCGAAAGGCCATCGCATGACCATGACGCAACCGGCCACTGCAACCCACGGAAGCCGCTACTCACCATGCGACGACAGCGCTCAGTCAGACACTGTATGTCGGCTTCTGGCGGAACCTGTCGTTCAGCGACGCCGCTACAAATGACGGCTTTGTCTCAGAGTTTGCCTTTCGCGCCTGCATCGAAATTGATCAACGAACGGCTGCTTCCGGGCAAAGCTCAGGATCCCGCGAACTGAGCAAATGTGGGCGCGATATCGACTGACTGCTCTGGTCGCGTCGAAGCCCCGGCAGGCGATACCCACCAGGGTCTTTCCAGATCACACAGAGACCGTCACTCAATCAACGGGACGGGCAGTGGCACTAGGCACGCCCGCCAGCGCCAACAGCAGGTTTGAGCAGCAGGCCAAGGTGGGATCGCCAGTCAGCTGACCCGACACTGCAATCGCCCCGAACGACGGTCCACGGGTGAGGAGACCGGCATCAACCGCAACACAGCCCAACGGACAATCGGCGACGTCTCCGGGCTTCAACAGGAAACAGTGCCATTCGGTCACGACCAGCGAGGCGATGTCGAACTTGCAGTGGCCACCCGGGGGACGTGGCGCACGCCGCGCGGGTCATCATGACGCGAGCCGGCCAAGACGTCCCAGAAGACGATGTAGGCGAGTTGGTCAGGGGCGTCTCTCTCTTGGCCCCATACGTCTGGCCTTTCCCAACGACCGGCATTCCTAAGGCGCACCATGGAAGTCAGGCAACCCTCCAGCTCGGGGCCGTGTTGCCCGTTCTCTCTGCCTCTCCGCTTCGCGGGGGCAGGGAACAGGCTGCCCGCACCACCCCCTTGATCTGGACGGTTTCCCGCGCGCGGCATCGTCTCCGCCAGATTGCGGAGCCGCGCGCGGTGCCAGACCCCCATGGCACGCCTTTTTACGGAGCCTGTCGCCGGGAAAGGCCCGGCGATAAAGCTCAGGAGAAACACCATGACCAACATCGTTCTCATCGTCGGCAACGTCGGCCAGGACCCCGTCGCTCGCAGCACCCAGAGCGGCTCCACGATCACCTCCCTCTCGGTCGCCACCTCGCGCAAGTTCCGCAACAGCGCTGAAGAGCTGGTCGAAGAAACCGAATGGCACCGCGTCACCTGCTTCAACGGCCTCGGCAAGAACGTCGCCAACTATGTCCGCCGCGGCATGAAGGTCGCGGTCGAGGGCCGGCTCCACTACACCAAGTGGACCGACAACGCCGGGGTCGAACGCTACGGTGTCGAGATCTACGCCGACAAGGTCGATTTCCTCACCAAGGCGCCCGCGGCCGAAGCTCCCGCCGAACCGGCGCCGGCCAAGGGCCGCGGCAAGAAGAAGGCCGACGCCGACCTCGAACTCGCAGATGACATCCCGTTCTGACTCGGGACCTGCGCCCGGCGGGCTTCGCCCGCCGGGGCTTTCGTCTGCTCCCGACGCGCGAAGTCAAATGACAGCAGTGCCGGCGTTGATGATGGCGGCGGAGAACAGAACAACTGCAGAAGCTGAAACGCCAAAAAAAGCCGGGTGATGCCGGGGTGAATGAGCAAGCGGTAGGCTTTTGGGGAGGGTTGTTCAGGTCCGGTTGGTCGAAAAGCTATGGATTGCAGCGCCGAAAAGGCAAGGATTGGGCGTCTCGGCCTGACGGCCGACCCCGTCCTACTCGCTGCGCTAACCGAGCCAGCTGAAGCTGTCTCGGCCCTGCGGGTTACGACCGGATGACGCGAAAACAACGCTGCGATCAGGCGGTCCAATACGACAGATGGGGAGGGGGCAGGAAGACGCTGAGCAATCACGTTCAGCGGAGAATGCTCATGTCGATCGCGTGCAAGGATTGCGAATGCGATATCGATTACTGCTGCTGCGATGAAGCCTGCCCGGTCTGCGGCGAGGCTCCCACCCATTGCGATGGCCTGGCAGCGTTCGCCACCGAATTCGGCATCATCCCGCTGCCGCCGATACGTTCAGAGGTGAGGCGGCCGCCGTTCGTCGAGCAATTCCGCTCGGCGAAGGGAAAACGGCAATGTTTCAGCGCTCCCGCCTCCTCGACTGTCTGATCCTCATCCTCGGTCTCGCGATCGTCCTCGACACCTCGATCCAGCTGCGCGGCCATCCCGACGATGACATCGTCTGGCAGCCGATCACCGATGCTCCCGACTGCTGCGACGTCGAGGCGATCGACGACCTCCACCCTGTCTTCAAAGCCTGAGAAGCCAATCATGCACATGGTCAGCTTCAGCATCGGCGGAGCGCCGAGCGACGAGCCTTGCGCCCAGACCTGCATCACCACCAACTGGGTCACTCTCCAGCAGCTCGAATGCACGGTCTATCGTGCCGCGCTCATCGCGCGCTTCGGCGTGCCGCCCGAAGGCGCCCGCCTCGCGATCAAGTCGCACAACCATGACTTCGGCAGCTATGCCCAGGTCGAAATCGTCTTCGACCGCGACGACGCCGACAGCGTCGCCTGGTTCGAACGAGTAGAGGACGGCATGTCGACGTGGCTCGATGCCAACTTCACAGCGCCGGTCGAATATGACGACCGGGCTCAGGAACGCGTCGGTTCGAGGCGCGATGCCGGCGATGTCATCACCGCGGCGCTGATGACATCGCAGCAGCTCGTCAACAGCGGTCATGCGACAGATCGCGAGCATGATGCCGTTCGATACCTAAGCGCCGCCTATCCGGCGTGCGCGGCCGAAGCGGCAAGCCGCTTGCTGGCGATCGCCGCAAGCGGGCGCTGACGGCGGCATCAAGAGGAAAGTGAGCGGCGGCGGTGTGTCCAACAAGGAGCCCTGCCATGACCCGTTACAGTCACCTGCGCGAAATCAGCATCCTGCCCTGCCTTCCGGCAGGCCTCAGCGTTGAAGACGAAATGCTCAGCCCGACAGCACCGAGCTTCGGCCTTCAGCACGTCTATCCGAATGCAGCGCTGGCGCGCGTCCTCGGATTCCTCAACATCTCGATGGCGCAGTTCCTCGCACTTGTCGAAAGTCACAAAGGCATCAAGCTGACGTCGTCGAAGGCGCATGGGCCCGACACCGGTCCCTGGCGCCACCGTCCGGAAAACGCGCATCTCTGGCGCGCCCTGCAGGTCGCGCATAACCCGGGGCTGCCCCAGCTTCTCGATGATGACGAAATCGTCGAGATCTTCGACAACGCCAGCTACGGCGGCCAGCTCGCCATTGCCGGCATGGTCGACGCCGACTTCTGCCTGCCATCCGCGCCCTATCCAGCCTTGCGGCTGTCAGGGCGTTTCCAGATCGGGATCATCGACTATGTCTGGGGCTCGGGCCACACCGTCACCTGGGATGGCGCGGTCACCGTCGACCTGACCAATGGTCAGGCCGGCGATGCACCCGGCTACAGCTTCAACGACACCTGCGATTTTGCGATCGACTGGTTTCGCTTCCGCATGGTCGCTCGCGCCGAGTTGCCCAAGGGCAAACTCTGGCACGCAGAACGCGCGATACCCGTTTCGAAGGCCGCATGAGCGGCCTCGCCATCCGGCATGGCCCGGTTTGCTGTGCAAAGCCGGGCTGCAGCCTCGAATGGCCACGCGACCCGATCCTCGAGGTCGTCTGCCCAGACTGCGGCGCCGGCATCGGCGTGCGCTGCAAAAGGCCATCGGGGCATGGAGGCAACTTCGTCGATGCCCATGCGTCGCGGGACATCGCCGCCGACCGACAGGGCGCCTACGGCACCTGTCCGCTCGGGCTGTGCGGTCTCGAGGCTGCCGCACTTCTCGCCGGCAAGCCGGCATCGGCGCGGCCAGTGGGCGCCCAGGCCGAACTTCCCCTCTGACACTGGAAAGGCACCAGCATGAAACGCATCGATGACCCGACAGCCGCGCCTGCCAGAAAGGGTAATTCGTTGCTGTGGCAGATCGCCGAGCAACGATCGCGCCGCAAACACGTCCTGAGTGTTCCCATCGCGCTTAACGCTGATGGCGACACCGTGACGATGATGGGCCTGCTGCGCGGCAACGTCTGGGACTATCGGCTCTCCGACCTGGTGTCGCTCACCATTAGTGACCGACGTCCGAGCCGCACCGTGCTGGAAGCCCGAGCGCAGGCAGCCAGGTCATGAGCCAGAAATCGACCTTCGAAAAAATGACCGACGACATGCTGTCGGCGCTCATCGACTGGCGGGAACGCCACGGCCGGTCGTGGAAGACCGACCTCTGGGCCGCATGGATGAACGGCTCCGATGCAAGCGATCCGCGCGGATCATCGCTGCGCGCGATCCGCAACCAGCTTGGGCCGTCGTGGCTCGACAATCTGCGGCCCAAGGACCTTGTTGCCGAAGCTGCAAGGAGGGGAGTGTCAGCCGAGCAATCGGGCAACGATCCCGCTCTCTAGCCAGCACATGTAGCCGCCAAAGCGCAGTTCCTATTACTGTGGTCGGACGCGCTCGCCATCGGTCAGGAAGCAAGACGGGCGCGATACTCGCTCCGTTTCGCATCAAGCGCCACAAGGGCGCTCGATTCCTCGACATGCCAGAACATCCAGCCATTGCAGCTCGGCGCATTCTGGACGGCAGCGCCAAGCTTGTGGATGCTGCCGACGAGATCGCCGACGGCAATCGAACCATCAGCGCGCACAAAAGCTTCGCAGCGGCGATGTGGTCCGAGCAGGCGGGTGCCTGCCCGGACCATTCCTGCTGCAACCAGCGCACCGAAGGGGATTTTGGGAACGCTGCGTCGCTCCTGGCTTACCGCCAGGGCGCCTCCTGATAGCGGCAGCAGGTTGGCAATCCTTGCCTCGGCGATCGCTGCATAGCGGGTATCGCGCTCGATGCCGATCCAGCGACGGCCGAGCGGCTTCGCCACCGCACCGGTGGTGCCGGTGCCGAAGAACGGATCGACCACCAGATCGCCAACATCGGTGGACGAAAGGAGCACCCGGTAAAGCAGCGATTCCGGTTTCTGGGTCGGGTGCGCCTTGACGCCGTCAACCTTCAATCGCTCGGCACCTGTGCAGATCGGCAACGACCAGTCCGACCGCATCTGCAGTTCGTCGTTGAGTGCCTTCATCGCATGATAGTTGACGCGGTAACGGGAATCTTGCGACCGCGCCGCCCAGATCAATGTCTCATGGGCATTGGTGAAACGCTTGCCGGCAAAGTTCGGCATCGGATTGGTCTTCGACCAGATGATGTCGTTCAATATCCAGAAGCCCATATCCTGCATGGCGGCTCCTACCCGAAAGACATTGTGATAGCTGCCGATCGTCCAGATCGCGCCATCGGGTTTGAGGATGCGCCGCGCGGCTTTCAGCCATGCGCGCGTGAACGCATCGTAGCTCGCAAAGCCCTCGAACAGATCCCAGTCATCGCTGACACCGGCGACCTTGCCGCCCTCCGGGCGCCTGAGGTCGCCGGCCAACTGGAGGTTGTACGGCGGGTCAGCGAAGACGATGTCCGCGCAGCCTTGCGGCAGTGCGTTCATGGCTTCGACGCAATCGCCGACGATGACCCTGTCGGCGATCAGGGCCGCCCGAGTCATGTCGGTTCGGCATCGGCCTCGAATGGCAACGCCGGCTCCGCCGCGCGCGCCATCTCGGCATCGACAATCGCTGCCGCCCAGGGCTGGAGAAGCCCCAGCAGAAAGTCAGCATCGTTGACCGCATCGACGGGATCACGCGCGATCGCCGCCTTGGCGGCGTCGCGCAACCAGTAGCTTGCGGCACGGTCTGCAATGACCTCCTGGATGCGGCGCTCGGCGGCCGCGATCCGGTCATCCGGTGACATGATCGGACGCCCCTGGCTGGCTCCCATTGGTCGCAGCCTTGCGCGATGACGCCGCCGGCATCAGCAGCGCCATCGACGCCTCAAAGCCATGCTTCATCACCGCCTGAATCAACTGAGCGACTTCTGCTGGCTCGAGCGCCAGGTCGGCCGATTTGAGTACGGCCTCGCCAAGCTCGATCGCCGCATCACGGCGCGCTTCACGTTCCCGCCTGTCAAACTCCTCGCGCTCGGCACGGATGCGCGCCAGCGCCTTAACACCCGTCGATTTTGGAATAGCCATAGGTCCACACTCCGCTTGAGCTACGGACTTTGGACACTGCCTAAAGTGCCCGACCACGCGGAAACAGACAAGCCCATAATCCGGCACGGTCTGGCGGGCGTTGGAGAGCGGGGCGGGTTGGAATCTGCCGGGGCTCCCCGCGACACCAGCGGGGGTTCCCGGCGGCGTGAGAGGCCCCTGAGCGGAACGGCGACAGGGTGCAAGGATCGCTGGTTCCCCCAATTTAGCCGGGCCGCCCGGTGCGCGTCTGCGCTGCGCTCGCCGCACCGGGCAACCCAACTAAATCGGCTCCCCCATCGCCCCTGCGGGCGCGCTTTGCGCGTCCCTGCACCCTGTCGCCGCCCCGCTCAAAGAGGGGGCCACGCCGACGGAAACCCCCGCCGGCTCTGCTCAAGGGAGACCGACATGCAGACCGCAACCCTCGACACCCCGACATCGGCCGAAGACCTCAGCCTGTTCATGGCGGCTTACGAAAACGCGGTTCAGCGGTCGAAGATTTCGAGCTTCGACGTCCACGTCATCCAGAACGCCGACGGCTCGTACTGGTGCGCCGACGAGGGCGATTACACCAACCTTCCGGCCTGGGTCATCGACCGGATCGTCCACACCGTGGCGGGCCGGATGACCGGCGAATACTGAGGGAGAACGGCAATGCCGAAAGTGCTCAACAAGAAGCTTCACGGCGTCCCACCTGGCGCCGTTTACATCGGCCGGCCGTCGATCTGGGGAAACCGGTTCGTCATCGGCAAGGATGGGACGCGCGACCAGGTGGTCGCGAAGTTCGAGGCGTACATCCGCAGCAACCCAGACCTCCTCGGCCAGCTTCACAATCTCACCGGCAAGGACATTGTGTGCTGGTGCGCGCCGGCGCGCTGCCACGGCGATGTGCTGATCAAAATGGCGAACGAAAGACCGCGATAAACGGCTGAACCAGCATGCTACAGAAGGGGGCTTATAGCCCCTTTTTTGTGCCAGGCGCCGGGGCGGCTCACGGGGCATCGAGCCCCATTTGCCGCCTTATGTAACGGGTAACGTCGACTTCGTCGGATCGCCCAAAAGGCCGCTATCATAGCACGGCCATGGACAGCGTCGCCCCATAAGTCGGGTTCCCCGTCAGTCGCTGAAAGCGAGCAAGACGCACCGGCCAAGATCACATGGCCATGGTGCAGTCGTCGGGTCACCAATGGAATAAAAGTGCACACACCACACAGCGGCGCTGGGCTGAATTACCTATTTAGTGAAATTACTTAGCGATAATTTGCAATTAAAAAAGCCAGGAAGGTGTTTGGAACTTATTTTGACATACGATAGTGAGTATCGGAAGTTCCACCACCTTCCTATTGTATAACAGACGGAATTGCCAGCAGGTTTTTACAAGGTGGCGCAACTTGCAGTTTCCTGAAAACACGCTATAGTTGCGAAGCCTTACGCAAGACGAACCACCCGCCGAAATACGAGCGGTGTGGACATGAAGAACCCCAAAAGACAGATAACGCTCTATCTGAGCGAGGCGGAATATGCCCGCCTTGTGACGACCGCACGAGTACACAAACACTCGCTCAGCGGTCATGTAAAGCACCTTATAAGGGGCGCCGGCGAGTTCGCGGAAGGGCCCGAGGACAGGGTGCTGTCGAAAGTGACCGCCATCCAGATCGCGGTCGACGCGCTCGTCAGGAACCACCCCAACAAAGAGCTATATCAGGTCGTCACAGAAGTCCGCGCAGCACGCCTGAAAGGGGCTTCCCATGAAGCCTAAATACGGCGACTTCACCCGCGGCAGCCAGCTGATCGAAACCTTCGGCATGATGTTCGCGGCCGGTCTCAGACCGATGCTGTGGGTCATCGGAACACTGTTTTCCGTCAGCCTTGCGTTCCTCATCTGGAACGACATGGAGTCCGGCGATCTCTACCGCTGCGCCATGCGCTTCTACAGCTGGTTCTGGGAGTATCTGAAGCTCGACCCCGGCAAGCTGGTCAACGTCGTCGGCCCCGGCAATACGCCGGTTCGAATGCCCGTTGGGCAGGTCCCAGAATACCCGCCAGTCCAACAATCCTGGCAGCTGCTCATCACCACCTTTACAGCGGCGTTGCAGTTCACGGCGATCGTCGCGTTGCCGGTGTGCTTCTTTTACACTTGGGCCTCACGGTGGATCGGCCGGCGGGTGCTGCGCCGCAATCACGAACGGGGTGCCACCATCGCTCCCGTGGCCGAACTCGTCGACCGTATCGGGGTATTCAACCAGGACAAGGCGAAGCAGGAACGCGAAGCACAATATCAGCATCTCTTCGGCTCGAAATGGCGCTCGCTGGCGCCCTTCATGAAGCCATCGGAACGCCCCAAGCGCGACCCATACGAGCCCTACACAATAGCCGGCATCCCCTATCCGTGGCGCACCGAACAGACCCATATGTTCAGTGTCGGAACGACCGGCACCGGCAAGTCGACAATGATGCGCGACCTGCTCGACCAGGTCCGCAAGCGCGGCAAGAAGGCGGTGGTGTTCGACCTCACCGGCACCTTCATCGAAGGCTTCTATGACCCGACCCGCGACGTCATCTTGAACCCCTTCGACAAACGCTGTCCGCAATGGTCGGTCTTCAACGACTGCGCGACGCGCGCCGAGTTCACATCGGCTGCAGAAGCCATGATACCAAGCGATGGCGGCGGCGCCGAACCCTTCTGGGTGCAGGCAGCGCGGCTGCTGTTCGTCGAAGCCTGTGTCCGGCTGACAGAGCTAAAGCTGACAACCAATCGGCACCTCTATGAAGAGCTGATGACGGCGAGCCTGAAGGAGGTGAACGCCCTTGTCGGCGGCACCGTCGCCTCGCCGCTGTCCGACCCACAGGCGGCACGCATGGCGGAGTCGATCCGCGCCACCATGAACACCAACATCAACGCCATTCGCAGCCTGCCGATCGAGGGCGAACAGTTCTCGATCAAGGACTGGGTCCACGCCGAACAGGAAGGTGGCTCGGTGCTGTTCATCGCCGCCCGTCATGTCGACCTGTCGACCGTCAAGGTGCTGCTGACGCTGTGGATGGACATGACCATCAACGCGATGATGGCGGGGTCGCCAAGCCCGCGCGACGTTCGCATCTGGTTCCTGTTCGACGAGCTTGGCGCGCTCCACCGGCTGCCCGCGATCGAGAAGGGGATGCAGACGGCGCGCAACTATGGCGGGGCCTTTGTGCTCGGCGTCCACACTATCGCCAAGCTGCGCGACACCTATGGCGACGACATCGCCGAAACACTTGGCAGCCTTGCCCGAACCAAGCTCATTTTGGCCACCGCCGACTATACCTCAGCCAAATGGTGCTCCGACCAGATCGGCAATGGCGAATGGTCGGAAATGGAGCAGGGCATCAGTTTCGGCGTCGACAATGTCCGCGATGCGGTGACGCTGACCAACAAGCGCCAGCTCGAACCGCTGGTGCTGCCTGACGACATCTCGAAACTCCCCGACCTGTCGGGATGGCTGGTGTTCCCGCAGGGGTTCCCGGCGGCGAAGATCAAGCTGAAGATCCGCAACTGGCCGAAAAAAGCCCATGGCTTCATCCAGCGGCCCGACCTCGGCCAACCGCTCAAAACGATCACCGCCAAACGACCGAACGGCAGCGACGACAGCGGTGTCGGGATCACGATCGAAGCACAACAGGTGCTGAGGCTGCCGGTGCAGTTCGACCCGGAGCGAACGGCTGAAATGCCCGAGTCCGACGAGGTTCGATACGAACGTCTCAATGCCGAAGCGCGACGCGAAGCGCTCGGTCTCGCACAAGAAAAATCACAGGCTGAAGGGCGTATCGGCGACGATGAACGCGGCGAGCGGCTTTCGCGTGAGGCAGACGAGAAGGGCGATGCGCAAGACGCACCGGGAGCCACAGTTCAGAACACCGGGACGTCGATCCCCGATGCCGGCGATACACGACCTCCAAAGAAACCGCTGGAACAGGACCGCGGCACAGAGGACCTGACCAAGCGAGAGGCCCGCGACAACTTCGGCCAGGGCCACGATGATCGCGGCGACCGCGAAGATGATATGGACATCGGGCTGTGATCCGCCAGCAGCTGATCGCCAACCGGCATGCACACGGCCCCCGAAATCTCGACGCCTCTATGACGCGGGCCGCGTCCGGGGGAGGGCGACCATGCTCTCGGTAGCAGCAATCGGTTCATCGGGCGCGGCCTCGAGCTACTACACAAAGGACAATTATTACACGGCCGATGCCGCGCAGGAGACGAGCCTCTGGGCCGGCGACGGCGCCGAAAAGGGAGGCCTCGCCGGCGAGGTCGGCATTGAGGAATTCAAGGCCATCCTTGACGGCAAGATGCCAGATGGCACCGAGCTTGGCGCTGGCAACGGCAAACATCGGGCAGGGTTCGACCTGACGTTCTCGGCACCGAAGACGCTGTCGATGCTGGCCTATATCGGCGGTGACGAACGCCTGCTCGAAGCCAATATGAAGGCGACAAAGGCAACGATCGCCTGGGTCGAAAAGAACCTCGCCGAAACCCGGATGAAGGGCGCCGATGGAAAGATAGAGTCGGTCAAAACCGGCAACCTCGTGGTTGCACTCTTTCAGCATGACACCAACCGCAACCAGGACCCGCAAGCCCACATCCATGCCGTCATTGCTAACGCCACCCAGGGCCCGGACGGCAAATGGCGGGCGCTGTGGAATGGAAAAATCTGGCAGGCCTATTCAACCATAGCCTCGGTCTACAACGCCCAGCTTCGGACGGAGGTCGAGAAGCTCGGCTACAAAATCGAACCGACTGGCAAACACGGCCAGTTCGAGATCTCGGGCATCTCTCGCGACGCGGTGATGGCGTTCTCAACGAGACGAGCGGAGGTCCTGGAGGCGTTTTCCCAGCTCACGCACCAAAACGACCAGACACGCGACGCTGTGACCATCAAGACACGCGCCCGCAAACCCGACGTCGAAAACCGTGCCGAACTGCGCGCCGAATGGGAGGCACGCGCGCTCGCGCTGGGTCTCGATCTGCCGGCTATGGCCGAAGCGGCAAGAAGCGTGGCGCGAGACGGCAAGGATGCCTGGGGGAGGGTCGTTGAAGCAGCGCGGAACGGCGCCGATGGCCTCAGACGAGTCCTCGAATTTATCAAGGAGCGCGCCGGCGGCAGCGAACAGGACCCGCTGATGCCCAAGACGCTGTCGAAACTGACGCCGGTCGAGATTGCTGCGGCCAAATCCGTTGCGTCAGCAATCAGATCCTTGAGCGAACGCGAGGCGGCTTTCGATGCGGTCCAGCTGACGAGGACAGCCCTCGACCTCGGTCTGCCGATCACCGTCGAAGAGGTGGAAAAGCGGATCACCGCTCTCGAACGACAAGGAAAGCTTGTGCGCGGGGTGGATGGCAACAAGGACCGGCTGACGACGCCGCAAGCGATCGATACCGAGAAGGGCATACTGGGCTTTGTCGAGGCAGGCCGCGGCAAAGGCGACCGCGTCATCGACAGCCCGCAGGCAGCCGGCGAACGACTGCAGGCCGCAGCCATGGCAGACAAGGGGTTCGCGCTGAACCCGGGCCAGGAAGCCGCCGGGCGCCTGGTCCTCGCCGGCACGGACCGCATCGTTGCCGTGCAGGGCGTCGCCGGCGCCGGCAAGAGTTCGGCGCTTGGCGCGATGGCGATCGTCGCGCGCGAGGAAGGGCGCAACGTCGTCGGCCTTGGCCTACAGAACACCCTCGTTCGGATGCTCGAGCGCGACACCGGCATCGCATCGATGACCATCGCGCGGTTCCTCGGAACCCACGGCCGTCTCCTCGACGACAGGACGTCGCCGCAGCGCTTCGACATGGCGAGGGCGATGTTCCGGGGATCGATCCTACTCGTCGACGAAGCCTCGATGGTCTCGAACGACCAAGTGCTCAGACTGACTGCGCTGGCGCAGCGCCTCGAGGTCGGGAAACTCGCCTTCGTCGGCGACAAGCGCCAGCTCGGCGCGATCGATGCCGGCAAGCCGTTCGAGGTTCTGCAAGCCGCCAAGACTTCGACGGCCGAGATGAACATCAACCTGCGCGCCCGTTCGGCCGAGCTGAAGGTCGCGGCCGCCGCTGCCAACGATTACCGTCCCGCCGACGCTCTCGCGGCGTTGAAGAGCATGACCACCGAAGCCCCGGGGCGAGGGGCGGAGGTTGCCGCCGAACGGTGGCTCGCACTGTCACCAGAGATCCGCGAAAGCACGATGTTGCTCGCCTCGGGACGACAGGTGCGCGCCGACATCAACGCCGCCGTTCAGGAGGGACTGCTCGACCAGGGTCTAGTCAACGGTCCGGGCCTCGACCTGCGGGTGCTCGACAAGGTCACCACCACCCGCGAGGAGGAGCGCTATATCCAGACCTATGCTGCCGGCCAGCGGGTGGATTTCCAGAAAGGGGTCCCTTCGCAGAATATTCCTGCCGGCACGATGCGGGTCACCAGGATCGACCGCACTGGCAGGACCGTCGAACTGGTCGACGAGCAAGGACGCCTCCACAGGCTCAATCCTGAAAAGCTGGCGACAAACCGGACCGAGAACAGCGTCCGCATCACCCGTGAAAAGCCGCTGAAGATCTACGAAGGCGACAAGGTGCGGTGGACGGACACCGACCGCGACCGTGGCCTTATCAACGCTGACCGCGCCACCGTCCTCAAGATCGACGCCGCAGGGGTGACCTTCGAAACGTCGACGAAGATGCAGATCACGCTGCCGACGGGGGACCCGATGCTGCAGCGGCTCGATCTCGGTTATGCGCTGAATGCCCATATGGCACAGGGCCTGACCGCCGATCGCGGGATCGCGGTATTCGACAGCCGCGAACAGAACCTCACGAACGAAAAGCTGTTCCTCGTCAACATCACCCGCGTCCGCGATAGCCTTGAGCTGATTGTCGACAGCGGCGCACGAGTCGAACGTGGCATCGTCCGCAACGCCGGCGAAAAAACATCGGCCCTCGAAACAACTGGCGAGGTGACGATCGACCGCCACGGCCGCGCACCTGGACGACAAGGTCCGATTGTGCCCACGCCGCCAACATCGCCGCCACAGCAGCCAGGCCCACAAGGACCAAGACCTCCCGGGATCTCGCCAGACAGGACGCCCGATCCGAGCACCCAAGGGCGACCGGTCTTCCCAGAGCGAGAAGCGCCGCCTGAACAATACAATGTGCCGTTGCCGGAAAGACAGCGGGATTGGGGGCTATGATCGGGGCGGGGTAGAGCAGTTGCAGCGCGGGGAGCCGACGCTTGGCATCAAGTTTTCTGTAAAAAGGGAGAAAGGAAATGAGTTTTACCTGGCGAAAGATCGGAAGCTTTAACACCCCCGCCGAGGCTGAATACTGGTATCAGCAGCAAGGCATCGCGCATACCGACGCCCGCGTCGACAAACGCGGTGAAGGCGTGGAGCTGAGTGTCCGGGAGAGTGCCCTCGAGGGCAAGGATGACGACCCAAGGCCATATGGCTATTGAGGCGGCTGCGCCCGCAGGTTGCTTTCGCGGCCATACACTTCACCCACAATTCCATCCGATTGACACGTTTTGAACCCGACGCCCCAACAGGAAGCCATATTGGCACTGCCGCCAACAGCGACTATCAAGGTCGCAGCCGGCGCCGGCTGCGGCAAAACATCGACGCTTGCTGAATATGGCCGGCGCTGGCCGGCCAATGGCCTTTATATCGCCTTCAATAAATCGATTGCCGATGAGGCTCGCCGCAAGTTCCCGAGCCGGATTGATACCCGAACCGGACATTCCGTCGCCTATCGGGCGCTGAAGATCCACGAGCGAGGCGGGCTGATCAAGAAGTTCCATTTCGAGCACCTGCGTGCCTATGATGCGATGATCGGCAGCGTCCCGGGAATGACGGATGGCCAGGTGCGGGCCTCGATCCTGCGCACCCTCAACAACTTCATGATCGACGCCGGCAGCAAACTCAAACCGACGCACTGCAACCTGGATGACATCTCACAGCGCGGCCCTGTGCGCCGAATGGCGTTCGCGATCGCCGACAAGCTGCTGCGATTTGAAAAGCACGACCTCCCGATCACCCATGACACCTATCTGAAGGCGTTCGAACTCTGGCACCGGATCGAGGGTGATCTCGATTATCTGCTGCTCGACGAGGCGCAAGACCTCAACCCGGTGCTGATTTCGATCGCGGCAAAATCCAATCTGCCGACGATCGTCGTTGGTGACAGCCACCAGAGCATTTACCGCTTCCGCGGCGCAGTTGATGCGATGGATCAATTCCCGGTTGACGCCATGCCACTAAGCCAGAGCTGGCGGTTCGGTGCCGATGTCGCCAAGCTCGCCAACCGGATACTGCTCCATCACTCGACGCCCCCGCGGCACCCGCTGACCGGCAACCCGGCGCGGTTCACCGAAATCCTCAAATATGGTGGCCATGTCCGAACGGGTCCAGGGACAGCAGTCCTCGCCCGTACCAACGCGCGGCTGTTCGAAAGCCTCGCCAACATCCAGAAGCCGTTTCACCTGATCGGCGGCATCGAGGATCTGCAGCGCCAGTTGTCATCAGCCTATGCGCTGCGCCACCGACGGCTGAATCTCGTCATCGACGAGACCGTCTCGCGGTTCACCTCATGGCGGGCCCTCGACAATGCCGCCGAGCGCGGCGATCCCGATGCCCGAAAGCTGCGCGAAATCGTCGATCGCTATGACGCGCAGTTGCCGGCGATTCTCGACCGCCTTGGCCGGCTGCATTGCCCGCGCGAGGCGGACGCGCCGCTGATCGTTTCGACCGCCCACAAGGCCAAGGGACGCGAATTTGCGACCGTCGTCGTGCTCGATGATTTTGATCTGCCGTCCGAGCTTGTGAAGCGCCGGCGCAAGGACCCGACCCAGCTTCACGAGACCAACCAGCTGATCAACCTGCTCTATGTCGCCTGCACCCGCGCCACTGATCGGCTGTATCTGTCAGAGGCGCTGTTCAACGAGCTCTGTTGACGTTTCGGTGAAGCCTCTACGACTGCGTCTCAAACAGGATGTGCCGTGGATTGCTAGCGATAAGATCACTTATTTTATGCACAGCAAATATGGACATATGACCGTACATTCGCTAATAGCCGCAAATTCGCTGGGCATTGAATATGATTGAAGATGGGCTGAACAGTGCTGAAATGCTGGAGCGTTTGGCGTCATCGCTTCGCGAACTGCCAGATACAGACGCACGTTTGGTATCAACCGAAACGATGATCGACAATCACAACCGGCTTGACGGAATCATCGAGGCGGAGGTTGCGGGAAGGGAGCTGCTGCTGATCATAGAAACGCGGCGCGATGCGTTTCCACGCGATGTTCGGGAAGCAATATGGCAACTCCGCAACTACCAACACCACATCCAATCGACCGAACGCCAGGTCATCCCGTTTCTGGTTGCCGCGGCAATTTCTAGTGGCGCGCGTGAAACGCTACGCCATGAGAACGTCGGCTTTTACGACATGGGCGGAACGTTGTTTCTCCCTGCACGCGGCACCTACATCTTTATTGACCGTGCCGTCCCGCGCAAAAGTCGAAAAATCTTTGATACGATCTTCAAAGGGCAACGCGCGCGCGTCTTGCAGACGCTGTTCGACCGCAAAGGCGACTGGCTAGCCGTCAAGGACGTGAGTGAAGCATCGTTCGTATCGCCGGCAACAGCGTCGCAAACCCTTGCAGAATTGGAACGGCGTGAGTGGGTGCAGGCGCGTGGCAGTGGTCCGACCAAAACTCGCAAGCTAGTCGAACCCCAAAAGCTGGTCGAAGGATGGCAACTCTATCTCACTAGCCAGAAGCCTCTGAGCCTGAAGCGCTATTATGTGCCAGAGCAAAGCGCGGACAAGCTGATGCGCCGGCTTGATGACGCCTGCCACAGCGCGGGAGCAGAATATGCAATTACAGGCGAGGCCGCTGCCAATGCATACACGCCGCACCTAAGCAGCATCTCACAAGTCCGCTGCCGCATAGGGCCGGTCGAGGCAGGGAAGATCGCACTGGAGCGCATCGATGCCCGTCCCGTTCAAGAAGGCTGGAATCTGGCAATCATTGACGACCCCTCGGTCGGCCAGAATCTGCTGTGCGAGCGCCGGGACGGCATTAACTACGCAAAGCCGCTTCAAGTGTACCTCGATCTGCTGCAGGGTTCCGGTCGCTCAAAGGATATGGCAGCTCATCTGCGATCTGAGGGGCTCGGTCTGTAGATGGCAAAGCCAACCACGATCGACGGCTATAGTTCACCCGTCACTGATGCATGCGAACGCGTGCTCGTCAGCCTGTTGCGCGGGATCGGACCTCTAAAGGAATCCGTTTTTTTGATTGGTGGGCTCACGCCAAGATATCTTATCAAGGCACGCCCACCGCACGTGCCACGCCATGCCGGCACCGGCGATGTCGATGTCGTGGTTGACCTAAAGATCTTGGCAGATGCTGATGCCTACCGAACGCTCGAGGAAAATCTCAAGGCTATGGGCTTTGAGAGGGCGGAAAACGACAAAGGCGAAAAACAGTCTTGGCGCTGGAAAGCTGAATTCACAGGTGCGGCTACCATCTACCTCGAGTTTCTTGCTGACGCGCCTGACGTCGCTGGTGGAAAACTGCAGGTGCTACCCAGCGAGGGCAATGTTTCCGCGCTCAATATCCCGCACTCATCGATGGTCTTCGAATTGTACGACTCAGTTGAAATCACGGCCGAACTCCTTGGGGATAACGGCAAAGCAACTGAAGTCGTGAGATATGCCAATGTGGTTAGCTTTACCTGTTTAAAGGCATTTGCCCTCGAACAACGGTTCG
The DNA here is from genome assembly GCA_027485735.1 of Sphingomonadales bacterium. Lineage (GTDB taxonomy): Bacteria > Pseudomonadota > Alphaproteobacteria > Sphingomonadales > Sphingomonadaceae > Sandarakinorhabdus. Next base: position 138,558 of record JAIXQM010000194.1, on the reverse strand, counting down.
AGCGCAAGGATGCGCATGACCTGACATATTGCCTGGAGCACGCTGAAGGCGGAATTGAAGCAGTGCAGGCGGCATTCCACGAAGCTCTTGCTGGCAAGTACCATGAAACGATCGTCATGGCGCTGAAGGTACTGGCCTCAAAATTTTGCAATGACGGAAACAGCGAAGGTTACGAAAAGGATGGCGCGGTAGCCGCAGCGCGTTTTGAAGACGACGATGAGGATGAAGAAGGGCAACGCGATCGACGCATATTACGCCAACGCCAGGCGAGCGACTTAGTATCAAGAATCGTGCTGCCACTGCTCGGCGGTGTCATTGCAGCGAAATAAATGAGACTCGCGCGGTGGCTAAGTCTTTGATGACGCTTGATCTGAATGAGCAAATTAAATGCGACTGAGCGCAGAGTCGCATGTCGCGATGGGTTGCCCGCTGTCTTGCAAGAATCTCATCTATTCCGCTACATCATGAGCACACGCTGTGGTATGATTGCTTGTTCGCAAAGTGATCGCCATGTTGGTATGTCTCGACCGGCAATGTGAGCAATGAAGGCGGCCGACGAGGCTCGCTGGCAAACGGCGCTTGAGCGTCGACCGGCGTTGCGTCGGTTGGCCGAGACCCCGCGGACGACCCGCGCCGAGGTCGAAGAGCAGGCGCGCGAACTCGGCATCAGTGCTTCAACACTTTATCGGCTTCTGCGTCGCTTCAGAAATGCCGGGACAGTCGACTCCATCGTAGCGCAACCTCGAGGATGGAGATCGCAAGTGAGCCGCTTGCCGAACGCTGTCGAGGAAATCGTGTCCTCGGCGATCGAGAGCTTTTACCTAGCTCAGCCCGCGTGCAGCCTGTCCGATCTGCACCGCGAGATCATAATGCGTTGTTCCAAGGCCGGAGAGCCGGCGCCTGCACGCACTACGATCGCGAGGCGGGTCGCACGCTTAAGTCGCCGACGAGCGGCGCGTAGGAGACTGGGCGCAGGGGCGGCTGAGGCGCTTACGGTACGACCGGGGCAATACACGATCGATCAGCCCAACGCGGTCTGGCAGATTGACCATTCGCCGATGGACGTAATTGTGGTCGACAGTAAAAACCGGCAGCCGATCGGGCGACCTTGCCTGACGCTGGTCATTGACGTGGCATCTCGCCTCATTCCTGGGCTTCATGTCTCGCTGGAAGCACCTTCGGTTGTATCGGTTGGCCTGGCGCTGCGCCATGCGATTCTGCCCAAGACGGAGGCGTTGAATGAGCGGGGTATAACGGGCGATTGGCCCGCAGGCGGCCTACCGGACGCCCTTCACTCCGACAACGGCAGCGACTTCCGGAGCGAGGCTTTTGCGCGCGCCTGTGCAAATCTCGGCATCGAAACGATCAGGCGGCCGGTTCGCCGCCCCCGTTATGGCGGCCACATCGAGCGGCTGATCGGAACGGCTCAGACGGCGCTCCACCTGCTGCCCGGCACGACGTTTTCCAATCCAAAGCGGCGCGGAGAGTATAACAGCGACAAAACTGCGGCGCTGACAATGGATGAGTTGGAGACGTGGGTCTGGCGTTACGTCGCCTGCGACTACAATCGGCGGATCCATTCGACGACCGGGCGTCCACCGCTCGTGGCATGGCTGGAGGCACCAGGTGGAAAAGCATGGACGCCGCGAAAGCCTGCCAACCCGGATCAGCTCGCAATAGAGTATTTGCCGGCCGTGCTGCGACTCATTGGGAGGCAGGGGATCACTTTGCACGGCATCAGCTATTACGAGCCGTTCCTCGCGACGCTGTTCGATGGCGGCGAGCGACGCGTACTGATCCATTACGATCCCCGCGATATGTCACGCGTTTTCCTGCGCGGTGAGGAGGGTTTTCAAACGATCCGCTACCGCAATTTGGCCAACCCGCCGCTGGCACTCTGGGAAATCCGGGCAGCCCGGCGCGCACTTGTTGCCGAAGGCCGGGCAAGCATCGACGAGGCCGCCTTGATCGCGGCGCGGCAAGCCAACGCCGAGCTCGTGGCGCAAGGCCAACGCATGACCCGCCGCGAACGGCTGAATGCAGAACGCCGCATTCGGGGGCAAAGTCCGGCGACAGACCCCGGACAGACGGCCGTCCCAAGAGTGTTGCCCGCAGTCGACGAGCCAATAAGTATCGCCGTTGACGTCGGCGCGATCGAGCAATGGTAGCTGCGGCGAAACCCTCTGGCAGTGACGCGGAGGCGCGTGTCGAACTGATCTTGCGCGATCGCTGGGTCAACTATTCGCAAGGCGTCGCAGCCATTGAGCGCTTGGGCGAGTTGCTCCGGGGTGCGCGGCGGACCCGGATGCCGTCGCTGCTTGTATTTGGCGAACCGGACATCGGAAAGACCACGATCCTGAAGAAGTTCATGCGTGGACGCGATGCGACGATTGATGAGCAGACCGGCCGAAAGAAGGCCGAAGTGGTGGCGTTGGAAGCGCCACCAGAAGCCGACGAGCGGCGCTTGTATGCTGCCATCCTTCGGGCGATCGGCGCACCGATCCCACGAGGCCAGGTCGTTGAACTCGAGAGCGCCACCTATGCGCAACTCGAGCGTCTCGACACCCGGCTTCTGATCATCGACGAAACCAACAACCTTACAATTGGCAGTGCCACGGCGCAGCGGCGGACATTGGCCGCGCTGCGCCGCCTGGCAAACCAACTCGCACTCTCGTTCGCGTTTTTCGGCACGGCCGAGGCGCTGAATGCCGTCATGTCGGATCCGCAAGTCGAGGGACGGTCGCAGCCGCTCAAGCTGACGCGGCTGCGCAACGACGCCGACTATGCGGCGATCGTGCAGGCGGTGATCGCGTATCTGCCGCTGCAACGCCAATCGCTATGTGATGACGCCATGGTGGCCGCCGTTCACGATCTCACCGCGGGCAGCCCGGGCAAGACGTTCCGACTGCTTAACGCCGCGGCCGTCCGGGCAATCGACGACGCGTCCGAGCAGATCACCATCGACCTGCTTCACTCGGCGGTAGTGACCCGTCACATCCATACTGCTGGCATGATGCGCCGCGGCGCCAAAGCGACCGCAGGCTGATTATGCGGCTCCCGTTAGCGCCACGTCCATATGCCGGTGAGGCGCTCTCATCGTGGGTTGCGCGCCTAGCCGCGCATAACTTCGTCGATGCCGAAACCTTCTGGGCCTGGTTGGGAGAAGGCCCGGTTGACGATCTCAACCCGTCCACCGAAGTGGTGCACCGCTTGTCCGAGGTGTCGGGCATTAGCCATGCTGACATCAAGACGCTCGCCCGGCCGTTGCATCGCCTGAGACGCGACCACATTCTCAATGCGTTACCAAACACGGGTCTGAGGGGCGCGGCCTGTGCTGCTTGTCTGGTCGAGAATGAAGACGCCGAGGAAGATCACTGGCTCACTGGCTTCGCTGCGTCGATCTGGACCGTAACGTGTCCACGCCACGCAAGGCACCTTCTCGATCTGCGCGGCTTTGATTGGCAATTTGACGGGGCCAAGCTCCGACTCGGACAAGGTCAACGCCTCGGTGGTGGCGGCCGTCTGCGGGCAGCGACGCCGCCTTCGAAATTGCTTACGATATGTGGGGCAGCTTTCCGGCGAGTTGCCATCGGGCGATCACCCGGATCAGCCTGGAGAATAGGCAATGCTGGTGATTTTCTCAAAAGCATCGACGCTCTTGCTGCACCGGTGTGCTGGCGCTCCGGAACCGGCTTTGCAAGTTTTGCTCGTCACTTCGATGAAGCAGGGAGCCGCGGCCGTGAGTCATTTTATATTAGTGAGCCGTTTAGTGAAGGTGTGCTTGCTGCACTTGCTGGCGAGCACGTGCGGACAAGGGCATCCGTAATGGCCGCAATCGGGCACTTGCTTCTCAAACCGGATTCGCTGACGGCGCTCGCGCGCGAGCAGCCGCTGCCATTTGATCTGCGCGCAAATGCGTTTTCTAACTTGGTCGAATTTCTAAACCCGGCACAGCGCGCCAGGCTCACCCAAGGCTCCAGCGGTTTACCGGATTGCGTCAGGGAACCACTTCGCGCCGCCATTAGCGAAGCCCATCCGATCGAATTTGAGTCGCAGCTATTTCGCGCACATGAGCGAACAATCTCACCCCAAAATTTGGCAGAAAGGCGAAATTCCGAGGGAGTCTCATCTATTTCGCTACAGTGACACAGCCAACCACAAGCGTCTGATATTATTTAACATACTTCTGATTATCAAGATTCCGGACCGGCTACCGCTGCTTCTTGGTCATGGTCGCGGTGAAATCGGGGTCCTTGTTCGCCACCCAATCGACGAATTTGCGAACGCCAGGGTCAGCCAGCAAGCCCTCCACATCCATCCCATAGCGCTGCAGTTCGGAATTGGTGAAATAGGCGATCAGCATCTGCTGGCAAATCGGGTGCATAGGCTCCGTGTCGCGCCCTCCCCGGCTTTTGGGCACAGTATGGTGCGCAATGACCATCTTTCCGGTCGGCCGTCGCGCGGCGCGCCGAGCCGCTATCACCTGACCGGTTTGTTCCGAACGAGGATCGTCGGTTGCTGGTGCTGAACGTCTGCAGCGGCGGCGCGGCCCAGAACCGTGGCGGCCTTGCCAGCCTGGACCTCGCCCAAATGCTTGTAAGTCCATCGCAACTGGTGTCTGCGCTGGACCGGCTGGACGTCGAGGCTGCCCGAACAGCCGCAGGCAGCATCCTCAATTGGGGAAATGCCGCGCTTTACACCTGAGGCTCGGACGACTGATCAAAAGCTAGATTTTCGACAGCAACGCTCAGCCGCGTGCAAAGACAAAGCTGCGCCAGCGATAGGCCGAACGACCGATCGCATCTCCAGCCTCACCTCGATCGATACAGACCAGGCCTGCCGAGCGCGTGGCTGCCAGAACATCCGCATCGGTGTGCGCAAAGAACAGCTCGGCAGGCTCACTAGCTCCCGGCTCGCGCAAATTCAGCCCCAATTTGCCTCCTTCGCCAAGCAGTTCCGCCATCGAAATGAAGGCCGGGTACAAATCGGCAGGCGCGAGCAGCATGATGACCGCCGAACACAGGATGAAGTCGTACTGCTCCCCGGTGCCGCCAAGACGCGCAAGCCGCGGCAAGCGATCATCGATCCAGCGGATGCCATGGCTATTGGCCTCACCGATCGCGCGCAGACCCTCGGAGGGTTCGACCGCGGTGACCTCAAGTCCGCGGGCCGCCATAGCGCGCGCATCGCGCCCGCTGCCGGCACCGATATCGAGCGCCTGCCCGGATGCTGGCAGATGCCGTGACAGCAAGGGATGGACCGCATTGAACGACACCGAATCATAGCGCGCGGCAAAGACAGCCGCGTCGCGGTTAAAATAATCCGGGGCGTCGAGATGATCCGACAAGCTCATCAGTCAGCCGCCATCGCCGCTGCGGTCTTCGTGAAATAGGCGGCTGGATGGGAGCTCGCCACAAAGGAGCCGAAGGCCGTCATCGCGAGCAGCGCCGAAAAAATGCCGACGATTATGTAATTGCCGCCGATCCGGTGTTTGCCGTCATAGCGGCGAATATCGCGCAGCACGCTTTGCATCACCCAGCGCAGGCGAATGAGCGCACCGATCATCAGCAGATTGGCAAGGCCGGCGAAGACCAGCAACATGGTTCGGGCGCTATCGCTCAGTGCAAAACTCGCGACCGCGAACCACAAACCGCCGGTCAACGTCATGATGATCAACGGCGATTGCCACAGGAAACCGTTGAGCGAACGAAAGTCTTCGCAGCGTTGCTCATAAATCGCCTTCTGATCCCGCTCTTCAGCGGCTACATCATCGTTCATGAATCACGCGCTCCTCTCTGCAAACCATAGCATGGTGTCTTCCGCCATGCGCGGGCGTGCGTGATGATCGAAGCGCCCATTTATCTCGACGGCTTTGCCACCCTGCCGCTCGCACCCGAAGCGCGCGATGCCATGCTGCAGGTGTGGGCACAGCCAGGCAATGCCGGCTCGCCCAACGTGTCGGGCGAACGGGCGGCGCGGCAGATCGCGCATGGTCGAGCCGAAGTCGCTGCGCTGATCGGCGCGGCGCCTTCCGAAGTCATCTTCACGGCCGGTGCCACCGAAGCCAATAATCTGGCGCTGCTCGGCGTCGCGCAGCGCGCGGCGACGCTGTATCCGCACAAGCGCCGGATCATCGTGTCGGCGATCGAACATAAGGCCGTGCTTGAACCAGCTAATGTGCTCGAGGCACAGGGCTTCGAGCTCAGCATTGCCCCGGTGACACGTGACGGACGCCTTGACCTCGCCCAATTCGAAGCCCTGCTCGGCGACGATGTGCTGCTGGTCTCGATCATGATGGTCAATAATGAAACCGGGGGCATCCAGCCGGTCGCCGAAGCCGCGGCGCTCGCCCATGCCGCCGGTGCCCTGGTCCATAGCGACGCGGCACAAGCTGCAGGCAAGATCGCGATCGATGTGCTCGACCTCGATCTCGATTATCTCAGTCTTTCGGCGCATAAATGCTACGGCCCCATGGGTATCGGCGCGCTTTATGTCGCAGCGCATGCGCCCAGGCCGATGCCGCTCATGCACGGCGGCGGACAGCAGGATATGATGCGGCCGGGCACAGAACCGGTAGCGCTGATCGCCGGCTTTGGTGCCGCGGCGCACATTGCCCGAACCCGGCTGGCCGAAGATTCCTTCCATAGCAAAACCTTGATTGATACGGTGCTCGACGGTCTCACCTCGCGCCAGTTGCGGTTTCGGCGGATCACCGGCGAAGCAGGTGTAGTACCTGGCAGCGCCGCGCTCCTGCTCGATGGCGTCGATGCCGATCGTTTGTGTGCGATGGTCAGCCGCGACGTTTCTCTGTCGACCGGTTCTGCTTGCACATCCGGTCAGATAAAGCAGTCTCATGTCCTTGAAGCAATTGGATTTTCCGAAGCGGACGCGGCTCAGGTCATCCGAATTTTGTGTCATCGCTATCAGGATGTGGCTAGCGTCACGGCCGCAGCCGAACGTATTGCAGCCGCCGCGGACCGTTCTCGCCTTGCGGCTGGAGAGGTTCGCCAGTAGCGTGCTACCATGCGACGGGGTTCTATAAAATTTGATTCGAGAGGGCAGTTTGCGGGGCATGAGACCTTTCCGCTCCGCCTCCTGTGGCTGAAGAAGGCATTTGATGCCGTTGGCGACGGTGCCGATGCTAGAACATTTCAGGAACAAGACGCTATCGCACGCTTCGGCGTAGGCCGCAATATGGCCGCGTCGATCCGTTATTGGGCGCTCGCAACGAACTTTTTCACCGAGCAGGACAAAGTGATTTCGCCGACCGCGCTCGGTCGCGCGCTACTCGCCGATGATGGTCTCGATCCCTATCTCGAACGAGCAGCAACTGTGTGGCTCGCGCATTGGCATGTCGCCGGCACGCCTGAGATGACCACGACGGCGTATTATGCGTTCAACCTGCTCAGCGCGATCGAGTTCGATCCCGCGATGCTGCTCGAAGAGCTGTTCGCACTTGTCGAGGATAATGGCTGGCGCGCGACCCGCGGCACGCTGAAACGCGACATCGAAGTGTTCCTGCGCAGCTATGTCCGCCGGGGCGACTCGCTCAACGAAGATGCTGCCGAGCCGTTGCTCGCCGAACTCGCAATCATCCGCGAAGCGCGGTTGGGCGGCTGGTATGAGTTTGTGCGCGGCCCCAAACCGAGCCTCCATGACGCGGTTTTCGCTTATGCGCTTGGTGCGTTCTGGGGACGAAGCGGCGGCGCGACGACGATGACCGCCGAACAGATTTGCTATTCGCCGGGATCCCCAGGCCGGGTGTTCAAGCTCGATGAGGACAGCGTCGTCACGCGGCTGATGCGACTCGACGATCTGACCGATGGCGCATGGCAATGGGTTGATACCGCAGGGCTGCGGCAAGTGCAGCGTGTCGGCCAGTTCGATGCGATGACCACCCTCCCCCTCGCATATGGCCGCTATGACGATGTGAAAGCGGCGGCATGACCAGGCTTTCAATCTTCAGGAATACTGCCGGCAAGGATTTTGGCGCAAAAAGTTTCGGTACCAAACATCCCGGCACCAAACCCGCCGGAACCAGACCTAGCGGCGCGAAACTATCCGCCAGCGTGACAATCGACCGACGCTTTGCGCGTTCGGCGCGGCTCGATGCCGATCTGAACGGCACGCCGCCGCTCGTCGGCTATGTCTTGCAAGCGAGCGTCGCCAAGGCGCTCAACACCCTCGGCGAAAGCCAATGCGACAGCCATCAGGGCGCTTATACCTGGACTGGTCCTTATGGCGGCGGCAAGTCGAGCGCAGCGCTGCTGCTTGCGAACCTCGTCGCCGGCGCCAAGGGCAACCGCACGATCGCTCGCGACATTGCCGGCGAAGCGCTCAGCCGCCTCTATACCGAAGCCTTTCCCGAGCCGAACGGACGCTGGAAGGTTGTCGCGATCACCGGCAGCCGGACACGGCTGCGCGATGCAATCATAGATTCGGCAATAACTGCGCTCAACTGGAGTAGCACACAGGCTGCTGACTATGGCGCAAGCGACGACAAGTTAATCGCCGCGCTGATCGCCGGCGGGGAAACCGGGTCGAGCGGCACGCTGCTGATCCTCGACGAACTCGGCAAGCTGCTCGAACATGAAGCGCTCGAAGGCGGCGATGTCCATTTGCTGCAGGACCTTGCCGAGCGGGCGACCCGGAGCAAGGGCCGGCTGGTCGTTATCGGCATTCTCCACCAGTCTTTCGATCAATATGCGGCGCGGGCAGGGCGCGATGCCCGGCAGGAATGGGCCAAGGTTCAGGGCCGCTTCCAGGATATCGCGTTTCTGTCCGGCGCCGACGAGACCGTGGCGCTGCTTGGCCGCGCGATCACCGCCAACTGTCCGGACGATGCCATGGGTATCGCGCACGAGATCGCGCAAGCGGTTGCCAAGCGGCGGCCGACTGAAATCGGAGCGCTCGCCGCCGCACTGGCCGACACATGGCCGCTCAACCCGGTCACCGCGCTGTTGCTCGGTCCGGTATCGCGAGCCCGCTTTGCGCAGAACGAACGCAGCGTGTTCGGCTTCCTGAGCTCGGCCGAGCCATCCGGATTCCAGGAATTTCTCGAAACCACGATTGAGATCGGTCCGACCTACGATCCCGCGATGCTGTGGGATTATCTCGCCGCCAATTTCGGCATGGCGCTAGCGGGCGGCAGCGATGGCAGCCGGTTCAGTCTGGCCTATGAGGCGATCGAACGGGCCGGCGCTAAGGGCAATGCACTCCATGTTGCGCTGACCAAATCGGCGGCAGTGATCGAGTTCTTCCGCAATGGCTCAGGCGTAGCGCTGGCCGACGACTTTCTGACGGCCGCAGTACCGATCGCGCCTGCCGAGACGGTCCGCGCGGCGATCAAGGAGCTGCTCGACTGGGCGATCCTCATTCGCCAGCCGCGGCTTGGCGGCTACGCACTGTTCGCCGGGAGTGACTTCGACCTTGAGGAAGCGATCAGCCGGGCGGTCGTGCCGGTCGACAATCTCCAACTCGAGGGCATTCCGCACCGGGTCGGTTTTGGCTTTGCTATTGCCAAGCGCCATTATTTTCTGACCGGGGCGCTTCGGACCTTCGAGATCGCGCTGCAAGTCGTGACCGCCGAGGATGATGTCGAGAGTCTGACCGGTCGGGTCCTTTCGCGTACCCATCGCGGCAGCGGATTGTTGCTGCTGATGCTTGGTGACGGCTCGATCCCGCGCCAGGCGGTCGATGCCTTGGCCAAGGGCGCCGCCAAGGCGCTGAAGTCTGCCGGCCGAATCGTCGCGATTGGCGGCGCGAGCGAGAGCGTTGCGCTGCGGGTGGCAGCTTCCGAGCTTATGGCCGTCGAGCGGGTGTTTCGCGATCATCCGCAGCTCGAAGGCGACCGCATTGCCCGGCGCGAGATCGCAGCGCGCCAGTCGCGCTGTATCGATGAGCTGCATCGCAAGCTCGAGGCCGCACTCGAAGGCGCCAAATGGTATCTCTCGCCGACGCCCGGCCGCGGGCATAGCGAGCCGCTGGCGATCATCGCAAGCGCGCTTGCCGATGTCGGCTATGCCAAGGCACCGATCCTCAAGAGCGAATTACTCCAGCGCGATAAGCCTTCGTCCAACTCGATGGCGGCGCTGCGCGATCTGGCGCACGCAATGGTCAATGCGCTCGAGCACAAGCAGCTCGGCATGACGCAATATCCAGCCGAGCTTGGTCTGTATCTGACCGTGCTCAAGCCATTTGGCCTTCACTGCGAAGTCGAAGACGGCCTCTATGATTTCGTCGAGCCCGATGACAGTCCGGTCGGCAAGTCGTTGCGCCCAGCTTGGAACGTGATTGACGATGCCGGCGAAGAGCCGCTCGATGCAATCTATGCGCGCTGGGCTGCGCCGCCGTACGGGATCAAGGCCGGTGTCATGCCGGCATTGGCGCTCGCTTACATGCTCGCGAAGCGCGCGACCGTCGCGGTCTATATCGACAACGTCTATCAGACAGCGATCGACGATGTTGTGGTCGACAAGCTACTGCAGAAGCCGGGCAGTTTTCGCCTGCGCAAGATCGACCGGTCAGTGCGCGAGATGGCGTTCTTGAGCGGGCTCGCCCAGTTGCTCAAAGTCGACCAGACCGACGCTTCGCTGCCGGTGGCAGCCGCCCTGTTTCGGAGGTTCGAAGCCCTACCGATGTTCGCCAAACGAACCAACCGGCTCGACGAACAGGTTCGTAAGATCCGCGGTGTGGTAACCAAGGCGACCGACCCCGAGCAGCTCCTCTTTGACGATCTTCCAAAAACGCTGGGCGACAAGGTTTCGCCTGAGACGATCTATGACGCGATCCTGGCGACCGAAGCCAGCTATCCGGCGCTGCTCGATGAATTGCGGCTGGCGCTTGGCCGGGCGCTCGGCATCGACCCACAGGACTTCGGCGGCATTTCCGAGCGAACCGCACAAATCAAGGGCTTGACCAACGACTATAATTTCGACGCCTTTGCCGACCGCGCCGCGGCGATCGAGCAAAAGACCGGTGATATCGAAAGCCTGGTCAGCGTGTTGCTGCACCGGCCAGCACGCAACTGGTCCGATCGCGATCGCGAGGAGGCGCTGACCGAGATTGCGCGCTACGGCCGGCGCTTCCGTGAGCTCGAGGCGCTGGCTGTAGTGCGGGACCGGCAGTCCCACACCGAAGCGCTGGCACTGGTGGTCGGGCTCGACCCCAAGGCACCGCCGCTGATGCGCAGCTTCGTCCTCAACGAACAGGAAAAGGCCACTGCTGCTGGCATGGCCGACCGGCTGGTCGCAACCCTGCGCGCCGACAACAAGGGGGGACGGCTCCAGCTTGCTGCGCTCGCGCGCGCAGTCGCGATGCTCGCTGCCGAGCAAGACGATGAGGCGGACGCAGCATGACGAGGGAACGCCATATTCTGGGGATTTCCGGTGGTCGCGACAGCGCATCGCTCGCGGTCTATATGCGCCAGCATCATCCGCATCTTCCGCTCGAATATTTCTTTACCGATACGGGCAAGGAGCTGCCCGAAGTCTATAGCTTTCTCGACAAGCTTGAAGGCTTTCTGGGGCGCCCGATCCAGCGGTTGAACCCGGACCGGGACTTCGATTTCTGGCTCGACGAATATGGCAATTTCCTGCCCTCGCCGCGCACGCGCTGGTGCACACGGCAGCTCAAGTTGCGCCCGCTTGAACATTGGCTGAAGGCCGATCTCGAGGCAGGCACGGCCATTCACAGCTATGTCGCGATCCGCGCCGACGAGCCAAGCCGCGAAGGCTATCAGTCAACCCATCCCAATATGCTCGTGCATTTTCCCTTGCGCGATGCCGGGATCGACCGTGCAGGCGTGCTCGAGATCCTCGAACAGTCCGACATCGGCGAGCCTGACTATTATAAATGGCGCTCGCGCTCTGGCTGCACCTTTTGCTTCTACCAACAGAAAATCGAGTGGGTCCGGCTCTCGGAGCACCACCCCGACCGGTTTAGCGAGGCAGTCGATTACGAGAAGACTGCGCTCAAGGACGGTTCGCCCTTTACGTGGAGCCAGGGTGAGAGCCTGACCGAACTGATCGCGCCGGATCGGGTAGAGCAGATCAAGGCCGACTATGAAAAACGCCGCGAGCGCCTGCGCAAGAACCGCCGCATCAATCCGCTGTCAGCCAACACAGCCGAGACGATCGACGATGTCTATGGCATTGATGAGGTATCGAGCAGCTGCGTGATCTGTCACAAATAGGCGATCTCTACACGGCTGACCGGTGATCGCGACTTCGCGTCCGCTATGAGAAGTGAACTATTGATCTTGCGCTGCAGTTGATGTTCTCCAAAGCTTGGGTTGGAGATGGAGATTTTTGAAAATCGCGCCCGCTGGTTCGGTGATGTGGTCGAAGGTTCGGGACATCGGGATAAGATCCTCGGGCTTGTCCAACTGCAATCGAATTAGACTTTGGATGAGGAGCAGGATCAAACGCGACATAGCGTAGAAACGTGCAAAAGCCCATCCACCATTCAGGTGGTATATAGGAATGGGGTCAGAGCCATGGACGATGTAGTTTCGAAATAATCGTACAATCTCTGCAGCCGCTGCAGCGCCCTTGAGATTATACTTCGCTTCTATATTCGAGATATCCTCGGTGAGAACATCGTCCTTCAGGCAGCAGTGTCGAGCTAATCGGTATGAGAATGCCAGTAGCGGCATGTCCCCGGTCGCATCGCTAAAATCGCTGAAGTGCCGCCGCGCCTGCACCGGAAGCTTGTCCTTGGCATATTTCGTGATGTGACTTTCCCGAATGGCGTCCTCGTATGCCATCCACACAAAATTGAAGATCGTTAGGCCGGCGACATATTTAGACGCCTGCTCCCTATCCTCCTCATCGCTTTCCCAAGCCGGGCTGCACCATGCCCATGATTCAGAATCGTCGGTGATTGAAGGGTCTGCAAAGACGTCTTCGATGCTAGCCGCCATCTGCAGAGGATAGCAAACACCCGGCCATGCTTCGTACGCATCCTGAGCACCTGGAAGCTTTCCTTCATGTCCTGCCGATAGGATGACTCTCACCAACTCAGCGATGTGGTCCCGCAAAGGTCGGAATGACGAGATGTTGCAATCCGCCTTCCCGCATTTGCACGTGTAAAGCTTAAAAGCAGGATCAATAGCTGTGTAGCGAAGCTTCGCACTGCCGCTCTCGTCATACTCCACCCTGCCCATGCCTGGCACAAAGTGAAGGGACTGCGACTGGGCGGTTCTCGTCAACTGGTCAGATCCCCCGCAATGATCGCATTCACGACAGCGTCGATATCCTCATCTGACAGAAATGGTGCCTGTGCGTAGATGATCGCCGGCTCGCCGCTAAGGCGCGCGGCTAGATGCCCGAGGCCAAGCAACTGCTCGGCGCCCTTTTGACCTAGCGCGATCTCTGACGTACCGACGCTCGCCACCTTGAGGATGAGCCGGTTACCAAGATTGTCGCGTAGCTGCATCGGCATGACATTGGCATCCGGCCGCTGCGCCGCGAAGATCAGATGCATGCCTGCAGCACGGGCCTTCACGCCTAGGCGCGAGACATTCGACGTAACGGCTGATTTGTATTCGTCCGTGAGCATCCACTCGGCAAACTCATCATGGATTAGGAACACATAAGGCAGCCGCTCGGAAGGCGCTGCCTTGGTGTTAAACGCCCGAATATCGCGCGCGCCATGGGTGCGGAACAGTTCGTAGCGCCGCTCCATTTCGGCGACGAGGCCTTCCATGACTTCGACTGCGCGGGTCTGGTCGACGATCACGCCGCCTTTCAAGTGCGGCAGGCGTTCAACCGCTGCGTAATCGACGCCCATCTTAGGGTCGATCAGGTAGATATGTGCGAGCGCACTCGAATTGGTAGCAGCGATATCGAGCAACAAGGCCTGAATCAGCACCGATTTGCCAGAGCCGGTCGCGCCCGCCACCAAGGTGTGCGGCTCGTGCTGCTGACCGCCGGCAAAGGGACCGCCAAGATTGAGGTAGAGGATCTCGCCGTCGAGCTCCTTCAGTCCGAGCACGAACGAGGTGTTCACACCGGCGGCATTGCGGTTGATCTCGCGGCGTCCCCACACATCCCAGAGCGAGACGATCTGGCGCTGCGGGCGCGCGACGCCGACGACGATCTCGCCGGGCAACGGCGAAACCGAGATGAGGCGCAGGCCATGGGTAGTTAGCAGCGCCGATTGCCGGGCCTCGATATCTTCGACCCGCAACCGGTCAGACCCCATAAAGCGAATCAGCGCCGCATTGGGAGTCAGCCGCGTGCCGGTGATCTTGGCCTGAAGGTTATAGCCGAGCAGCGCCGAACGCAGCTTCTGCGCGGTGGAGTCGAGCCAGCTTTGCGCCTCGGCCGTTTCCTCATGGGCCTTTTCGGCGCGGGCCCAGATCAATGCATCGATCGCGATCCCCGATGTAGGTGTCGCCTGCGCAACCGGGGTCGTGGCAACAGGCGCCGGCGGCAACGTAGCGACAGGCGCCATTGGAGCATCCGAACCAATCCCATTGTCCGCTATCGGCTCGGCAGCGGTAACAGCTTTTATGGCGACAACAGACTGTACTGCCGCACCGGAAGCAGCAGGTTCGGCACCCCCCTCAACTGCCACCGCATTACTGCCCCCGCCCTGCGGCGTGCTCGGTGCCGGTTCTTCGCTTGAGATGCCACCCTCGGGGTCGCCATCATCATCGTCCTCGTCATAATCATGGACGATGGGCTTGGCGGCGCCGGTGGCAGTCGAATCGACCTCGATCGACTTGGTCCACTCGACCCGTGGTGCGGGTGCGTTGAAATTGGGCATGTCCCAGCTGCGGTCTTCGCCCAGGCTTTGCCGTGTAACGCTGAGCGACGTCCCGGCCTCATAGGCCTTGAGGAGCTGGCGCAAGCCTTCGCGAGTGAAGGTTTCCTGAAGCCCACCCTCGATGCCCGGAAGCACGTCCTGCTCACCCGTGCTGCTGCCGTCGCCGGCCGGGCCGGAGATGAAGATATGCGAATAACCGCGTAGATCAATCGGTACCGCCCCGCGGCGGATGCCGTCGCGGACGCGTTCGAGCAAATTGGGCTGGCCAAGCGCTGCCGTGCCATCGAGCAGAAGATCGGCGATCCGCGACAGCCACAGGTCCCGGTCGAGCCGGCCGGGATCGCCAAACAACGCGTCGTCGATCCGCGCGACGGTTTGGCGCAACTGGCTGCGCGACTTACGGCCTGCCTCGGCAGCGCCGGACTGGTCGACATATTTTGCCTCGGTGACGATGGCTCGCAGTCGCGGTTCACCCTTCTCGTCGGTCGAGAGGCTGAGCCCGAGGATGTCGGCAATGCCTTCCTCTTTTTGTCCCAGCCACTGTGCATAATCGTCGAGTAGAAACCAGGCGACGGCAGCGCTCGCGCCCATTTCCTCGGCGATCAGAGCGCGGCTCAGCACCAGGCCGATGAGCTCGCCGGCGGCCACGCCGCGCTTGGCGGCACGCAACACGATATCGCCCGAAATGGCGTTGGCGTCCTCAATCATGCGCTTGGCGAGACCCGCGAGCCGTGCATCGTCGAGGCCGAGCGAGAGCTCGGTCAGCCGCCGCAGGACAAGGACATGCAGGATACGCAGTTCGGAGGTCGAAGACACCACCATGTTGCGGCCGTGGGTGCGCTGGCGGCGGTAGCGAATGACATTGATGCCCTGTGCAGCGAGCTGGCGCTTGTCGAGCAAGTCGTCATAAGTCGCGACCCATTCAGCGAGGCCGTGGACTTCCTCGAACATCGCCTTCAATCCGCCATCCTGGAACGAGATCTGACGAGCCGGCAGATAATGTTCGTCGGTCCCATGCGATTGGCGGCGCACGATGTTGGCAACAGCATCGACATAGGCCCAACCGGCGGCAGGCTGGCGCGGACAGGTCAGATAGCTAGTCGCTTTCAACTCGTCTTCCGAGGTTACCCGGCGATAGGACCAGCGCGCCGGGACATGCTCGAGCAGTCGCGGATTGTCACTGACCGCGGGCACCGGAAACCATTGCTCGCGCGCCTGGCGGGAGACAACATCGTGGAGGAAGGCGACGTCGATTTCGCGCGTGCTGCCAGTCCCATTGGTGCCGCTGTCGAGCATGACCCCGATGCGCAGCTTGGACATGAAATTGCGAGAGGTTTCGCTGACAACGACAGCGTCGGGATCGCCTTCGGAGCGCTCGAGCAATTCGGTATAGACACGCGACAGCCGCGAACGATCGCGGTGGCGGACCAGCACATTGCAATGGACTTCGTCCTGGTCCTGCACTGAACCCAGCGCATTGACAGTTGCCAGCGGTAGTCCGGCGGCATCGCAATTGTAGAGCATGATGCTGAGGTTCGAGCGCTCGTGCGGCTGAAGGTCGAGATAGCGTTCGATCAGGGACCGGATCTGCCGCGCAGCCTCGGCAGGATCGACATCGGTGGTCGCCTCGGATGGATCGCGAACCGGCCGCTCGAGCAGGCTGTAATCGTTGACCGTGCTGGTTTCTGCAAGAAGCACGGCTTCGCTGTTATCATAACCGACCGCGATTTCGGGAAACAATGGATGCGCGAGTTCGTCGCGCAGATCGGCAAAGAACAGCCGCGAATCGCCAAAATTAACATCAACACCGGAAAGGAGGTACTCGGCGAGGCCAGCGACCGAGCGCATTTTCGAAGCGCCGGCGGCGAGACGCAGCGGATGCCAGGGCGCAACGATCGCCGAGGGCGCGCCGCCAACCACTGTCACAGTACCTAGGCTAAGCAACGGCTCCCACAGATCACGACGATTGAGATCGCCCATCGCATGGTTGCCGAGCGTCACGAGCAATGCACCATAGGCTTCGGCCTGCGCAACCAGGGTCGCCGAGGCATAGCCCGAGCTCTGCAGCGCCAACAAAGCATCGGCGTAAAGCGATGCGAAAGCAGTCCAGGCAGCGTCGATCGCGACGAACCCCGCGGCATCGATCCGCCCGGCGTCGCGTGCGGCTTTCAAGGTCTTGGGGAAGATCTTGGCGATGTCCTCTCCGGCATTGGTGCGCGGCACGAGCGTACCCGCATCCTGCCCGAAGGCTGGCTGGAGGGTGCCTACATCGACGAGCGACACCGATTGCAGCGTGCCTTTGCGACTAACCGGCAGGCGCGCGACATTGCTGCGGACGAACGGCCGCTTAAGCAGACGTCCGATGTCCTTGGGCAATTCAAAGCCGATGACGCCGGGCTGTCCGCTCCACACCAATTGCACCGTGGCACGTTCGCCGCCGACGGTGAGCGCGATATCGAACTTGACCTGCACCGCACCGCGCGCGGTGGACTCGTTGCGGCGATATTTCTTCTGGCGCGCTTTGGCCCGGTCGAGCAGCTCTTCATAGGCGAAGAGATGCTGGACATCCCATTCGACCGATGCGCCGGTCAGCGCCGGCAGTCCACGATAGCGCAAACCGAAGGCGAGACCGACATCAGCATTTAGATCTAGCCACTGGTTGCGGCTGCGGCGCGAGGATCTGATCGTAAGCTTGCGCGAGCCGCCGAGCAAATTGACTTGCCCGAACAGGCGTTCGATCGCGCGGAGCAGGCCCTCGAGAAAATCGGTGCATTCAATCGGCCGGCCGAAAATGAACCGTTCCCATTTGACGCGCAGCGACTTGTCCTGCGCGAGATCGTCGCGATGCGCTTCGAAGAAGTCGCGATCGTCGTCGCGGGTTTCCTTAAGTGAACGTGCCTTAAGCGCGATTAGATATTCGTCGTCGGCGGTACTCAGCCGGTCGGGCAGCTGGAACTCGAAAAAATTGATGGTTTCCTGGGCGAACGAAGTTTTGCGCAGCTTGATCCCTGAGAAGAGCTGGAGGACGCTCTCACCTTCCCACTCATATTCGGACAGAAATTCAGCTTCGGGACTCCAGCCGGGCGCCGTATCAATGAACGCTTCAATAGCTGCGTGAACCTTAGCCGGAATATCGTCGCGCACTTCGTCGAATTGGCTGCGCAGCTCCTCGCTTTCGATAATCTGGCGATTAGGGCGCTGCTTGACCAGCAAGGGCTTGCGATCCGAGACGAGCTTTTCGAACAGCTTCTTCCAGCGGCGCGGTTGCTCGCGGTCCTTGTCGCCCAATCCCATGAAATAGCCGCTGTCGCGCGGCAGGCGCAGGGCAGGAAGCGCCCAGCCAAGGGCTGCGGCCACGGGCACAGCGTCGGTTTCGATCCGCTCGCGGGCCATCGCCACATAAGTGCCGATCTGATGCAGCGTCCAGTCTTCGGCACTGTTGAGACCGCGCAATGCCGCCTTCCACGCGGAGATCTGGTTGTCGGCAAGGCCCAGGCCTGCAACCGCGGCGTCGACCCACGGATCGGGTTCCTCGGTCAGCTGCTTGGCGCCAATTAGGGTCACGTCACCCAGCGAGGCGCCCTGATCGTCGTCAGTATTGGCGATGAGCATGGCGGGCCGGTCGCACGCCAGATTGCGTACCCGCACGGTACGCTCGTCGGTGATGACCGTCTCGGGCAAGCCGAATGGCGCGACCAGATCGCGCGGCAGCGCGATCATCAACTTACCCGCGGTGATCGGGTCGGCGAGCAGCGCGCGAGTGATGGCGGCGACTTGCTCGCCGGTCAGCCGGTCGAGCAGATAGCGAGCAAGTTCATCCTCGGGCGTGAGGGTGTTCAGACGCAGGCGAATGGAGGTCGCGCCGGCGGCGCCGATCAGATCTGAAGGAGTCACGCGGCTTGGGCTCGCTGGAATGGGTTTTCGACATAAGCGCAGCTGTCGGACAGGCGCTTCAGGAGACCGAGACTGGCGAGCCGCTCTTCCAAGCGGTGCGCGTTGTCGGAAAAGTCTTCCTGATCGGCGGTGCCAGCATCGATGAACGGGCGGGCTTGCGCGTCGCCGATGACGAAGCCGTAGCGGTCGTGGAGCAGAACCAGAAAATCTTTGAACTCGAGCCGCTCGCCGACACAGGCGATGACCAGGGTCTTGAGCAGCCGGTCGGTCGGCGCATAGCGTACGCGCCGGCTCGAACGCCGCGAGGCGAGACCGATCGCGCGCGACCAGGTCATGTGGATCTTGCCGACATGCTGCTTGTGGCGGACGGCCGCGCGATCGACGAGCGCATCGACAAACTCCTGCGGGTCGGTCGACAGTTCGTCATCGTCGCCGTCGGGCCAGCCAAATTCGCGCTTGAGGATATCGATCGTATTGAGCGTCGGATCGTCAGAGGCCAAAGCCTCGGTCCAGGCATCGGTCGCGGTCACCCGGCGCACGAAATGCTCGATGGCTTGCTGCGGCAGCATATTGTTGTGCTGATAGCTGTCTGCCGAGAGATCGCGCACCACCGATTTGCGCGGCGAGACGATCTCGCAAACCAGAGCGATCGGCGCGCGGTCGAGCAGCTCGCGGGCGCGGTCGAGCTGATAGAGGATAAGGTTGAGCCCGGTCATGGTGACGAGATGCGGGATCGCATCGTGCGCCGGGATGGGCAGGTTGAGGATGGCGAGCCAGTCGGCCGCGAGCCGGTCGAAGATTGGGTGGCTAGAGCATGGCAGATAGGCGCCGCCGCGTTCGGCCTTGGCGAGCTGGCGCTCGCCCTGCAACGCACGCGCCATGCTGTCATAGGGCGCAGGGCTTTCGAGGAATTTCGTCACCAGCAGGCCGCGCAGGGCATCGGCATGCTGGCTGCGGCACAACATCAGATAGAGTAGTTCACCCGAGCGCGCGAAGAAGCGGCGGTCGTTCGAGACGCTGCCGCTCGGCTTCACATTGACGTCTTCATAAAGCGCGTGCGGCCCAAACGGGAAGACGAATTTCGAACTCCAGCGCTTGTTGCTGGTGCCTTCAATCGCGGACCCCTGGAGGAAACTCAGCACGGCGGCAAAATCGTTGAAGCTTTCGAAGCGGTCGCGCAGATAGCTGAAGTCGCGCTGGTCGATGCCGCCGACGGTTTCCGCCATCTTCTCGAGCCAACTGCTCCAGGCCGCGTCGTCCGAGCGGGCTTCGGCTTGCACCGTCATGACATGTGGGTTGTTGAAGACGAGATTGCGCAAGCGCAGCTGCAGCTGGGGTTTGTAGGACAGGCTGTTGAGACGGGCCTCCTTGAGCGCCCTGCCCTCGCGATGTTCTGCAAGCAGGACTGTCATGAACTCAAGGAAGATCAGCCACGGCGCCTGTTCGTCGTGCAGGCGGTGACCCCATATCGCTTCGTCGATCCAGAAGGCAGGGCCAGCGCGATCCTCGAATTCGGTGGGGCGAGTGAGGATTTCCATAGTCAAACTCGCACAATCACACGGCGCGCCTGCGCGCGCCCATCCGCATTCAATTCGATGAAGCGCAGAACAAGCTCACCGTCAGTGGCTTCCTCGTCGCCGTCGAGCTTGCGGCGGTTCTCGGTCTCGCGCAGCAACCGCGCCTTGAATGCCAGCAGATCCTCATGGCATTCGAGGGAGAAGCTGCTGGGCAGCGCGCCTTCGGCAACGCGGCCGAGAAATTCGAAGCGGGTCGGGGACAGCGACAGGAACACCGGCGCGATTTCGGTCCCGCGCACCAGCCTGACCGCGACCCCGAACGCTCCGTCGCTTTTATCGGCGACGATGCTGACTTCCTCACCGCCAGAGCGCGGGACCGAGATTAGTTCGTCGAGCAGCGGGCTGCGCTTGGATTGCGAATAGCTTCCCGAGGTTGCGAGGACGAGCTCGTCCTGGTTCTGGACGAGCATGCCGGTGAAGATTCGATTGAGCCCACGCACCACCATGTTGAGCGCCGCGCGGGGTACAGCCTGTTTGGCGGCGATCTTCTCGGCGACCTCGAGATAGAGGCCGGCGTAGCGAAAGACAGTCAGATCCCACAGATCATAATCGGCGGCCTTGGCGTCGGGCATGGTGAAGAACAGTCGCTGGCGCTGAGCCCGAAGGGCCGAAAGGAAGCCGGCGCGGTCACCGTCGTCGGCGCCTTCAAGATAGGCGCGCTGGGCGTTGGTGTAGGCCGGCGTCGCGCCGTAGACGGGATCGTTCAGCATCAGCTCGGCATAACTGGCCGCGTAAGCTGGATCGTCGGCCCCGTAGACGAGCAGATTGTCGACCCGGTTGCTAGTTTCGGCGCCGATGCCAAAGGCATTGAGCTTCCTGAACAGCTCAGTTTTCTCGGCTTTGCTGGGTTTGAGATTCTCACCGAAGATGTTGCGGTAGATCGACGCGCGGTCCGCATGACCCGACGACTGAACGTTGGTCACATCATTGCAGCTCATCAGCCCGTCGCGTGCCTCGGGATGACCGAGAATGGCATTGGCGACGAGCGCAAGCAGCTGGCGCACCGGAAAATGGCCGCCGTTGCGCTCGCTCAATTCGATCAGCGCGGTCAGGCGACGCTTGAACGGATCGTGAGGACCATCGCCGATCAGCCGACGACGGTTCTCGAAGATCGGGCAAGTGCCATCACCGCTCGCACCGCAATCCTCGCACCCGTTCCACCCCTCATGACCGGTCACTTCCTCGATGATCGCCATCGCCATCTCGGAGGCAGGCGATCGGCTTAGGTCGGTCAGCTCGAGCGCGATGCCGCCGTCGACACTCGCGCTGGTGACGAGCAGATCCTCGACGACCTTACTAATGCGCAGCACTTCGGGGGTTGCGGGCGCGGATTTGAGCTTTTCGAGCAGCTGCCCATGGTTGGCGGCGAACAGATAGAAGGTCCGCGTATCGGGGTCGGCGACGTCGCGCGCGAAGGCGATAATGAGGTCGTTGCTCTCATCGTCGCGCAATTCGCTAAGATCCTTGACTATGACGAGCGTGCGGTCGCCGACAACCAGACGCTGGATCTTGTCGCCTAGGTTCCATGCAGTGACATCACCGCCCAGTTCGGTCCAGACTTCGCGGCAATGATAGGTTTTGCCGTCGCCGGCCGTGCCGGTGATGATGTGCGAGACCGGGGCATCGCTTTGAAACATCGTAACGAGGCGGTCGCGCAGCGGTGCAGGCAAGGTGATCGGACGAATCTTGTGGCGATGCAGCGCGCGCTGGATCGATTCGTCGTACATATTGTCGTTGGTTGGAATCGGCCCGTAGTTCCGCAGAAACCGCACCCATGCCGCTGTTGTTGGATTCGCCGACAAGCCCTGCCCCCAAAGTTTCCGTCATGTTCCATTCAAAGTGCGTTTGGTCAATGACGTTCGCCACTTAGTACCGAGACGTAAGCTATTCGTGGGCATCGGCCGAAATCGTCGCGCGACGCCGGATTCCGTCTAATGATCCTACTGATTCCGCTTTTCGCGCGTCTACCGCCCAAAGGTTCGGTAAGGGAGAAATTGATGTCGACGACCTCCACCTCCCCGCCACCGCGGCACGGCACCCACTCGACGACCCCGCAGGACCGGAAACCGTGACACTTCTCTAACGGCATTCGTGAACAACTGTACGGTCATGCCACCTGAACGCCGACATGCGGAAAGGCTGTATTCCACCACAAGCATTCATTGCTCAGTCGGATGACGAACGACCGATTCTGGCAGATCGCGGCTATTCCCCATGGGTTCGCTGAACGACAGCTTACGCCCCAATACCGCAGGCTCCCAAGATTGTAGCTGCGGCCGTGAGAGTAGAGTCTGCTATTTCTTCTTCATAAGACTGATAACGTTCTAGTCTAATGCGGTCTCTTGACGGAAGAGCGACATGACTATGTTAAGTGCCGGGCTTAGCCGACACGACATTATCGCCGAACGCTTCTTCCCGTCGTTCCCGTAAAACCAAAGCGCGGCCACCGCCTAGGCCGTTGACACTGACCGCGCCCCGCACCGTCCAGGGCAGGCTGAGCAAAGGATTTTCGTATATTGTAATCTCGGTATCGAACCCCTCCTCGAGGCCCGAAACGACGACCAGGAGAAATTCGCCCTTCCGTTCCTTTGCCCGCAGGAATTCCTTCTCGGTGAAGACGACCTGCGCAGGCGTCTCGCGCGCTACCGCCTTCAGCTCGACAAAAGTTCGCCAGTCAATCACGCCATCGGCCCCGATTCCCCGGAGCGCCTGGAAGTCGGAAACAGTCATTTTGCCGTCTTCGATTGCCATGAGCAGGTGATCCCAGCCACGCTGTTGCAGGTCTCGAGAATCATATTGCCGGTGCGCACCAACCGGTGCGGGTTTCTGCTTCTCCGACCGCCGGCCCGGATTGTCCGTAGGGGCGTCCTTCTTCAAAGGATCGGTCTTTTTTACTTGCGGACCCTTTTTTGCGCCTTCGGACGCGTCGCGAAGTTCCAGTCCGAATACAAACTCCGACGTGGCCGCCTTCAGTTTGCGGACCTCCACCTGGCGGGAAACTTCGCCGTTGCCCGAGCCCTTTTTGCCCGTAGGCATCTTTCGGCGGCCATTTGATTGCTTCAGTCGGTCAAAATGCGCAGCAAGAGCATCCACATCCTCGGCGGCCTCCTCTTCTGCCAGGCTGATCGGGTCGAAGGTCGCAGCATCGACGCTGCTGGCCCAAGCGGACACCCAAGCCAGCGCAACCTCTCTGCGGCGGTCGGCTTGCGAAAATGATGCAATCGCCTGCCCGCCATATTCGAATCGGCCCAGCACCGATTCGTCATCGATGTGCACCGACAATCCGATCACGTCGGCATGCGCCCTCACTGCCAAGGCGACCGGGACAACACCCTTCGGCTCGGCCGAGACGATGAGGCTGCCCAGACCGTGGGTCTGAACCGCCAGCCCAAAAAGCTGTGTCCAGGGCATCGCCTTGTAGGATTGCTCATCCTCTTTCGCGAGGTTCGCCTTCAGGATGCGCAACGCAACATCAAAGCGGCGTTGCAGGTCATCGTCGGTCGCCACCGAGGCTGAAACGGGCTGGCTGCGGATCGGCAGGTCTTCAATTTCGAGCGCCGAGACCAGCCGATGGATGGTGCCGACCGCGCATGGCGGTGACCAGATCAATACCTTTTCGAGTGCTACGCCGGGATAACTGCACATGAAGACCGGCCGCGCCGTCGCCCATTTTTCACCACACAGCAGTGGAACCGAGCGCAAAGCGCGGCGGGTGACAGCGGAGGACTTGTCGAGCAGCCGGTCGAGATGGCGGTATATGTCGATGAGAACACTTTCACGCTCGGGTCCTGCGGGGCTGGCGGCGATTTGCTGCAACTCGCGAATGCAATCCTCGACGGTTGGCGCCGTGATATTGAGGGCATGCCACAGCGGAGCCAACTCGCGATCGTTCAGGACGAAGGGACGGCGGCGGTGAAAAACGTCCTTGCCGGAAAAGACCGCGTTCGGTGCGTACCAGCCCTCGTCGCCAAGGGTGGTCGCACAGCCGGCGATGAGCCCAGGGCGTTTGGAGTTGATGCCGAAGCGGCCGCGTAATGAACTCACCGTCATGTCATCGACCCGACTATCCGGCGCCGGCACGGAAGCGCCGCCAGGACAGTGACCCGCCAGCGCGCGATATAGGCGAAGGATGTTGCCGCTATCCGCAAGCGACGATTCCGAGCGGTAGCGGTCGATCGACTGGACGATTTGCGACGCAGGTGGGTCGACGGCCATGTCGAGCGCCCGGGCAAGAGGTGCTTCCGCATCGGCTTGGCCAAGCCCGGCTGCAAACCGCGTCGGATCGTCCGACATCGCGCTGGTTACTCTTGTCGCGATCGCAAGCCCGCTCGGCGCGGCGGCCTCGTTCGTCTTTGTCAGGAGCCAGGGCTCTTCCGCGAGGCGCGCTACCCAGGTCGCAGGAACTTCGACGGGATTTCCACGACCGCTTTCGCGCCGCGCATATACCGTTGAAAAGGGTTCAAGCTGGGACCAGCCCTGAGCAAGGCAGCGGTACAAGGCCAGGCTTCGGTCGGCCAGCTGTTGGCGCTGCTTTCCGCCGCGCCGGCCGCCGCGGCGCCGAGGTTCAGCACCAGAGACGATATCGGCCACGACCAGTTCGAGATCTGGCGAGATATGGTCATTCACCAAGTTGCTAGGTGCCCGGCCCATTTGCCGTGGCGCGTCTGCCTGGAGGCGAGGGAGTCGATAGCTGACGAGCGTTTGCACCTGTTCCAGCCGTGGCGTCGTGCTGGCGCCGAGCAGCATGAGGAATCGCTTTGCAGCGCGGCGGCGACCACTTCGTCCCTCCGAAACGCGACCCGAAATCTTCAATACATCGCCATAAGCGGCAAGCGCCCACGCTAGACCGGGTGTGTCGCCTGCGGCCCTAGACCAGCCGTCACGCTGCTCTTCAATTGATGCCGGGAGATAGACTTCACCGGGCGATACCCATCCCGGTACCGTCACGCGGCGCCCGCGATTATCGAGCTCGTAACGTTGCGCCTCGAGCTTTAGCGCGCTGCCAACCATGTCCCCTAACTCGGTCGGTTCTCGCTCTGGCACCTCGGCAAACAGGTCCCGGATGTCACAAAGATCAGTGCGCGACGCATTAATGGGTTCGTCGGCCCGGCTTCTCGCGAAGGCACGCAATATATCCTTCGCGGACACATCGGTGACAAAATTTGCGGAGCTGGCCAGCCAGTCAGCGACCCCTTCATTCGATGGCTCGAGCAGCTTGGGGTGGACGGGCCTGATCAAGCGGTGTCTCTCAGCAAATGATGAGCGCGCAATCTCTACGGACAGAAGTTCGGTCGCTGCATCCCGCTCACGAGCCCAAGCCCGGCCACCCTCGGCAAGCGGAACCCATTGGCAGTCGATCAGGAGATCAGCCAAATCCAGTGCAACGCAGCGCGCCGCCAACGAGAGAAACCAATCCGCTGGCTTGTTGTCGAAGCGCCCATCCCCGCAACATGCAAGGATGGCGGGGAGCGAAATTTTCTTGGCTTTGCCGATTGTGTCGAGGACCAGACGCCAATGGCCACCCGCATCGCGCATGCTGTTGGGAACCATCGCCTTGCCGGCAACTACGAGATGGTCGGCTGGCTCAAGCAATCCTTCGGCATCGGTGTCGCAATAGGATAGTTGGTTGAGCGCGCCGGCCTCGTTGCCTCCCAAAAGGAAAGGGTCCTTGGCGAAGGTTTCGACGGCCTTGGACCAACCCGTTGCGAGCCTCTCATTGAGCCATTTTACGCTGCTGTTCGACGCAGCCGTGATCGGAACGATCAGCCATGCGAGCGGGGATTCGGCATGAGCAAGGTGGATTGCTATGGCTCCGGACAATTCGGTTGCGACATCGGCCAGCCAACGGTTCCAGGGGTCGTTCACCAGCGCTTCGCGCGATGTAGCCGGATCAAACTGGCCGTCGATCGAGAAGCATGCGCCAGTGCTGATACCAGTTGGAAGGGCGACGTGCAGCCTGCCCGCACCAACGCCGTCGACCGGTATCGCGATGCCAAGCGGCGTTGTCGCCGCGGTTGCTTTCCCGTCCCGCTTCTTGTCGGCCGGCACAGTCACCTCGGCAACATATCGCTTCCATGTTCGTCCATGGACCACGAACGTGCGTTCGACGGTGGGCGCCATCCCGCTTTGCATCACGAGGTTGAAAGAGCGCGTTTCTTTGCTCTCGGACACCGCGACGGAAGACAAAATGACTCCCTCATTCAAATCGTGAAGGGTGATCGCCCTGACAGCGTCGAGAAAAAGCAGGTCGGGCGCCGACCAGTTCTCAAACCACTCCGCGAGAAAGCCATCATCGACATCGTCATCGAGAAGCAGCGTAAACAGGGTCTCGCTGCGATCCGGATCGTAAAAGTCTTCGATTCCCTCAACAGGGGAAACGCGCACTGCAAGGTTAGCGCGCGAGGCGAAATGGAAGGGCGCACTGTGAATGGCCAGCCCTCCGCCCAGCCGGCTGAGGGTCTTGAGACCCACGCCGAATCTGCCCTTCTGCGAAGCGCTTCCGCGCTTCGTGGACATGAACGGGTAAATCATCGGTAGGACATGTGGGAGATCAACGGGAGCGCCGTCATGGACTATCAGGACCTGGCGCTTCCCCTCCACCAATCGTGTGCCGAACCGGACATGCGCCGCACCGAGATCGTCGGCATTCTGGACAATCTCTCTGAGGCCTTGCACGGAGTCGATATTGAGATGACGGGCACCCTGATTGCCTCCATCGAGCAATATTTCAAGAAGTTCGGAATGATTGCGCTGCTGTTGCTCGAGCTCGTCAAGAGCAGCGTCGGCATAAGCGTAGCTACGCGGACCAATCGTGTCGAAAGTCTTCGGGTGATTAATATAATCGATCGCATGCTCTCGACCGAGCTCGGCATCCGTGGTCATCTATCCCCCAAGGCTTCGGCCTGCTCTCAGTCTCTGCATGATAGGCCGCGACATCGAAAATGCAGTCGCATGCACTTCTATTCGATGACCGGCCTTTGCGCGACCCTTGTGTACGTCCCTGAACCGGTGTTTAGCGGCGCCAGACATGTCACAATGACCCTAAACATGGGACCTTCCGGTCAGTAAACTCATTCGGTTACGATTGAAGTTAAATTGAGAGATTGGCCATAAATGCGAGACTGATCGATTATCGAACTGATCTTTATATGCGAACTTCTCACAAGGCTCGTATCGGGTAATCATGGGTTTATTCGAAATCGGCGACAACACTAGCGTCCGGCGGCTATTTCGGGGCTAAAGAGCTGACGTTAAACTGAGATTTCGTGATTGAGGTCAGTCCGACAATTGATTGTTGTTTCCGGTCTCGATGATAACTACCCCAATGGGCTGGCAACCAGTGTGGGATCGCGATTATTGTATGCGGCTGCGAACTCATCGTCCGTCCAGTCACCATCGCCGTAATCGGGTAGGTCGAAAAATTCCCATCCACCAGCGCCCGGTGCCATGCCGAACAGCGGGCCAACGAACGGGCAATTGGGAAGGAAGTAGGCGCGAACGTAGGGGTGGTTTTCGTAATCTTTACGGATGAAGGCGTGGCCGAGCGTATTGGTTATAAACCAGGGTCGGACAGCGTGGCTGGCGAATTGCTGCTCTATGATCGAGCGCATGTGGATGATCGCTGCAAGTGCGTCATCACGCAGTGCGTTCATCGTCTCAGGGTTGAAATGGATAGATCGATGGCGCAGTCGCATCAGCGCGCGGTACTCGACGACGGCATCAGGTAACAGAATGTCCCACGCTTCGAGCGTATCGATCGGCAAGCTCCAATCGTCGAAGGAATTCTTTCGGTAGACTTTCTTATACTCGGGCGTGGCGGTGAAATGGCCGCGCATGTCTAGCATCAAGTGATTAAGGATACGCTCGCCAAGCGCACATGCGCCGACCAGCGCGGGGTAATAGGAGCCGATCACGAAGGCCTGCCGAACTTGGTGAAACAACGCATTATGATGCGCCAGCACCGAAAACGGCTTTACGCCCATCGCTACAAAATTGTCGATTTTGGCGTCGATGCCGCGCTCGCCAAATTCCGCGATCATGCTCGCGCGCGCCGATTGCAGGTTTTGCCGGTGGAGCTCCTTCACGTGCTCTTCCCAATGATCGGGAATGTCTTGGTCGAGTGTCAGCGCTCGGCTGTCGAAATCCATTCCCCAGCTCAGATGCCGGCGGCGACCGGAATCAGCGACCAACCGCTTCTTTTCATCGAGCGATAGTGTCGGGTCGACGGTCTCGATTGTGATCCGGTTTAGTTCGGAATCACTCATAGCGCGTGGCTTTCTGGTCGAGCCATTGCAGCCGCCGGTCCAGTTCGATTGCCGGGATCGCTGCAATCAGCCGATCGAGGATCTTCGGCACACCATATAGGTCGTTGGTCGTGCCAGGGCCGAACAGCTTCCACAGCAGGGTGAGCGTCTCCCGGGCAAATTTCTCCGGCGCCTCGGAACGCTCGATCGCATAAATGCCACCATGGCCTTCGAGCAGCGACAGATGCGGCAGCAACTGCTCGAGCGCCTCGGGAAAGGCGTCGCCGCTCTCCACGGCCAGATCGGCAAAATTTCGGCTGAACTCTCGCTCGCGGAAAGCTCGCTCCCGCGGCCAGACCGCGAGTAACAGCGGCCCGATACCCGTGCGCCATGCGACCGCGCGATCGGGATCGATTTGGTGGATCCATTGCTTCACAAGTACGGTCGCACCGCTACGCAAGGATAATGGTCCGTTCCGGAGTGCTCGAGCGGCGTCTTCTACGCCAATGCCCCAGTTCGCCTCGGTCTGCTCGCCCCGAAGAATCGACAGTGCTGGCGCGATGACCTTGGCGGCGGCGTTGGTGAGGTCACTGCCCTGCCCAGTTAGCTCGCCGACACCGCGCAAAACAGCCACGCTGAAGGTCCGGGAGGCGACCGATGACAGGCGTGAATCAGTGACAAGGACCCGGCGCAGCGCGATGGCCTCGTCACCATCTCCCGCCAGCGCGGCTTCGAGCAACGGCGTGACCGTCTGCCCCTCGATCGTCAGCACAAATCCAGCCGCGAAAACGAGCGCGCCCCTGGCCATGGTGCCCTGACGACCCGGTGCCGCCGCGGCAGCGTCCAGCGCTGCCAGTAGTGGCGGATCGACCGGCTCACCCGATTTGCGTCGGGCCTCGATATCGATGAGTGCGGCTTGGGTCAGGCGCCCACCTGCGGTGTTGATTAGGTCGGCATAAAGATCTCGCGTAGGATCGAGTGGCTCGGTGTCACGCGCTACGGCTGACGCGAACAGCCTCGGCCACCAAGCCGCGATCGCGGGTTCAGCCTGGCGCGGTGAGGACCAGTAAAGATCGGCAAGACGGTCTATAACCAGTGCGAGAAAAGGTGCTTCGGCCGGCTCGAGCGTAGCAAAGAGCGAGACGACGAGCGGCCGTCGGTCAGGATCCTTCTCGCCTTCCGGAAAGGACAGAGAGCCGATCAGGTCCCGCCAAAGCGGAGCATTGGCTTCGTCGAGCGGCCCAGTCATGAGTGTATCGAAGGCGCCTCTCGGGTTGGTGCGGCAAAACACGCTCCACCCTTGCTGTCTTTCGATATCATGGCTGCCGAGCACCTCGCGCGCGACCTGCAATCGCTCGCCTTCGGCTGCATCGAGGATTGGCTGAGCATCACCGACCACCATACGGACGCCGGTCGAATAGGACCCGAAAAAGTCCTGATCCTCGACGCCACGCGCCAGATACGCGTGCCGCGCTTTGATGGCTGCAAGCTCCGTCGAACCTTCGCCCGACAGTCTGCCCGCCTGCTCGAGCATGTTGAGCCGCAGCCAGACCTCCGCGTCGAGGGCCTGGCTCCTCCAATCTGTCTGGCCGTCCTCGATGGGATAACGCGCGTAATAGGCCGGTCCCTCGGTCAGGATGCGCTGCTCGACGACAGCAACCAGGTCGGCATTCGCATCGCCGGAGCGATCACGCAGAACAAGCGCGAGCTCGCGGCGCACCGCCCAGAAGATGTCGCGCGAGAGGCCCGCCAGTCCAGCGATCGCTTCGTCGGCGTCGAACAGCTCGTTTTGACGCAAGCCATGAAGCCAGAGCCGCGTCCCCAATAGGCCAGGCATGGCCTTCCAAGCTAAGGCTTGCGCGCGCACCGCATCGCGATCTTCGGCGGCCGCCGGCGCAAGCAGCCGGGCGAGAAGTTCGACCAAGAAAATAGGTCCGTTGTGGTGCTCGTTTTGACCGTGGGGCTCGACGGACGGCACCGCGCTATCATTGCCATCATAGTCACCCTCGACCATGCCGATATCGAGCGAAAGCCTGACCGTCGCGCGAAGCCTCGCGCTGGCGATCTCGAGCAGTACAAGCGGCTGCGGCACCGCGGTCAACGCGGCAACGAGGTCCGACGCGCCGCCGCGGTCCGAGATAGTTAGTCGCGGCCAGGCGAGGTCGGAGAGACGCCGCGGCTGATCAATCGCTGGTCCATCGTCGAAGAAAGACCTGCCAGACCGGAGTTCAAGCGCTGGAGTCAGCAATCCCACTGCGCGTTCGAGGTCGGCGTGCAGCACAACGGGGCCTTTAAGCACCTCCATCAGCGCATATGCACGGTCTTCCCACTGGTCACTACGATCGGGCCGGCTGATCGTGAGGAGGCGCCAGAGGCGCAACCACAGGAGCGGCGAATCCTTCACGTGCCGGATCCGGTTCGCCAGTTCGTCGGCGAACGGCTTGCCGAGCTTGTTGAGCCAGTCGACCGCCCTTCGGAACCGGTCGGGTGACGCAAGATCAGTGACCATCCAAGCGGCGAGAATCCAGGACGCGTCGCGCTCTGTCCATAACTTTCGGTCGGCGAAGAAGTCGAACCAGTCCCCATCGATAATGGTCGGGATCGCGAGTGACCACAGGTCTCGACGGCCGCTGAACAGCCATGCGGCGTGATCGAGTTCCGCAGCATTGGCGTCGGCGAGCGGCCTTGCGAGGATCGCCTGCGCCCAGTCGCGCCGCGTCCCCCGCGGTCGCTCGACGAGGTCCGCTAGTCTGTCCAAGTCTGGCCACAGTGCGGCATGGCTGGTCGGGTTGCCCTTCGCATCGAGTTGGTACTCATAAGCGATCGGCTCGACCGCAAGCGCTGCCCAGCGGACATCGGCCAAGTCGCGCGTCACCACCGCGTCGATGGCATAGACAGGGCGCAGATCAGGAAAGCGCTGCCGATCTGCTTCAAGTACATTTAGGAAATATCGTACCGGCGCATCGCCGGCACTGTAGCCGAGCAGAACAATGGTTTTGGTGCGGCAAAGATCGAAAAGGAACCGCGAAGCCCAGCCAGATCGCATATATGCATCGCCATAATCGGCGCTCGTCACGATCAGCGGTGTCTCATCTAGCCCAAGATCCGCGTCGGCAATCCGACCATGGATGTGGATGATGCCGCCAAACCCGGCGCTGCCTGGCGGCGGCAGATCCTGCCCAGCAAAACTGAAGGCACGGACCTTATCGACATCCTCAGTCTCGATCAGCGCGCGTTCGATCAGCGTGTCAAAATTGGTGGTCACTATCGCCGGGCGGTTTTCGAGATCGCGCGACAGGCGCAGGATGGTGCGATGATGCGAGAGATCCGCGTCGACGGGCGGCTGCAACTCCGCCACGACTGAGCGGGTCATGTCAGCTGGATTAACGATACGGCGGCTGAGCGACCCAAGCGTTTCTTCGAACCGATTCTCTTTAAACGACAATTGCTCCGACGCGCTCATATCGACGTTAAGACCGGCGAAGCAGCGCGTCACGAGCGCACCGAAACCAGGCAATTGCGGTGCGCTAACCCCCGCGCCGCACAAGAAGACGACATCGCCAGTAAGGAGAGCATCGACCAGCTGTTCGGGAAATTCTGGCCCGGCCTCGGAAAAGCGAAGGCTCATTTATGACATTCCGGCATTTGCACGTGCTGATGCAATCGGATGGGTGCTGCTACTGCAACCACGGACGACCCTTAAAAACCGCTGATGAGAGATCGCCAAACATGGAACCAACATCCGCGAACTGCTTCCCACTGTCCAGCAGAGTAGAAGCCCGGGTCAACGATAAACGTCACGAATGTTTGCATGTCCTACTCCACGCCGCTCAATTATGGCCGCGCTGATCTCTCCGGCACTTCGTTGGGCTGGATTTAACACCATACTTATGACCAAAGCTTACGGCTAAGAATTCCTCTTTTGAATTCAACAATTTTTGGCGGCCTCCTGCTCCGCAAAATCGACATTGATCCGCAGCATGCTGAAGGATGGCAGCTTAAAACGCATTTCAATTCAAAGCCCCCTGACCGCGAACGGTCCAATCCCGGCCATATCTCTGCGCTCCGCTGAACGGCCGCTTTTGAAAATCAGGCGTCAGGTTTTCTTCAGAGAAAATTCCGGCGACCGATGATGCCGCAAAGGAGCGACACTTGAACGTGTGACGAATGTGATGCACAATCATGTTGCGGGTCTTGCGAGCAAACGATCAACGTCAGCCATTGCGGCGTCCAGCTCGTCAACACCGCTTGCAACCCGAGCGTCGGTTACCTGACTGAAGCTGCCGCCAAGCGTATCGCCGGCGACCGCAGCCACACAAAACCCCCCTGCCCTGCCCGGCCGGCGCGCGATCAACCCCGCCGCCAGCAACTTCGCCAACACGCCATCGGCACCTGCAGCCGTCATCTTGAACCCGTCGCAAACCTCCCCCCGCGTGGCCAGCCCCAGCCCCGCAATCAGCGCAAACACCGCAGGCGCGCGCGAGGTGCTGCGTGCGTCGAGCAACGCGGCTTCAGCTCGGCTCACCAGGCGCCGCGCCGTCTCCAGGTCCTCGAGCATCTCATGGGCTCCTTGGCCGATGTCGGTGGCAAGCCGCAACAACCGAACCTCGGGCTCGCAATCCCCTCGCAGAACCTGAGGCGCAATCACCCCCGCAAACGGCACCGGCCGGCGCATTACGCCAAGGTTGACGAACATCTCGCCGACGACGAGCCCCAGCGCCCAGCCTTGCGACTGCTGCATCGCCAGCGGCACGGCGACGGGCCCGGCGTCGGTTTCGATGACGGCGGCGCCGCGCTCGACCGGCGCGAACAGGGCCGGCACTTTGGCAAGCCGCTGCGCCAGCAGCGAAAGTGGCGCATCAACGTGCTCGGATTTGGTCGAATCGCCATCGAACAGAACCGCCCGCGCCGCCGGGATGACCCCTCCCAATCCGTCGCAATGCCACGCCCCCTGCCCTTCCCCCCGCGCCTCGCCGCTCTCCGGATCGGCATCATCAACAGCACGACCTCGCTGACCGCGACCAAGATGTGACGCGGCGCGCGAGACCAGGTCGGCTGCCTCAGCAAGCGCGGGCCATTTCGAAGCGCGCAGCTCTGACAGAACGGCCGCGGCGATCGCTGGTGCCGGCGCTGCGGTTCCAGGACCACCCTGCGGTGGCCCACCGGCGCGCGCAATCCACGCCTCAAACATCGCGTCGGTGAACAGATAGCCGGCGGCGGCAAGCGATCGCGCCAGCGTCCGTCGCACCAGCATCAGCGCGAACAGCTCGACCACATTGGGCGCGGCGTACGCGATGGCGCCGTCGAGGCGGCCGAGTGCGAGGTAGCAGCGGGCACTGGCGGCGGCGAGTTTGGCGGGATCGATTTCAGAACTGTCGAACAAATTCAGTCCCATAGCTGCCTCCTTGCCG
This sequence comes from Sphingomonadales bacterium, assembly GCA_027485735.1. GTDB lineage: Bacteria > Pseudomonadota > Alphaproteobacteria > Sphingomonadales > Sphingomonadaceae > Sandarakinorhabdus. The sequence continues at coordinate 104,661 of JAIXQM010000194.1, read as the reverse complement.
CGCTCCATTTTTCATAACATAGCTAAGTGCATTTCACTAGACAGTCGCTGCATGGACTTTTTAGGCACTACCCATACTAAACATTATGGCCACCTATCACCGGCACGTCGGCCTAAAACGTAGCCGATCTGACTGCACAGTGAAGCGCCGCCGGATAGGCCGAGACGCTTCACCCCCCGTGATCGGTCGGGTCTGATGAAGCTACAGCCGACATAGCCGGCAGGCCGGTTGCCGTCACAATGGTCACCGTGTTCACTGCCATTTCCCCTCGAGCGTCTCCCATGCGATTGAGGTCACAATTTGCGACCTCAAAGGCAGCATGATGAGCGACGATCTTCAGGCGACGAGCCTCACCCCTTCAATTTATCGCGTGCGCGGCATCCCTGTGATGCTCGATGCCGACCTAGCTGCCGCACTTGGACTGGAAACCAAGCGGTTTAACGAAACGATCAAGCGCAACAGCGATCTCGTCGACGACCGTCACCGCTTTCAATTGACGCGTGCAGAGTTCGACGCTTTGAGGTCGCAACCCGCGACCTCAAAGCCCGGTCGAGGCGGACGCACCTATCTGCCGTGGGCCTATACCGAGCGCGGCGTGACGCGGGTGACGACCTTCGTGAACACGCCCGAAGCAATTCGCGCCTCGGATCTCATCGTCGACACGTTCCTGATGGTCCACAAGCAGGTCGCAGCAGGCGCCCGTGCTGTGGCGGTTGAAGACCCGTCGCGCTATCATGCAGAGCCCGAAGCGTTGGAGCAGAGCCGGGCCCTGGGCAAACGTCTGATGGCTGCCCTCAACAGTTTGCTCGACACCGTCATCGACATGCGAACCGGCGACACCCTGGGCGGCACCGCGCAGGATATGACCGCGCGAGCGCTCGAGCACCTTCGCGAACAGCTACGCGGCAAGGGGCTGGAGAACCTCAAGCTCGAAGCAGAGACTCGTCTCATTCTTCAAGAAGCCGAGAAGGTCGCGGCCGAAGTCGAAGGACGCAAGCTCGACAATCTCGAGAAGCGCATCGGGCTGGTGCAGAAGCTGATCACGATGCACCGCGACATGACGCCCGTACCGCTCATCGAAATGCTCAACCGCTTTGACCAGGCAGACACCGCCGGGCTGCAGCGGCTGCCGGCGCTAGGCAAAGGCAGCGCTGAACGATAGCCTCCACGCCATCGCCGCTAACTCGGGTCGATCGAACAGCCTGAATTCTTGTGAACACCCCTGTGGGAAGATCAGACTGTCAGCATTCTATCTGCTGCAGCCATCGCGGCATCAAGTTCTGCAATGGCGTCCCCCAGCCCGGCCCCAACGTCCCCACCAAACACCGTCTTCGCCGGCCGACCGCGCCGTACCGACATCAGCCCTGCCATGCGTAGCAAGGGCGATGCGGCGTAGAGCGTGCCATCACCGCGCGATCGCTTCTGTCCCGGCACCGCCGCCACCAGCCCCAGGTCCGCTGCCTGCTCCAAAGTCCGCCATGCGCTCGAGATGTCGACGCGTGTATCGCGCGCCAGCTTTGCGGCCCACACCGACCACGAACCCAGCGCCACTGCCACCAGGCGCCGCAACGCCGCTGGCCGCCGCACATCGGCAAGCCGCCGCTCGACCTGCCAGGCGTAAAGGTGCAGCTCGCGCAGTCGCGAAGCCCCCTCCCCTGCCTGGCGCTCGAGCGTCTCCGCCCAACGGGTCAGCGCTAAAAGGGGCATCACCTCTTCCTGCGCAAACACCCGCGGCCGTCCGACCAGCACCGGGAGCACGGTCGTTGTCACCCCGATGCGCCGCAAAGCGAACGGCAACGCCAGCGCCAGGTCGCCGGCATCGACTGCTCCCGGCTCTGCGGGCACGTTTCGCAGTACCCGGACGCTGGTGTCGGGATACTCATCGAATTCCCACGACGACTGCGAGCAATCCCCGAGCGCCCGCGCCACTCTCTCGGAAAGCCCGACCAGGTCGCGATCGCCCCGCACCGGCGCCAACTTCGCCACCAGCGCCCGCAATTCCGCCGGGCCCTTGCGCTGGCCGATCGGCGCCCAGCGCCGGGCGCGATCGTCGAGGTCTCCAAGCTGGACATGACCACGCGGCAAGTTGAGCGCGCCGAGGCGGGCGGCAAGGATGCTTTGGGCGTCGGCCTCGAACCCGGTCTCGCGGGCTGCGGCGGCAAGCGCGATCTCGCGTTCGACGCGCAGCCACGCCGATCGGAGCGGGTGATGCGAAATTTCGGCATCGAGCCGCGAAATGGCCGCCACAGCCTGTGCCAGCGCAGCAAAAGCCATCTGCCGCTCCTCGCCGCGCTCGCCAAAACCATAGAGCGATCCGCTGACATCCATCGCAGTAGATTGCGCGAAAGTGTATTTGACGCAAGCAAAAACGACGATCTTACAAAGCTGCGTTTTTCGCTCAAAAGCTGTCCTAAGGCCGGCGAATTTTACACTCGTGATAATTGCAGTTATCAGAAGCTTGAAACGCCCGAGAAGCACCGGTAAGGTCGTGTTCGTGACCAGAATTCTGAAATCGAGCCCGTCAGGATGGCCGTACAGCGCGGAAGCGAGAGTTTACGGCACATTGCTGCTCCCGGCCCCTTCGAAGGTGCCTGCGGGCCGCGCTGAGCGCTCAACGGCTCGATTTGGGCAATGACGAGTCCCCTGCCCCGTTCCGGCACGCGTGTCCTCGACGCCCCTTCAACTGACCGCCAGGCGCTGATCGACCTGCTTGCCGGCGACGGTCCCGCCATTGGCCCAACCACCTACGACCGCTTCGAAGCCTGGTGGTATGGCGCCGCTGCCAACACGAAACGCGCATTTGCTGCTGACATGCGCGCCTGGGGCGCGTTCCGTCGCGGGCGTGGACAACCGATGATCCCCGCCGGCGCCATCGATGTGCGGGATTTTGCACGGACGCAGGCGCGTGCCGGGCTTAAGGCATCGTCGATTGCCAGGCATTTGGCGAGCATTTCCATCCTCCACGACCTTGCCGGCCTCCCCTCCCCGACCCGCGACCGCGTTGTCACCGGCGAGATGAAGGGAATACGTCGAGAGGAAGGTCTGGGTGGCCGCAGTCGCCGTCGCCAGGCACTGCCGCTTCGGCTGAAGGGCGAGGTGGGAGACATTATAGGAGACGAGCCGCTGCCGCTCTCGGTGATGGCACTGCTCACCACACTCGACACCACGACAGCCGCAGGCGCTCGTGACGCCGTGCTGCTGCTACTCGGGACCGACCTCGGCCGGCGTCGTTCGGAATACGCCGCAATGAACATCGGCGATGTCACTGCGGCCGGCGACGGTTCGGGGACGATGCTGATCCGCCGCTCCAAGACCGACCAGTCGGGCGAGGGCCGCGTCAAGTATCTGAGCCCTGATGCCATGACGGCGATCGCCGCCTGGCTCGCAATCAGGGAAACAGCAGCGGGCAGCCCCCTGCCCCCGGATGCGCCGCTGTTAGCGTCGGTTGACCGGTTCGGGCGGGTCGGTAGCAGGCTGTCGGACGATGGTATCCGCGACGTGCTGCTGCGGATTGCGCGGCGCGGCCTCAAATTGCTGCAACCCGAACTCGACGACGCTGCGATTGACGATCAGTGCCGGGGGCTATCGGGACACAGTTTGCGAGTAGGCTTTGCGCAGGACCTCACCGCAGCGGGCGAAGGCTTGGCGGCAATCTGTCAGGCCGCGGACTGGAGCTCGCCTGCGATGCCTACCCGCTATGCCGAGGCGCTGGCGGCTCGGTCGGGGGCTGTTGCCCGGTTGCGACGGAGAGTTTCGTTGTAAGCCAATAGCCAATCCCTTCTACCTCATTCAGATTCTCGAAGAGAAACATCATGGCGGTTAGATGTTTATTCCTTGAGTTATTGAGTTAAGAGGCAGTCGACTTGGCATAGGGAATTGAATCACATACTCAATTTTCTAGTTGGCGTTCTCGAAGTGTCGGGTTTCCGTTCCCGAAGTGTCGGTCTGGGCGTTCCTGATGTGTCGGCAGACCGTTCCTGGTGTATCGAAACCCGTTCCCGAAGTGTCGCTTCATAAATGTGGATAGCCGTGAGCAAGGTCCATGGATCTAGCCAAGGCACTGGAAATGACTCATGTTTTTGGAGGGCAGTTGCCGATCCATCACCGATGCCGGCACCGCGACGGAAACGCTAGCGATTCGAATGAAGGGGATAGAACGGCGGGTCTCGACACTTCGGGAACACCGGAGCCTAGCCGCGAAGCAGGTGCTTGTTTCGCTCGTGGTGGCGTTTCACAAAGCCTTCGAATGCTCTTGCATAGTCGTGCGGCATCCGGCTCGGATCAGCAGCGATCCATGCATCAAACTCTTCCCGGAGATGCTGCTGATCCCACCCGGGAAATCGCGAGCCGATCCCGGCAAGAATGTCACCCAGCGTCTTTGCTTCCGGTGCTTCTTGTTCGTTACAGCTAACCTGAGGCTCTCGGCGACGAGGCGATAGCGAAGATTGCTTAGGCACGGAAAGTTTGGGTACGGGCCTTACGTCACGATGACCGACATCATTGGGGGCTGATGCTCCTGCCGTCACCGCGCCCGTCCCACGACGACGCATCCGAAGCACAGGCTCCGCTTTCCCCTGTTCAACCACGAGCGTAAAGCCTGGCAGTTGATCATTCTTGGCGATCGCAAGCAGCTCGAACTTGAATCGGCGGTATGGACCCTCGGCGCCCGACTTTTCGAACAAGGTGGGAAAGCTGATTGCAAACCCACTTTCCCCTGCCCCGCCGGCGTGTTTTCGGGCAACGCGATAAAGCCAACGTTCGCGCCCACCTGAAATATCAAAGTATGCGCGGTCAATCGCGAGCACCCCGCCATCCATCAGGAGGCCTTCGTGGAACCATTTTGCGAGTGTCACCGACATTCCGCGCGCGCGCTCTGTCTTGGGGTCAACGCGATGCTCCCAGCTATCAATCCAGCTGAAGGTCGCTTCCCTGCGGTTGTTGGGCGCCCGAATGTTTGTCTTGACCGTGGTCGACTGAAGGCGATCAAGCGACTGAGTGAGAAGCTGATACGCCCGACCGGTCGTTTGTCGGCCAATAACCTTCAACAGGTCATAGGGCATGAAATGCAGTGTCTGTGGAATTTCATTTATCCCGCGGCGGCGCATGTCGCTGATGACACTCGCGAAAAAGATCAGGATATCTGCGTCCCAGATTGTCGCCATTCCATAGAGCGGATTGGCTGAAACATGGACCCAGACTTTACCGTCGGGCGAGCCATATTCGATTGCCTTCACCCGTTTTGACTTGGCCAGGCTGAAGAATGGGCGTTCCATCGTTTCTCGCTGGTCGCGCAGTGAAAGGTCGGACAGGTAAGGTAGAAAAAGATCAAGCTGTTCGATTTCGCCGTCGTGCGAGGTAGATGTTTCCCCGGGGAAACCTGGTGCCGCCGACCCAAATGTTTCCCCGGGGAAACTCATGACGATTGATCCTGGATCGCCGTGCACAGGCCTTCAATCAGGGCTGCACGATCAACACCAGCGCCCAAGTCCACTCGCAAAGTGATCACCTTGCCGCGACGGCCTTGAAGCGTCATGGCGGCTTTGCCATTCGCAGCGAGAACCAACACGGACTCGCCGCGAGGCCCAACACGTGTGACATCAGCGGTTAGGAGCCGGCGAACGACGACGCCTGGCTCGATCGGCGGGTTGCCATCTTCGGCGCGCTGGTGCTGCTCTGTGGTGATCCGCGAGGCCTCGCGCAGGACCAGCGCCTTCATGTTTTCGTCGGCGCATTTCGCAGCGAGCTCGTAACCCCCGCGGATTGTAATGCTAGCGGGGTCAGCGAACGCAGCAACGACAGGGTCGGGGAGCAGGGCCATTGTCAGAAGCTTGGAAAGCCACCCCTTCGACAGCTTGAGGCGCTCAGCCATTCTTGCTTGTACGCCGCCATAATGGGCGTCGAGCGCCCAACGATAATTCCGCGCGCGCTCAAGATCAGAGATGTCAGCACGCGCGCGATTCTCCAAATCCGCGAGCCGGAACGCTGCCTCATCGTCAATTTCGACGACTTGGACAACAAACACCATGTCCGGATAGCTGTGTGCTCGCAGCCAGCTTACCGACCAGTGCCGACGCGTGCCGGCCAACACCTCAAAATCAACCGCCGGATCGTCCTTCACCCGGCGCACTATTGCGGGGACTTTTTGCCCACCTTCAGCGATCAGGCTGTCAATAAGATCCTGGCAACGCGCAGCGTTCAGTTGCTCGTAAGCCCGTCCATTGCCTGCCCAGATGCGACAGCGTGCTGGGTCGATGCGAAGCTCGGTAACCTGACGGACTTCACCTGAAGCCACACGTGCAAGAGCTGATTCTCGTTCAAGCAACGGCGATCGGCGAGAGCGTGCTGGGGAGGGTGCCTCGTCGCCTTCATCACTGAGGAGGCCAGCGAGATAGTCGACCTGCTTACGCGACATCAGCAAGATCCTCGATAGCCGGGTGAGCGCGATGCCAGCCCCGCCTTAGCAATTGTTCCACTTGTCCGAGGGCTTCCTCCAGGTTCTGCTTACAGCGCTTGTGGGTGCGGGCGGTCCCGATCGGCTTGTTGAGTTCGAACACCGTCATCATGCGCAACGAAGCATGACTGATCTCGGCAGAGTCGAGAACGGCCACAGGAAGAAGCGAGGCGCCAAAAGCCTCTTCCATGATTCGGATGACCATTGACTCGGAAGGATTGCTCGTGTCGTGCCGAGAGCACAACAGCCGGACAAAGCCGTAATCGACACTGATCCCTGCTTGCTCGAGCTGCGCAAGCACTTGATCCATCATGCTGAGAAACTGCACGGTGGAGCAAAAGTCCGGTGTAGTTGCCGCCAACGGCACAATGAGAGCATTTGCCGCCTGCATAACCGCAAGGCTGATTGTGCCAAGTGCTGGAGGAGGGTCTAGAATTACCACATCATAGCTGCGGGCTAGGTCTCGAAGCCCTTGTTTTAGCTTGCGAAACCGCGCCGCAAGCACGTTCTGACCATCGCTGCCGGCCGCAGCGAGTTCATACTCGACGTCGAACAGCTCAAGGCATGATGGAATCAGGTCAACGTTGGGCCAAGGAGTCGGTTGAACTGCATAGAGCAGATCGGCTTGTGTGGGATCGATTGATAGATACGGGTAGAGCGTCTGTTCACGCTCAACATCAAAATGCGGATTGAAACCGAACAAGGTCGTCGTGGTGGCCTGGCTATCGCAATCGACCACGAGGACTCGGTAACCCTGGATAGCCAGATAGTGCGCCAGGTGGGTCGTCACGGTTGATTTGCCAACACCCCCTTTGAAGTTCTGGACGGCGATTATGGCAGGCTCGTCGCCATCGGCACGTCTCGGGCTGGCGCCGAGGACTTCCCGCATTCGAAGCATGGCAGCCACGTCGTAACCAAGGCGACGGCCGGCTTCGTCAAAAGCAGGGGAGGGGAGGCGACCGTCCTCCTCCGCCTGTCGGATCCGATTCGTCGAGCAACCGAGCATCGCTGCAATTTCGGCGATCCCAAACCGGAGGTGGAGTTCTTTCCTGCGTTCTGGCAAAAACGACTTTCGCCGCAAGCGTTCAATCATACGCTCGCCCGAGACCGCCAACTGACTGACAATTTCGACTTCTGAACGCTTAGTGACGCTTTTTGCCATCAAATTGCCCGCCTGAAGCTATTTGAGTGATATCTGCACAAAAAGCGTTCAGTTGGCAACGTTCAAGTTGTTCAGGGATCAAGTAGGCTGGCAACGGCCTGCATAGGTTTCTGGTTGCGTCTCGATATCCTGACAAAATCGATGCCGTTCTCCTGAGATGCCGAGGAGCCGCCGTTCCAGCAGCGTGTGCATGTCCCGGTGGCCATCAGCGCTGGCCAGCGCCGCCTTTCAGTTCGGCAATTATATCGCGGGCAGGGGCAGTGAGAACCTCCTTGATGTCATGGTAGCCGATGGTGAGGAGCATCAAAGGCGCGAAGGTTTGCTGGGGTCTGCTCGACCGATGCAACGTCCGGGAGAGCAGCGCGGGCTTCGCCGGTTCGGCTGACGAGTATCAGCTCAAGCGGGACCTCGTCCATGTTGGCTTGAAAGCAGCTTGTCGTAAGGGCTTGGGCACAGCATCGAATATAGCGCTCCATGAGGCCGAATTCGAACCAGACCTAGCCTTTGAGTTGGGGCAATGCAGCGCGGCCACGAGATTCATGTTCCTTATTTGTTCTTATCGACGCACATTGCCGCGTCAACCCGATTCGAGACCTTTGCAGAACCTGATGCCCGCACTTCTCCTTCACGATTTGCCGTTCGAGATCATTCCGCTCGAAGCCCGGATGCTGCTCTGTTCCACGCCGGCCGGCTTTCCGTCGCCGGCGGCAGACGACATCGAGGAACCGATCGATCTCGGCACCTGGCTGATCGAACAACCGGCGGCAAGCTATGTCATGCGGGTCGATGGCACTTCGATGGCTGGCGCTGGCATCAACGACGGCGATCTGATTGTCGTTAGCCGGGCGAAGAAGCCGCGCCCCGGGCACATCGTCGTGGCGCTTGTCCACGGCGATCGCACCCTGAAGCGGCTGAAAAGGGCAGGGGACCGGTTGTGGCTGATCGCCGAGGCCGAAGGCTATGGCGAGACCATCGTCGATGAGAATGTCGAGATCTGGGGCGTCGTTGTTGGCCTGGCGCGGCGGTACTGATGCCGACACCCATCGCCCTCATCGACTGCAACAACTATTACGTCTCGTGCGAGCGGGCCTTCGATAGCCGGCTTGTCGGCGTGCCGGTCATCGTCCTGTCGAACAACGATGGCTGCGCTGTCGCGCGCTCGGCCGAGGCAAAAGCGCTTGGCATAAAAATGGGCGATCCGGTCCATTTGATCCGCGACAAGATCGAGCGCCACGGCATCCGAGTGCTGTCATCAAACTACACGCTCTAGTAAGTTAGGTGGAATGCCCGTTCTCCGGTAGAATGCTGGCGAGATGGAGCACCCGCCAATGCGCCGGGCAACATCATTGCAGACCGCCCTGAACCAGTATCCGCTGGTCGATGAATGGCTGCAGTTGCTTGGCAACCTTGGCCGATCGCCGGCAACGCTAGACGCTTACGGGCGCGGGGTGACGCATTACCTGGCGTTCTGCACGTCTTCGAGCGTCGCCGCCGAGGCGGCGACGCTCGAAGACGTTTCCCTTTATATTCGCCACCTCCTCCCCGGCAGCCCGACCGCCGTCGCGAATTCGACCCTCCATCAACGGCTGACCGCCATCAGGCTCTGGTACGATCACCTGACCTATCAAGGGCTGTGTTCCCGAAATCCTGTCCCTCGCGGGCAAACATCGACGCTCCGCCGTGTCCCTGACCATGCCGGCTTCACGCGCGGGCTGGTGCCGCGGCTGATCAAGCTGCCCCATTTGCCAACCGAGGATGAGTGGCTGTCTATCTTGAGGGCGGCAGCTGCCGATACGGTGCGCAATCGGCTTATGCTCGCCCTTGGGTACTTTGGCGCCCTCCGCCGCTCCGAACTCATTGCGCTGCGCGTCGATGACCTTGATTTTGCGCACAGGTTGATGACGTTGCGCGCGGAGACGACGAAGGGAAGGCGCAGCCGGGTGGTCTGCTATAGTCCCGCCATCGCATCGGTTCTCGCACGGCATCTCCAGGATCTTCGCGCCGTCGCCGCGGGCACCGGCCCGCTGTTTCGGTCCGAATCTGACCGCAATTACGGGCAGCCGCTCACCAAATGGTCGTGGAGCAAGACCGTCGAGCACTGGGCCGCGACAGCGGGCGTTTCCGAGTTCAGCACCCATAGCCTGCGACACCTGCGATTGACCCATCTCGCCCGTTCAGGCTGGAAACTGCACGAGCTCGCTACGTACGCTGGCCATCGCGACCCCAGGACGACGCTGGTATACTTGCACCTGTCGGGCAGCGATCTTTCTGCGCGAATGGCGGGATCCATCACGCATATCGATGCGCGTATCGGCTCCGAGCTCTTCGGAGGTAATAGTGGCTGACCGGACACCAGTCTTGGAGGGCATAACCTATGCGACATTTGACCTCGCCCGTTACGACATGTCGGGAGAGCTCAGCGCGACTGAGCGACAGGCGATCAAAGGCCGGTCAGCAAGATCCGATTTCGATCAACTGCTGCTGACCGCCCCGCGCCTCGTGGCACCGCTGTTCGCGGTTGCTGCTCGAGGCGGCATCTCACCGTCGAACACCATGCAGGGCGTCGCCCGGATTCTCGCGATCGTTGATCGTCACGGCCAACCCTATTGGAACTGGTCAAAGCCGAGTTGGCTGGCAATGCTGAACGAGGAAAGGCTGGTCCGCCCGTATCTGACGGCCGTCGCATATCACCTCGGCGGCTTTCGGGATTTCAGGGAGATCGAGAAGTTTCGCCATTACAGCGTGTACGCCGCCGCAATCTTTGGTCGCTCGATCGTCGAGCAGCAGCATGAACGACTGGCGACAACACTCGCGGGGCTAGGATATTCGGCTCAAAATCTGGAGCTTCACTTGGCCAGCGTGCTTGGCAGCCTGATGCTGGAAAACGGCGATCCGCGCCTCGAGACGTTCAGCACCGATTTGCTGCAGCGCGGACAGGCAAGCCGCAACACGGCTGTCGCCGGGGCAGTGGGCAAGGTCTCGGCCGGGCTCGCCGCACTTGGGATCATCGAGCAACCCCTGCGGATGCGAAACTATGTCGGGTGGAGGGACAAAAGCGTCGACGGGGTGCCCCCTGAATGGGCGGCGTGGTGTCGGCGGTGGCGAGACACGTCCACGCTTCGGCCATCGACCCGCGAAACCAATTATGGGTTCATCCTTCGCATCGGCCTCTGGCTTGCCCGCGACCAACCACAGGTGGCGTCGCCCGAGGACTGGGACACTTCGGTCTGCGCCGCCTTCATCGCCGCACTGGACCGATCAACGGTCGGGGAATGGCTGCTGGAATCTGCCCCAAGGCGCAACGCGATTACCCACGGCAAACCGATCACTGCAAATTCCAAACGCGTATTCCTGCATGCGATGCGGCGGTTCTTTATCGATCTTGAACTTTGGGGTTGGGCGAAGCTCCGGTTCAGCCCGCGCTATCATCTGGCGACACCGTCTGCCGTCAGTTTCAACGCCGGCGTCAATCCCCGTGTTATCGACGATGCCGCCTGGCTCAAGCTGATCTGGGCCAGCCTCAATCTCGAACGCGATGACCTTCTCTCGGAAATCCACTATCCGCTCGCGCTGGTGCAGGCGATGGCGGTGATCTGGACACACTGTGGTCTTCGGCAAAACGAGATCGCGCGCCTGGAACTGGGCTGTGTCCGAGCGCAGCTCGAAGATATCGTTGCCGACGACGGGAGCAAGGTGGAGTCCGGCACGCTTTGCTATCTCGACGTTCCACCCAGCAAAACCTTCAAGGCATACGTCAAGCCGGTCGCCATGGTCGTAAAGGAACGGATCGACGCCTGGATCGCCGAGCGCCCTTCCGAACAGGCGCCACTTATCGACCAGCGGACCGGCCAAACGGTATGCTATCTGTTTCAGTTTCGAGGACGGCGGGTGGGGACGTCGATGTTGAACGCCACCATTATTCCAATTCTTTGCGCCAAGGCCGGCGTCCCGATGGCGGACAGTCGCGGGCCGATCACCAGCCATCGCGGACGGGCCTCTGCCGTAACCGCGCTGGCGAACGTCCCAAAGGGAATGTCGCTTATCGAGTTGATGCAGTGGTCGGGGCACAGCTCACCGACTTCGACCATGCATTACATTCGGATCCGGCCGACACGGCTCGCGGCGTCGTTCGCCCAAGCCGACCACATGGCACATATGGTTTCCTTGCTCGTCGATCACGATGCGATATCCCGCAAAGGCAACGAGCCCTACGCATTCTATGACCTGGGGGATTCCTACTGCACCAATCCGTTCTGGAGCGGCTGCCCGCACCGGATGGCTTGCGCCGGCTGCGACTTCAATTTGCCAAAGGTCAGCGCCCGCGCGAATGCCCTCGAAAGCCAAGCGTCGATCCGCCGGTATCTGGAGGAAGTCCCTTTGAGCGCAGACGAGCGATCGATCGTCGAGGGTGATGCAGCGAAGATCGAGGGCTTCATCAGGAAGCTGAACCATGTCGCCACGCCGGATGGTCGAACGCCGGATGAGATTGCTAACGGACTGAAAAACGGCCAGTTCTAATGACAGCCTCTGCCCCATCGAAGGGCAGCGCGACGATGTTGCCGCTTTCGACCCACATTCAGTCGTTCGTCATTGGGCTCGGGAACGTCTGTTATTGCCATAACCCGCCGTTCATCCAACAGATACCAGCTGAACGGACTCTCGCCCTCACGACAGCCGTTCAAGCTACTCCTGGCGGTGACAAAGCTTGGCTTTCCGGCCAGCAACCAAATCTCTTATTGCCTACTGGACTAGTAGGAATAAGCTTGCGCTTCTCGGGATGGAGATAGCGCGATGCAAGCAACGCCAACCGTCGGACCAATCGCATGGGCTAACAGTTATGGTCCCTGGCTGGCTATTATGCTCGCGACCACGCCGGCGATACCTGCCAACGCCGCCGAGCCCTCAAACGCTCAGCCTGCAGTCACTATTGACGGCAGCGAAGGCGAAATTCTCGTCACGGCGCAGCGGCGGGCGGAAAATGTCCAGGATGTGCCGATCGCCGTGTCCGTGGTCGGCGGGCAGCAGATCGAGGCCACCGGCGCCTTCAACATCAGCCGCCTCGTGCAGCTACAGCCGTCGGTGCAATTCATCAGCTCGAACCCACGCAATTCGGCTATCAATATCCGCGGCCTTGGCGCGCCCTTCGGGCTCACCAACGATGGCATCGAACAAGGTGTCGGGCTCTACATCGATCAGGTTTACTATAGCCGCATCGCTGCCTCGACTCTGGATTTCGTCGATGTCGAACAGGTCGAGGTGCTTCGCGGGCCGCAGGGCACACTTTATGGCAAGAACACCAGCGCCGGCGCCATCAACATCACCACGCGCAAGCCCGGTTTCGATCTCGAGGGCCGCGGCGAACTGAGTTATGGCAACCTTGATTTCATCCAGGCCAAGGGTTCGATCTCGGGCCCGATTGTCCCCGACAAGCTGGCGGCGCGGACCAGCGTTTCCTTCACCAAACGTGGCGGCACGTTGTTCAACACTGTCACCGGACGCTACGTCAACCAGACAGACAATCTGGGCTTGCGCGGGCAATTGTTCTGGCAGGCGATCGACAATCTCGATTTGACGCTTTATGGCGATTACAGTTGGCAAGACCCCGAGGCCTTCGCCCAGAATTATGTCAAGGTGGTGCCGACAGCGCGCGCCGCCAACCGGCAGTTTGCTAACCTCGCCCGCCTTTCCAACTATACGCCGTCAAGCACCGACCCGTTCGACCGGCTTGTCGACAATGACTCGCCGCTGCGGGCCAAACAGATCCTTGCCGGCGTGTCGCTGCTCGCCAATTGGGATATCGGCCCGGCCACCGTCACCTCGATCACGGCATGGCGAAAATGGGATTGGTTGCCCAGCAACGACCGCGATTTCACGCCGCTTCCCGTCACCACTATTTCGGCGAACCCGTCGCAGCAGCGGCAATGGAGCCAGGAACTGCGCCTCGCCTCGAACGGCAGCAACAGGCTCGATTATACCGTCGGCCTGTTCTATTTTCACCAGACGATCAACACCCAAGGGGTCCAGCAGCAGGGCGAAGCTGCTGGCCTGTGGCTGCTCGGGCCAACGGTCGATGCCGCCAACCCCGGGCTGATCAACGGCCTGCGGTCAGATAATGCAATCCGCTATACGAATGACAGCGCAGCGTTTTACGGCAAGCTGACGTGGAACATCAGCGACCTGCTCAGCCTCGCCCCCGGCATCCGCGTCAACTATGACAAGAAAGACGGCTCTTACATTTCGACCGTCAGTGGCGGGCAATCGCCGGTGACGCCGGCGCAGCAGTTGATCAAGAACGGCGTACTGCAAAACCAGAATTATCAGGCAACATTCCGCGACTGGAATGTCTCGGGCGATATCACCCTGTCATGGCGGCCGGTCGATGACGTCCTAGCTTATGCCACATATGCACGGTCGTTCAAATCAGGCGGCATCAACCTGTCGGGTATCCCGACGCGGGCCGACGGGGTCACGCCGGCCGTAGAGCTTGCCACCGTTGATCCGGAAAAGGTCGATCACTACGAAATCGGCCTGAAGACGCAACTGCTCGATAAAAGCGCCACGATCAACTTTTCGGCCTTCCGCACCGACATCACGGATTACCAGGCCACCGTGGTCGATGGCACGATCGGCGTCATCCGTGGCTATCTCGCTAATGTACCCAAGGTGCGTTCGCAGGGGTTTGAACTTGTTTTGGCGCTGCGGCCGATCGACATTTTCAATGTCTACGCCAATTTTGCCTATACGGACGCCAAATATCTCGACTTCCCCGGCGCGCCACCGCCCATCGAGCGGGCGGGGGGCGCACTGCAATTCGTCGATGCCTCGGGCGGTCGGCTGCCGGCTGTTTCGAAATATGCCATCAGCTACGGCGCCGAATACCGCATCCCCAGCAGCATATTTTCCGGCGATGGTGAATTCTACCTTGGTGTCGATGGCAGCCTTCGCTCGGATTTCTCGTCCAGCCCGACGCCATCGTCCGTGCAGAATATCGCCGGCTATGTGCTGACCAATATCCGCGCCGGCTATCGCACGGAAGGCGGATGGGAAGTCTTTAGCTGGCTGCGCAACGCCTTTGATACCGAGTATTTCGATCTCCTCACTGCGGCGCCCGGCAGTACCGGCCTGATCGTCGGCCAGCTCGGCGACCCTCGAACCTTCGGCGTCACGGTCAAGGCGCGTTTCTAATCCTGTACTCATAGAGCTCACAGTCTAGCATAATGTCTTGAAAGCAGTCGATCGCCCGGGACTCTAATTAGCAGGATCTCAATCTCCATCGATCGGCGAGCCGAGCAGTTTAGACAGGATTTCAATCGGTTGAGCAGCTGCACTGGTGACACTGCTTTCGATACCCGCGTAGGCGTCCAGCACAGCAAGACCCAGCGGCGTGAGCGATGCGCCTCCTCCCGACAGACCGCCAGCACGCGTATCGATGATGGGGGCAGGGGCCAAGGCATTGATTTCGGCGACGAGCTTGACGCTACGGGCATGGCTCATGCGCAACGTCTTGGCCGCGGCCGACACTGATCCCTTTGCCGCGATAGCGCGCAACAGCGCGATCTTGCCCGGTCCGAGCGCGCCAGTGGGCAACAATATCCGGAACCACAGCATGGTTTCGTTGTGCGTGCGCCAGGGCGGCTTCGGTGTCATGCTCGCATCTGGGGCGGGGGGTAGCTCTCCTGTCAATCGCGTTGTATTCGTCAAAATACAGCGACTCGGAGCCTGATGTGAAAATTGCACTCGGAGCGGCGCTGGTGATCGCGTCGGCGCTGCCGCGAAGCGCGATGGGTGCCGAGGAAATGGGCGACGCTGCCCAGCGTGTACCCGAAATCCTGGTCATGGCGCGTCGCCGAGTCGAAGATGTCCAAGCAGTGCCGGCTGCCATATCGGTCGTCGATGGCGACCTGATTGAGCGCAGCTATACGGTCAACACCGCCCAGCTTAGCCTCCTCGTCCCGTCGCTCAATTATAGCTCAGCCAATCCGCGCAACACCGCCTTCACCATCCGCGGGCTCGGCAGCAGCGTCGTCGCCGTCAGCCAGGCCAATGACGGCCTCGAACCCGGCGTCGGCTTCTATGTTGATCAGGTCTACCACGCGCGCCCGGCAACAGCCGCGTTCGATTTCGTCGATATCGAGCGCATCGAGGTGTTGCGAGGCCCGCAGGGCACGTTGTTCGGCAAGAACACGACCGCCGGCGCCATCCACATCATCACTCGCGCGCCGACTTTCGATTGGCAAGCGCAGGGGGAGGCATCCTATGGCGGATACAACTTCTTCCAGGCGCGCGCAGCGATCTCAGGGCCACTCGTCGCTGACAAGCTCGCCTTCCGCGTTTCGGGCCTCGCCACCCGCCGCGACGGTGTCCTTCGTAATGTCACCAACGGCACCGATCAGAACACCCTGAACAACGAGTCGGTGCGCGGCCAATTGCTGTGGAAAGCCAGTGACGCGCTGACCTTCCGGCTGAAGGGCGACTGGAGCAATTTCAAAAACGAGTGCTGCACCCAAGTCTATCTGCGCGTCGGCACCTCACTGCGCCCTGCGGCGCGGCAGTTCCCAGCATTGGCCGCCGGCCTTGGCTATTCGCCGCCGAGCCTCAACGCCTATGACCGACTGACCGACATTGATGCCAAACTCGCAGTCGACACCAACGAAGGCGGTGTGTCGCTCGTCACCGATTTGGACCTTGGCTATGCGACCGTCACCGCGGTCACCGCGTGGCGCTTCTGGAACTGGAACGCCGCCAACGATCGCGATTACACCGGGCTGAAGATCCAGTTGGTGCAAGGAATACCCTCGCGTCAGGACCAGATCAGCCAGGAATTCCGCATGGCGTCGAACGGCGACGGGCCGCTCGGCTATGTCTGGGGGCTCTACTATTTCCGCCAGGTCATCACCGGCCGGCCGATTTCAATCTATGGGCCGACCGCTGCCTATTGGCTGATCGGCCCGACGACAGGCACACCGCCGGTTGCGGTGCCTTCCAACCTTCTTGACGGCTATGGCCAGGATGGCCGCACCCGCTTTTCCGCCGACAGCTATGCGGCGTTCGGCGAAGTGAACTTGAAGGCGACCGACCGGCTGACGCTGACCGGCGGCCTTCGCTACACCATCGAGCATAAGGTTGGCGACTACGCAACAACCGTATCCGGTGGCCTGCAGACAACCGTTCCAGCCCTGGTCAATGCCAAATTGTCGATCCTGCGCCCGCAGACCTATGGCGCGCGCGATGCTTCGGGCGATCTTTCGGGGCGCGGCAACATCTCATACCAGGTCAACGATGGCATTTTCGCCTATGCTAGCTATGCCCGCGGCTTCAAATCGGGCGGCATCAATATGTCGGGGCTGCCGCTAAACGCCCAGAACCAACCCGTTCTGTCGACAGCAGTTGTCCGGTCAGAGCGGAATACGACGTATGAAGGCGGGCTGAAAACGGATCTCTTCGACCGGCGTCTGCGGGTCAATCTGACTGGCTATTATACTGAGGTTCGCGATTTCCAGGCGACCTTGGTTGATTCAACGCAGACCGTAGCGCTGCGCGGCTATCTTTCGAACATCCCCAAGGTAACGGTTAAGGGCTTCGAAGCGGATGCGCTCGCCGCGCCCATCGTAGGGCTCCAGCTGCGCGCCTCGGTGGCCTATGCCAATGGCAAATATGCAGAATATCCCAAGGGGCCGTGCCCGCTCGAACTGCAGGGCACGGCCACAACCGCCTGCGATCTGACCAACGGGCGGCTGTCGGGGTTGCCGCGCTGGTCGGCGACGCTGGGCGGCGACTATGCGCTTCCGGTCGGAAGCACTGGTGAGCTATTAGTGCATACCGACACAAGCTGGCGCAGCAGCTATTTCGGCGACCCGACACTGTCGAAGTTCACGCTGATCGACGGCTACAATGTGACCAATGCCTCGATCGGCTTTCGCGCCGCAAAGGGCTGGACCGTCACCGTCTTCGCCCGCAACCTGTTCAACAGCAATTACATTCAAAACCTGACGACACAGGCCGGCAATTCGGGGCTGATCCTTGGAACACCGAGCGACCCCCGCATCATCGGCGCGACGGTGGGGTTCCGCATTTAGCGAGGCTCTGTGACTGGCTAGGAGCCTGCCACTTAAACTTCGTGCTGGGGCCCATCTTGTCAACGTCGGCGCCGCAAGGAAAACGTCCTGTTCGACTGGAGATCGGCAAACCACCCCGTCACTTCGGACTCGTTTGCCAAAGAGTTGAGGCCGGGCCGGTTAAGCCAGGATCACAATCTGCTGTCAGGGTGGGGCTCGCCCCACCCTGACAGCAGATTGCATGAGCAACTTGCAAATTCGCTCCGAACGAGTGCCCAACTTCAGCTTGACTTCCATTCCACATAAACGCCGACATGCAGCGCCGGGTCGTCGCCTCGATCGAGGATTTTGCCCGCGACTTCGAAATCTACTCGATTGACGAAACCTTTGTTGATCTGGCCGGCTTTGAAGATCGCGACCTCGTCGCACACGTCCGCGCCATGCGTGACCAGGTGCTGCGCTGGACGACAATTCCGACCTGCGTTGGCCTGGGCCCGACCAAGACCCTCGCCAAGCTGGGCAATGCTGCCGCCAAGAAGAACCCGCTGTTCGACAGCGTCGCCGACCTGCGCGACGAAGCCGTGCGGACCTGGGTTCTTGATCGCTTTGCTGTCGGCGATGTCTGGGGTGTTGGTGGCGCCGCCGCAGCCAAGCTCGCGGCACTCGACATCCATACCGCCGGCCAGCTGCGCGACATGCCGATGAAGCAGGCGCGCGCCATGGGCACAGTGGTGCTTGAGCGGCTCGTCGCCGAGCTGCGCGGTGTTCCATCGGGCGTTGTCGAGACCATCGAGCCGCAGCGCAAGGGCATGGCGGTCACCCGCTCGTTCGGCACGCCGGTCAGCGATATCGAGACGTTGATGGGCGCCGTCACCCAATATGCGATGCGCGCCGGCGAGAAGCTGCGCAGCCACGGCCTCGTTGCCGCCCGGTTGGCGGTGTTCTTCCACACCAACCGGTTCAAGCCTGACCGGCCGCAGTATTCGGCGTCGCGGATGATAAATCTGCATCCGATGACCAATGACAGTTTTGAGCTGATCGCGGCCGCGAGGCGCGGCGTCGAGCATGGTTGGCGCGAGGGCTATGCGATCACCAAGGCCGGAATCATGCTCGACGACCTTGTCGCTGCCGAACTGCGACCGCGGACCCTGTTCGAGGGCGACACGGAAAAGCGCGATCGGCTCATGGGGGCGCTCGACAGCGTCAACAGCAGATTTGGGCGTTTTGCGGCCGTGTCAGCGACCCAGGGGTTCAAGCGCGACTGGAAGATGCGCGCCGACATGAAGTCGCCGGCCTGGACGACGCGGATCGAGGACGTGCCGCGCGTCCGGGCGTGATGCGACCGGTCGCAAAATGCTGTCGAACGAAAGCTTCTCTTAATCTATGCTTTGGGCGCGAGCGGCGGAGGGGCTGATCGCGCCAGGGTGTTGCGATGACCGATTGGGAGC
Organism: Sphingomonadales bacterium; assembly: GCA_027485735.1. GTDB lineage: Bacteria > Pseudomonadota > Alphaproteobacteria > Sphingomonadales > Sphingomonadaceae > Sandarakinorhabdus. The sequence goes on along the minus strand of JAIXQM010000194.1, from coordinate 85,545 downwards.
TTTGGGCGTGTGCCAACCAGCTGCGCAAGCAGCACGGGAATGACGCGCTCGAGGTCGCTGGAAAGCGGCTCGATGCGATGCTCGAGGCTGACGACCGAGAGGGCTATTGGGTCTGGTGTCAGATACTGACGCGGATCTCGAAATTGGGGCCGGTAGTGCCGGAGGGGACAACGGCGAACTGATTAACCTGCCATCTGTCGTCAGCGATCTTGAGGGCAGGGTGGACACGTGGCGGAGACCGCCTGTGCGTCGGTGATGAGCTGAAAGGGCGGAAGCCCAAGGGCGCTACAGTCACTTAATCAATGGCGTCAGCTTCTGCGACCTCAGGGCTGTCCTGCGGACATCGCGCGCATGTGCTGCTACTAGGCGGACATGCAGTCACTCCTCTTCTATGCCGGTGCCGCAATCGCTGAAATCGCCGGCTGTTTCGCTTTCTGGGCGTGGCTTCGGCTCGGCAGATCGCCGCTTTGGCTCATACCTGGTTGCCTTTCGCTGATCGTATTCGCCTATCTTTTGACGCGCGTCGACACGTCTGACGCAGGTCGCGCTTACGCCGCTTATGGGGGCATCTACATCGCGTTCGCAGTCCTCTGGCTATGGATTGCCGAGGGCGTTCGACCGGATCGCTGGGATGTTGGCGGCGCTGCGATTTGCTTGCTCGGCGCGGCTGTAATCTTCTTTGGCCCGCACCGCGCCTGATCCAGGTCGACCGCTCTCGTATACCGCACACCTGCGGCGCTGATTCCAAAGACGAGCGGGTCTCGGTTCGGCGGCGAATCTTGAAGTTCCAAGCGGCGATACCCGGCTCTGGCGTCGCCCGAACGCGACATGATTGAGGAACGTCGACGCTTTGCCGCTCATCGCGGGCCCAGTGCCTCGACGATCCGGCAATGCCCGACGCGGCCCTGGCTGCAGGCGTCGATAACGTCGTCGAGTTGCTGGCGCAGCGCGGTCAGGTCGGCGATTTTGCGGTTGATGGCATCCCGGTGGCGCACTGCCATTGCGTCGATCGCTTCGCACGACTGGTCGGCATCCGACGCGAGAGCCAGCAATTCGCGGATGTCGTCGAGCGTAAATCCGAGTGTACGGGCTCGCCGGATGAACGACAGGCGCGCGATCTGCTCGGGCGCGTAGCTGCGATAGTTGGCATGTGTGCGCGCCGGTGCCGCCAGCATGCCGATCCGCTCATAGTAGCGGACCGTCTCGACATTGGTCGCCATGGCGCGGGCGAGTTCGCCGATCTTCATGCTTGACCCCGTAGTTGCTACAGGGTGCATAGCGCAATGAGACCCAAACATCGAAGAGGGAATCATGCGCGTTTGCCTGTCAACAAAGCTGCCGATCGCTGCCGACGCGGCGTTCCTCGTGTTGCGCACGCCAGCGCTTTTGAACCATGTCGCCGCCCCGCTGCTGCGCTTTGTGCCGATCGAACCCCGCGCATTTCCGCCGATCTGGCAAGAAGGCGCCTGTCGTGTTCGCGTCCTGCTTGGAGGCATTCTGCCGCTGGGCCAGCAATCGATCGATATCTCGCAACAGAGGAGCCTCGATGGCAGTTTTCGGATGCGCGACAACGGGAGTGGCGACCTTGCCCGGCGCTGGGACCATTGGATCACGATCACCCCTGATGGCGAGGACGGTTGCACCTATGTCGACGATGTCGCGATCGAAGCCGGACTGTTGACGCCGGTCGTCTGGAGTTTTGCGCGGATCTTCTACGCGCACCGACAGCGTCGGTGGCGCAAACTTGCCCAGCACGGCGGCGCGGGCATTCGCGATCTGATGCGAAGAACGGCTTGGCGAGGATGCCTGGATGCCGAGCTGCTAGCGTTTGCGTCGGCGCGCACGGCGGGCGACGTTTCCCGGCAATGGTACGCGCTGGAGCGTGCGCATATCCTGTCGCAAGCCGCGCTGGGGGCGCATTTGCAGGTGCATCGGCTGATGCTTGGCCTTGCGGTACGGACGGGCGACCTGCGCGAGATTGTCGGTCAGGCGTTTCGGCTTGCTCTGGCGCCGCTGGGCTCACTGACCGGGCGCATTCCCTGGGGCAATACCGGGCGCGCCCGCGTCGACGCCTTCACGCCGATGCCGATACCTCCGGATTTTCGCGATGTCCTACCGTCCTAGGGATGGACTGTGGCGTCGTCGGCGCAGGTTATAACCTCGGTTTGAACCGCCACACGCTCGATCGAGAACCGGGTATCGAACAGGGGTCGCCGACCTCATGCCTCACGAATTATCCACATCCGGTTCTTCCAACCCAGCAGGAATGTCCGACCACAGCGAGCCCGCCGTGCCATTCACATCGATCCCAGGGGGTGCCTCTTTTGCCCAAAGAATGCGCCAGCCATAGATCATGCCCGTTTCGCGCCACATCGTCGTGACCGGCGTTTTCGCCACGCTGAACGGATACTTGGCAAGCGTAGCGGTGCCGATCCCCAGTGCATTGGCAACATGCTCGTCGTGACGATGTTCAATCGCCTTCTCGTCAGCCCGGCTCATCATGCTTTCCCTGTTTCGGGGCAGGGTGCCAGAGCTTGTGGGGGGAGTTCAAGCGGCAAGCAGCACCAAGTCAGTCGCGAGGGAAGAAGTGCATCGTGAGGGCGCGCTTGTATGTCCGGGCGGCGTGCGCTTCGAGGCAGGCAGTAATTTTGGCAACGTGAGGCATTATGGCGATCTACCATTCTTCGGCCAACATCGTGAACCGCCCCAACGGCTCGAGCGCGGGGTGCGGGCCCTGCCTATCGTTCCGCATCGTTCAGCCAATGCTTATCTGTCTGATGCAGTCCGCACAGGTCCCGACTATCTCGACTGCGGCAAGTTTCATGCGGAACTCATAGGATGATGCCAAGCTGGCAAACTCGGTGTCCAACGCAGTCATTTCGACGATCTCGACAGAGGGGCAGCTTCGACAAACGAGCAGGATGGCTGTCCTTGTCGGTGCAAGGATGTACCCGCTCCGCGTTTCGACACGCCGGAAAATACCGACATCGGTGAAGTCCACGAGCGCGCGTGCGACGCTTGACCGCGAAGCGGTGTGATGAACGTCCAGGCTAGCCGACATCGTCTCGAGCGTCATGACCGATTTTGTTGACCACATCGCAAGCAAAACAGCGCGGCGCTGCTCAGTCATGGACTTTCCGACCCTGCCGAAAGCGGCGGTGGCCAGGTCTTCAAGACGCTGCCAGTCGGTCAGTGTGTTAGCTGGCGACACACACTACCAGCTTCATAACGCCTCCTCGATCAGCAGCAATGCCAGGAAGCCGAGGAAGAACATTGCGGTGATCAGTGGGGTTTCTTCAGTTTCATGCGCTTCAACGAGGAGTTCTTCGGTGACCAGATAGAGCAGCGCGATCAGGCCGAAGGCGAAGAAGCCCGTCACGATGGCCGGTGGCAGGCTGGCGATCGGTCCCCCCGCCAGCGCACCCAGCGGCAATAACAAGCCCATAGCAAATGTAGACGCGATCACGCGCCCCCGCGAAAGGCCGCCGCTCCCCAGACTGATGGCAACGGTGACCCCGAGGAACAACACCTCGAGCGTCAGCGCGAGGGTCAGCAGCAAACCTTGGCGAGCGCCTGCCGCAAAGCCGATACCAAGCACAAGGCCATCGATCAGAATGTCGGTCCCGATGACCGCCACAAAACCTGTGTTGCCCTTCGCTTTGGCGCCAAGATGTTTGACGAGCAGCATGACGGCAATACCAGCAAGTCCGCCGATCAGCACCGGAATCTGCGCACCGTCGTGCTTGAGATCAGGCAGTATTTCGCCGGCGGCGGCCGCAAAGACAACGCCGGCAGCAAAGTGTTGGATCGCGCTGGTCAGTTGGGGCCCCGGCCTGCGCAGCGTCGTCGCGGCTGCCCCGACGGTCATGGCGGCGACCGGAATCAAGGTGAATGCGAAGACGTTCATACAGGATGTTCCAAGGTTGCATCATCGAGCGCAGCGCGGCCGCTGCAAGCCAACTAAGAGTGCGCTGCGCTCAATGTGCCGGACTGGCTGGTGCCTTGAGTGACGCCGCGGGACACCGGTGAAACGTTCGTACAAGGCCGCGGGCGTTGCGCATGTCGAGCCTGTCGGCAGCCCGCACTTCGATCGCCATCCGGCTCATTGCGGCGGGCTGTTCATGTCCGGCAAAAGGCATGTGAGCATGGGTGTAGGCAAGCACCGTCGCTTCATCCTTCCACAGGCCCAGCGCGCTGATGGGCCCGCTTGGCAAAGTCACTTCGGCATATTGACCGTCCGCGAACAGCACCCACGCCGGTCCTTGATCGCAAGCTCGCTTTTCCCCGACGCTCCAGACGCCGACGAGGGATCCGGCGCTGGCCGGGGTGGCAACCAATGCCGCCAGTAAAATCGGGATGAACAGCATTCGAGGGTTCCTTCAGGTGTTTGACCAAATGAGATCAGAAACTTCGTTTGAACGCCCGGGCATATCAGCGGTCCTTGTAGGCCAGCAGGCGCAGGGCGTTGAAGACGACGACGAGTGTCGAACCTTCATGGGCCAGCACGGCCGGACCGATACCCAGACCCAAAATCGTTGCGGGCAGCAGGACGGCGACCACGCCGAGGCTGACGTAGAGATTTTGTTTGATGATGCGCGAGGTGGCGCGGCTGAGCCCGACTGCGAACGGCAGGTGTGACAGGTCATCGGCCATCAGGGCGACATCGGCGGTTTCGAGTGCTACATCGGATCCAGCGGCGCCCATGGCGATGCCAACGGTCGCATGCGCCATGGCCGGCGCATCGTTGACGCCGTCGCCGACCATGGCGACCTTGCCTTCCGACTTCAGTTTCTTGATGGCATCGACCTTGTCCTCGGGCATCAGATCGCCCCAGGCCTCATCGAGGCCGACCTCGGCCGCGATCGCGTCGGCGACGCGCTGGTTGTCGCCGGAGATCATCAGCATCCTGGTGATACCGAGCGTGCGCAGACGCTTCAGCGTGTCGACAGCGGTGCTCCGCGGGGTATCCATCAAGCCAATAAGCCCAAGATACTGCGGCCCCTTGCGGACGACCATCATCGTGCGGCCCTCGGATTCCATCCGGCTGATATTCGCTTGCAGGCTTTCGGGGATCGGATTGCCCTCGATCTCGCCAAAGAGGCGCGGGCTCCCGACATGGACGGTTTGGCCGTCGATGCTGGCCGCAACGCCGCGTCCGGTGATGCTGCGCGCAGCGGACGCCTCGGGGATGGAGGCATTGCCAAGCCGTTCGCGCCCGCCACTCACCACGGCGGCGGCAAGCGGGTGATCGCTGAGACTTTCGATCGCGACGGCGACGCGCAGCAGCTCGGTCTCGGTCACGCCATCGGCAACGATGACGTCGGTAATCCGGGGCCGTCCTTCGGTGAGAGTGCCAGTCTTGTCGAAGGCGATGGCTGTCAGGGTTCCAAGATTTTCAAGCGGCCCGCCGCCCTTGATCAGCACCCCGCCGCGCGCCGCGCGGGCGACTCCCGACAGGACGGCGCTTGGGGTTGCAATCGCAAGGGCACAAGGGCTGGCAGCAACGAGAACCGCCATTGCGCGATAGAAACTGTCTCTGAACGGTTCGTCGACGACGATCCACGCGAACAGCATGACGACAACGAGCAACAGCACACTCGGTACGAAGATGCGCTCGAACTTGTCGGTAAAATGCTGGGTCGGGGACTTTTGAGCCTCGGCCTCGCTGACCATCTGGACGACCTTGGCGAGAGTGGTATCGCCTGAGCGCCGCGTCACCTCGATCTCGATGGCGCTGGCGCCATTGATCGTCCCGGCAAAAATGCGGTGCGCCGCTGGCACGGCGTCGGGCCGGGCCGTCGCCGCGGCACGGTCGGCGACGGGCTGCTTGTCGACGGGCACGCTTTCGCCGGTGACGGGTGCCTGGTTGACGCTGGTCGTGCCAAGAATGACAAAGCCGTCGGCCGCCATGCGTTCATTGGGCTTGACGATCACGACATCGCCGATCGCCAGTTCCGCCACCGGGATCTCGATGACGACCCCGTCGCGGCGCACTGACGCTGTTTGCGGCGCCAGTTCGGCAAGTGCCTCGATGGCGCGCTTGGCGCGGCCCATGGCATAATGTTCCAGCGCATGGCCAAAGCTGAACAGGAACAGCAGCAGGGCGCCTTCGGCCCACGCGCCGAGCGCGGCGGCGCCGGCAGCGGCGATCAGCATCAGGCTGTCGATCTCGAACCGCCGATTGCGCAGGGATGCGATGGCTTCGAGAATGGTGAAATAGCCGCCAAAACCATAGGCCGCCACGTAAAGCGCCAGCGGCAGCCATTGGGGCGCTGATGCTATGAACGAGATGCCGAAGCCGGCGGCAAGGAGGCCACCGCAGATCAGCGAAAAGATCAGCTCGGCATTTTCACCGAGCACACCGCCATGGCCATGGTCGTGCCCGGCGTGCGAATCTGCCGCTTTGGCCTTCCCGTCCGGCGCCGGTTCTTCGTGCGCGTGATCGTGGCCTCTATGAGGTGCCGACGATGTCGTCGATGATCCTGTGGTGTCGGGCTCGCGCGGCGGCGCTCCCATGGCTTTCAGCAAGGTCCGGATTTCAAGTTCTGCGATAAGCGTCCTGTCGAATTCGACACGAACGGCGCCCGAGGCGGAGGCGTCGGCCTCGATGATCCCGGATGCCTGCCGAAGAAGTTCGGCGACCGTCCGCGCCCGTCGGGCATGGGTCAGGCCCTCGACTTCGAGATGAAGGTGACCGAAGCGTTCTGTGACGGCCGCACCGGCGGCGACGGCACGTTCGCGGATCCGCGCCAGGGTAATCAGCGCTGGATCGTAGTGAATGCACAAAAGTGCGGCCGTCTCGCCGGCGGCTTTCTCGACATGGGCTTTGCTGACGCCATCAAAGCCGTTCAGATCGGCAATCAGCCTGTCGACACAGGCGTCGGCAAGATCATCGATATCGGGGAGCAGCAGCGGCAGGTCGAGACGAAGGCGGTCGGTCATTTTTCCTCCTGTGGCAAGCGCGCCACATCGTTGTCGGTTTGCGCATCGCGCAGGATGTCGATGCCGCCCCAGGCGGCGATGGTCGCGACCGCCAATCCGACGACGAGGTCGGGCCAGGCCTTGCCTGTCCACAGCACCAAAGCGCCCGCGACAAGTATACCGGCGTTGGCGATGAAGTCGTTGGCGCTGAAGGTGCGCGCTGCACGCAGGTTGACGTCGGGCGCCTTCAGCCGCTGCAGCAATCGCAGGCAGATGTAATTCACCAGGGCGGCCACCACGGCCATGATGAGCATCGTGCCGCCCAGCGGTTCCGTGCCTTCCTGAAACCGGCGCCAGACATCGTACAGAACCCCGGCGGCGAACAGCAGAAGCAGGATTCCGGAAACACGTGCCGCGGTTCGCTTCCAGCTTGGTGGCCGCGAAAGCGCCACAAGGCTGATCACATAGACGACGGCATCCGAGCTGTTGTCGAGCCCGTTAGCAATGAGCGCGCTTGAATCCGCAGCCAGGCCAGTTCCCAGAAAGGCTGCGGCCAAAAACACGTTAAGGAGCAAAACAAGCCACAACGTTCGTCGATGATCAGCTGACCCCAGGTCGAGATTCTCGCTGCTCATTGGCCATATCCGTATAGCTGAATGGTACGATCGGATCGTCGGGAAGGCCGCTCCTGGCTCATGCTGCAGGCTTCTCAATCTGATGCTGGTCGAGCACCAGTGCATGTTCGTCGAGTGCAAAGACATGTCGCGTCCGACCCTCGATTATGACGAGAATCGATCGGTCGGCGAGCTGCTGGACCGGCGTCGCCGAGACCAGCGCCGTTCCATCGCGGCGAAATGCAACCGACTGGCGCGCACCTGCGGCCGTGTTGCTATCGAGCGACACAATCGTTCCCGGCAGAGGTTGCAACGGCCGGCCGGCCGAGTCCCTCAACTCGATCCGGATGTATCTGGCGCCGGAGCTGGTGATGAAGCTGAGGTTGATACGTCCGCTTCCAAGCGGTCCCGTGAAGCCGTCGGCATGCGGCTGCAGGGGGATGACGTGCGTGTCTGCCGTCAATCCCGGCTGACGATCGTAAACGTATATCGCACCGGCGCCGACGATTACGAGCATCGCCAGGATGCCGATGGCCATCCTTGAAACCGGCTGCGGCTTTCGCGGCTTCGGGGGCGCAAAGACACGCCGGCGCGGATTCCACCGGAAGTCATGGGGTTTCGACATGGACATCTGTCCTTCCGGGGGCTGCCACGCGGCAACCAAGGTCGTTCGATTCGTCATCACGTCGACCTGGGTGTTCGCAGCACCTCAACGGCTTCGAGCGTGACAAGGCCGATATCGGGCACGTCGGCGAGGCTGTCGACAAAACGGCGTAGCTTGACCTCGTTGTCGACAATCTCGATCAGGATCGACTGTTCGTTCTCGAGGACGTGGCGACTGTGGACCCGGGTACTGCGCCCGAAGCCGACCATCGCGCGCAGCACCGTGACACCCGCCATCGCGGTGTCGCGGGCGCGGGTGGCGATCACCGTATAAAGCTTGTGATCGCCGAAATACGCCGTTTCATCAGTGTAGATGCGCAGCAGCTTGATCGGATCGTCCATGAGGGCAGCTCCTATTCCGCGGGCACGAGAGAAGGGTCAGTGTCGGGTTCGACTGGGCGCTTTTCGGTATTGCCGAGCATCACCCGCGAGATCGCCGGCAGCACCAGCAGGGTCAGGAACGTCGCCACCACCAGGCCCCCGATGACGACGGTGGCCAGCGGCTTCTGCACCTCGGCGCCGGTGCCGCTGGCGATCGCCATCGGGATGAAGCCGACCGCCGGCACGAGCCCGGTGATGAGCACTGGCCGCACCCGTTCATAGGTACCCTCGATGATGGCGCGGGTGGTCTCGACGCCGCTTTCCATGCGCTGGCGTATGCTCGTCATGACGACGAGGCCGTTAAGGACGGCGACCCCCGACAGGCAGATGAAGCCTACCGCCGCCGACACCGAAAAGGCGATGCCGGTCGCCGCCAGGGTGAAGACGCCGCCGGCAAGCCCGAGCGGAATGGCAGTGAACACCGCCGCGGCGCGCCGGACGCTGCCGAGCGCCAGGTAGAGCAGCGCGAAGATGATCGCAAAGCAGATCGGCACAACGATCGACAGGCGGCGGGACGCCGCCTGCAGGTTCTGGAACTGGCCGCCCCATTCAAGATACGAGCCGGTCGGCAGGGTGACAGCTTCAACCTTGGGAGTGATGTCAGCGACGAACGAACCAACGTCGCGGCCGCGGACGTTGGTCTGGATGACCACCCGCCGCTTGCCGTTCTCGCGGCTGATCTGGTTGAGTCCCTCGGTGAAGCGGAATTGCGCCACCTGCGACAGCGGCACCGAGCGGCGTTGCCCGCTGCCATCGGCAGGCAGCAATACCGGCAGCGCTCCCAATGCATCGAGATTGTTGCGGCTGTTCTGTGGCACGCGCACCACGACATCGAAACGCCGATCGCCTTCAAACACCAGTCCGGCCTCGCGTCCTCCCATGGCGGCGGAAACGGTATCGGCCACGTCCTCGACGGTCAGTCCGAACCGCGCGATGGCCGCACGGTCGAAGCGCACGTCGAGGGTCGGCGAACCTTCGGTCTGTTCAGCCTTGGTGTCGGCCGCGCCCGGCGTTGCCTTGATCACGTCGACGATCTTTGCCGCCGCAGCACTCATCTGGTCGAGGTCGTCGCCATAAAGCTTGATGGCGACGTCACCTCGGACCCCGGCAATCAGCTCGTTGAAGCGTAGCTGGATGGGCTGGCTGACCTCATAGCTCTGGCCGATCAACGCATTCGATTTCGCTTCGATGCGGGCAATGACGTCCGATTTTGTGGTGACCCCGGCGGGCCAATCGGCCTTCTCCTTGAGAATGACGAAGCCGTCCGAGATATTTGGCGGCATCGGGTCGGTAGCGACTTCGGCGGTGCCGGTCTTCGAGAACATCAGCTTGACCTCGGGCAGGCTGGTGACCGCGCGTTCGACGCCGCGCTGCATGGCCAGCGACTGTTCGACGCCCGTCGAAGGCACGCGCGTTGATGCCAGCGCCATGTTCTTTTCATCGAGCAGCGGGATGAACTCCTGCCCCAATGATCCGAACATCACGCCTGCAACGGCAAAGATCGCAAAGCCACCGCCGATGAACGGCCATGGTGTCGCCACTGAGCGCTTCAGGATCGGCAAGTACGACTGCTTGATGCGACGAACGATCCAGACCTCCTCCTCCGAGACCTTGCCGCGAACGAGGATGGCGATCATCGCCGGAACGAAACTCAGCGACAGGAAAAACGCTCCGCCCAGCGCCAGCAGCACGGTAATCGCCATCGGCGAGAAGGTCTTGCCCTCAACCCCGGTGAAGGTCAGCAGCGGCGCGAACACGAGGAAGATGATCGCCTGGCCGTAAATCGTCGGCTTGATCATCTCCTGCGCCCCAAGGGTCGTTTCCTCGAGACGTTCGCGTTCTGTCAGCAGGCGCCCGACATGCTCCTGGCGTTCGGCAAGGCGCCGCAGGCAGTTCTCGATGATGATGACGGCACCATCGACGATGAGCCCGAAGTCAAGCGCTCCGAGGCTCATCAGATTGCCTGATACGCCGAGGAAATTCATCCCCGTCGCCATCATCAGGAAGGAAAAGGGGATGACCAGCACGGCGATGATGGACGCGCGGATGTTGCCAAGGAACAGGAACAGTGCCGCAGCCGTCAGCAGCGCGCCTTCGATGAGGTTTTTCTGAACGGTGCCGATGGTGGCACCGACCAGCGCCGAGCGGTCGAGGACAGTTTCAATCCGCACGCCCGGCGGCAGCGACTTCTTCACCGTCGTCAGCCGCTCATCGACAGCCTTGGCAACGACACGGCTGTTCTCGCCGATCAGCATCAGTGCGGTGCCCACAACGACCTCATGGCCATTCATGCTTGCGGCACCGGTCCTCAGGTCACCGCCAAGCCTGACGGTCGCCACGTCGCGCACGGCGACGGGGACCCCGCCGCGGGTGGCGATCACCGCTTCCTCGATCTCGCCCTGGGTGCGGATCCGGGCGTCGGCGCGGACCAGAAACGCCTCGCCGCCGCGGTTGAAATAATTGGCACCGACGGCGAGATTGGCCGCTTCGAGCGCCTTGCCAAGGTCGGAGAAAGAAACGCCATAGGCGATCAGTTTGGCGGGATCGGGTTCGACGACATATTGCTTCTGGAAGCCACCGATCGAGTCGATCCCGGCGACGCCCTGCACGGTGCGAAGCTGCGGCCGGATGATCCAGTCCTGCACAGTGCGCAAATACGCTGCCCGCGCAACATCGTCGGTGAGACGCTCGCGCTCGGGGGTGAGATAGCTGCCGTCTGACTGCCAACCGGGCTGGCCGTCGATGACTTTGGCGCCTTTGCCGCCCGGATTGGCATAGTCGATGGTGTACATGAAGACTTCGCCAAGGCCGGTTGTGACCGGTCCGACCTGGGGCTGAACGCCGGCGGGCAGACTGTCGCGGGCCTGGGTCAGGCGCTCGCTGACCTGCTGACGCGCAAAATACAGGTCGGTACCTTCGGTAAAGATCGCCGTGACCTGGCTGAAGCCGTTGCGCGACAGCGATCGCGTGGTTTCCAGCCCCGGGATGCCGGCAAGGGCGGTTTCGATCGGAAACGAAACCCGCTTTTCCATGTCGATCGGTGAGAGGCCAGGTTCGACGGTGTTGATCTGCACCTGCTTGTTGGTGATGTCGGGTACGGCATCGATGGGCAGCTTGAGCAACTGCCAAAGCCCGATGGCGCCAATGAGCAGCGTCAGGATGACGACGAACCAGCGGGCACGCACCGAAAGTGCGATGGTATTGGCGATCATGGCTTACTCTTCCTCGCCCGCGCCCTTGCCGAGTTCGGCTTTCAGGACAAAGGCGTTGGTGGTGGCGATGCTGGCACCAGCTTTGAGGCCATCGACGATCTCGATGCGGCCGGCGCTGCGCTGGGCGGTGGTGACAGGCTGCGCGACAAAACCGTCGGCGGTTCGAATGAACACCACGTCACGGCCTGCGACGGATTGAACGGCTTCCTCCGGAACGACGATCCGGCCCGTCGCCGACGCGCGAGCGGGATAGATCCGGGCGCGCAGGGTCTGGCCGAGGCGAAGCGCGCCGCCGACGGGTTCGAGCACGGCTGTGGCGGCGCGGGTTTCAGCGCCGAGCGAGGCGGTGATTGAACGCACCCGTGCTGGCAGGGTGGTGCCGTCGGCGAGTTCGAGCACGGCGCGATCGCCGGCGCGGATGCGCGGCGCGTCGGCCGCGCTGACAGCGGCCTCGACCTGGATGCGGCGCGGATCGGAGATACGGAAGAGCTCGGTTTCAGGCTGGACATAGGCACCGAGACTTCCGGTCACGCTGGTGATCTGGCCGCTTATCGGACTGACGACGACGACGTTACGGCCATCGGCGGTGACACCGGCGGCACTGGCGGCGGCGCTGGCGCGGCGCGCCTCGGCGGCGGCGACGGCGGCTTCGGCCTCGGCAGCCTCCAGGTCAACACGCGGCGACACGCGCTGCTGGAACAGCGACCGTTCGCGCGCCAGATTGCGCTGCGCCAGCGTTGCCTTGGCGGCAGCAGCGCCGCGATCGGCAGCGATCTGCGAGGCTTCGCGGCTCTCGACTGTCGCCAGCACTTCACCTTGACGCACGGTGTCGCCGAGACGTTTGTTGATTCGCGTGACGGCGCCGGCGGCGCGAGCTGTCAGCAAAGCCTGTCCACCTGGCGGTGCCGTGACCGCGGCGGACGCGAGGATTTCGGCGGCAAGGCCGCCGCTCTGGATGGTTTCCACAACGATGCCGGCAGAGGTGATCGCCGACGGGCTAAGCGTCAGCTTGGCGGCTTCACCCTCGACATGCCCGGGTTCGGCTTGAGCCTCGGGCGCGGCGGTGATTATGGCTGCTGGCGGTGTAGCGCGGGCAACCAGATAGCCGGCGCCGCCGGCAACGAGCGCAGTAACAAACAGGCCGCCAGCGAAAAGCTTGCTGGCAGACGTGTTGTTGAGAAAGCCGTTGCGAGGCTGGGTCATCGTATATCTCCGAATGGGGTCGTTCCCGCGAGGCGGGCGAGGGCGGCTTCGGCACTGAGGCGTTCGAGCCGCGCATCGACCGCGCTGGTGCGCGCCTCGGTGAGGGCACGGCGTGCGTTGAGGACTTCGATCAGGGCAAGCTTGCCGCCTTCGTAACCGATACGCGACAGGCGATAGGCTTCCTCGGCAGTGCGTTCGGCGTCGCGCGCCGCAGCGATCCGGCTGAACGCCGCCTGCGCCCTCGCGAGCCCCGAGCGTGCGCCGGCTTCGGCATCGAAGCGGGCAACGCTCAGGCCGGCTTCCGCGGCGGTCAATTCCGCCCGGGCGGCATCGATGTTGCCGCGATTACGATCGAAAAATGGCAGCGGGATCGACAGGCCCGCAACTGCTGCGGTGGCGTCCTGACCCGCAATCTGCCCTTGGCCGTTCAAGCGGCGGACGCCGAAGGAGGCGGTGAGGTCGGGTGTCGCATTGCGGCGCTGGACCTCGACCCGCAGCGCCGCCGCATCGCGGGCGGACAGTGCCGCCCGGTAGGCAGGGCTCGCAAGCGGGTCGGGCTGCGGCAGCGGTTCGTCTTCCTCGGCATGTGGCAACAGGCTGGGCGGCACCGATGTGAAGGGTATCGGCGCCCCGGTCATGGCGGTGAGTTCAGCCAGCGACGTCGCCTGGGCTGCGCGGGCAGCGTCGCGCGCCGCGCGGGCAGTCTGGACGGCGGTGCGCGCCTGCACCTCGCGCAGTTCGGCTTCCTTGCCGGCCCGGACCAGCGCCGTCGCGACGCGCATATCATCTTCGGCCAATGTCAGGGCATCGGTTGCCAGCATCAGCCGGACACCGTCAGCTTCGGCATCGGCGTAGGTCTGGGCAAGCGTAAAGGCATAATCGCTGCCAGCAACCGCGAACTGGGCACGGGCGGCGGCCACACCCGCCCGCCCGGCAGCCATTCGCGCCGATCGTTTGCCGCCGAGTTCGAGCGGCAGCTCCAGCGATGCCGTCGTTTCGGCGGTGGCAAAGCGGCCATAGGGTGCCGAGCCGGCGAAATTCTCGACACCGACGGCAAACACCGGATTGAGCCGTGCTCCGGCCTGGCGTGCCAGACCCTCGGCGCGGGCGATTTCGGCCTGCGACTGGGCGATCAGCGGCGCCCGCTGCTGCGCCTCGGCAAGCATGGCACCAAAGGTAGGCGCGGGAGCGGCGCGTGCAGGTGCGACGGCCAGTGCCAGCGCAGCCACACCCGCCATGGCCGCGCAAAGCGGCCGGTGACAGACTTCAAACACGTGAAATTCCCTATAGCAACAGAACGGTCGGGCGCACCTCTGGCGCGCGGACGGTTCAGGCTCGGGGAGGGTATTCTATCGTGTAGACGCGGCCATCGGCGAGCGCCGCTTCAAGCGTTGGTACAACAGCAGGACTCGTAGTCATGCCGGCTTCCGGCAACGCAATGAATTCGGCCACGCGAAGGCTTTGATGACAGTGGCCATGCTGGCACACGTCGGGCATTCCGCTTTTGGACTTACTCTCGTGGTTGTCGGGGCTTGCAACCGGGTTCGCCATGACCCCTGCTTCGACAGAAACGCTTTCGCTGTTGCAAGTGAAGGCTTCTGCCGCCTGACCCAAGGCAAGCGTCGTGATCAGGAGTGCAGCAAGCATCCCGAACATGAACCGCCAAGGAGACATGGTCCGCATCGGATCGCGCATACGGCAAAGTGAGGAGCGTGGGAAGAGCGCCTTGGGCGGCATAACCCGACGATCACGAGCTATGACAAGCGACCGGATCCTACGGGACCAGCTCATTTGGTTGGAAGCGCCTGCTCCGAACGATGATATCAGCGGCGATGCGGGCGCTACCGCGATCATGCCAGATCGCAATCCACAGGCCCTTCATCGACCATGCCAGCAGGCCAACGGGTGATGTGCGGTACAGGATCGGCAAAGACGGGAGAATCATCGTGTTTCGTTTGGACAGCGGCATGTGGCCCGGCATCCCGATGGCACTGGCATCGGCGGCCCTGTTCGGCGCGAGCACGCCGCTGGCCAAGCTTCTGCTGGGCGCCGGAGTCAGCCCGTGGCTGCTGGCGGGGCTGCTCTATCTTGGCTCGGGCATCGGGCTGCTCGTCGTCCTCGCCGCGCGCCGGCTCTTCGGCATCGCCAGCGCGGAGGCACCACTGCGGCGGCGCGACACGCCGTGGCTTGCGGCGGTTGCTGTCTGTGGCGGCATGGCGGGGCCCGTACTGCTGATGATCGGGCTGGTGACGGTGCCGGCGTCGACAGCCTCACTGCTGCTCAACCTCGAAGGGCTGGCGACGATGGCGATTGCCTGGCTGGTCTTCCGCGAAAATGTCGACCGTCGGCTGTTGCTCGGCGCGGCTGCAATTCTCGCCGGCGCCGTCAGCCTTTCGCTCGGCGGGCCACTTGCCCGGCCCGGCATTGGTGCGCTCGCCATCATCGGAGCATGCCTTGCCTGGGGTATCGACAACAATCTGACCCGCAAGCTGTCATCGGCCGATCCGGTGCAAATCACCGCCATCAAGGGCTTGGTGGCGGGTTCGGCCAGCCTCGCGCTGGCGTTCGCCACCGGCGCCCGGCTGCCCGCGCCAGATCTTGTCGTGGCCGCTGGTCTTCTGGGGCTGCTCGGCTATGGCGTCAGCCTCATCCTGTTCGTGCTGGCGCTGCGTCATCTCGGCACGGCGCGTACCGGCGCCTATTTCTCCACGGCGCCGTTCCTGGGCGCCGTGCTGGCCATTGCCCTGCTCGGCGAACCGATGACGCTGCCGCTTTTGATTGCCGCCGCCTTGATGGGGTTGGGGGTATGGCTGCACCTCAGCGAGCGCCACGCGCACGATCACAGCCACGAAGCACTCGAGCATGAACACCGCCACAGCCATGACGACCATCACCAGCACGACCATGCCGAAGACGAGGCGGGCGAAGCCGTGCACAGCCACTGGCATCGCCACGCGCCGCTGCGACACAGCCACCCGCATTTTCCCGACCTGCATCACCGCCATGGCCATTCGTGACCGACAGGTTGCCCCGGATCGCCAATCAACACGATCCGATCTTGAAAAGGCAGCTATTATGGTGACCCGACCCTCTCACGATTCACCCTGATCGACGGCTACAACATCACCAACGCCTCGATCGGGTATCGCAGCGCCAAGGGCTGGAGCGCGGCGCTGTTTGCGCGCAACCTATTCAACAGCCACTACATCCAGAATCTGACGACCCAGGCCGGAAACTCGGGATTGATCCTTGGGACGCCGAGCGAGCCGCGCATCATCGGTGCGACGCTGGGGTTCAGCATCTAGGGCAGTGCGGTCGGCAACAGAATGGATTGCACCGAGCAAGCTTTGTCGGTCCGCTATCGTTCACCCGATCTGACGGCCCGCGCGCCGTTCGTCATCGGTTCGGCTAAGCTTCGGATATCTAACAAAGGCCGCGCTGACATCGAGAATCGCTTGTACCTAATCACAAGCGGCTGCTGCATATCTCCCGGGAGAAAGGATTAAAGTTGCGCCGCCGCGGTTGCAGCAAGGGGGCGTTGGGGGCCATGGCGCCAATGAAGAGCCGCAGGGGCTAAACCAGCGTTGGTGAGCGATACGTCACTATCCGGTGCAGGGAGACACATGAGTTGGATGGCCTGGTGGCCGGCCGGGGCAAATAACTGACGGTGGTCACGGCCTAATGCGTGAACAGTCTCCGGTCGCGCTCACGAATTGCTGCCTCTTGCGCATCTCCCGGTCGGTGTCGTTGCGTGCTTCTCAATCGGGGAGGCGCCTTGGCCCGGTCGCCCGGTCGGGTCGGTGCGAACATCATCGGATAATCTGTCCGTCCTCCGTGGAATGCGCGACTGGATCCTCGGTGAGACTATACTTTTTGACCGCGCCAAGATCGTCGGGGACATTGTTGAGCAGCTCCTCGATCCAGATTTGGCCGTTGGCGTCTGAAGGTGCGCGCCAGTCGCCTCGTGGCGACAGCGAGCCGCCTGTTGTGACCTTGGGGCCATTCGGCATAGCGGATCGCTTGAATTGGTTGGCGAAGAAGCGCCGCAGGAACAGCTGAAGCCAGTCGCGAATTTCGGCTATGCTGTAAGCACGCCTCTGCTCATCTGGAAAGCCCGGCGGCCACGTGCCGGCGGCGACTTCCTGCCACGCGTGCCAAGCCAAAAAGGCAATTTTGGAGGGGCGCAGCCCGAACCGGGTCAGGTAGTAGATAAAGAAGTCGTGGAGCTCATAAGGTCCGATCGTACCTTCGGTGCTTTGCGACTGGCCCTCAGCGGCCTGTGGGATAAGCTCCGGCGATATCGTCGTCCCGAGCACGTCGAGCAGTATGCCGGTAACTTCGGCGTCGAACAGCCGGTTCGAGGCCGTCCACCGGATGAGATGCTGGATGAGGGTTTTCGGAAGTGAGCTGTTAACATTGTAATGACTCATCTGGTCGCCGACACCGTAGGTACACCAGCCAAGCGCGAGTTCCGACATGTTGCCAGTCCCGAGGACCAGGCCGTGACGCTGATTGGCGGCCCTGAACAAGAGGTCGGTTCGGACACCTGCCTGCACGTTTTCGAAGGTCACGTCATACACCGGCTCACCGCTCGCAAATGGGTGCTGCAGAGCTTGCAGGATCTGGTTTGCCAACGGCCTGATGTCTATTTCCTCGGCCGTCACGCCAAGCCCGTTCATCAGCAAATGCGCATTGGACCTGGTCCTGCTGCTCGTGGCGAATCCGGGCATCGTGAAGCCGAGGATGTCGGTGCGTGGGCGCCCGAGCAGATCAAACGCCTTTGCCGCCACGATCAGTGCGTGGGTCGAATCCAGCCCTCCGGAGACGCCGACGCAGATCTTCTCGATGCCGGTCGCCTCTAGCCGCTGGGCGAGCCCGCTCACCTGAATGTTGAACGCCTCGTAACAGTCCTGATAGAGACGGGCCGGGTCGTTGGGGACAAAGGGGAAGCGATCTATGGATCTTCGCAACCCAAGATCGCCCTCCGGCGGCTCGAGACGGAAAGATACGCGTCGAAAGCGCCGGTCTGGCATGCTGTTAGCAATCGCAGCCTCGTTGAACGTGCCGGTCCGCATGCGCTCTAATTGCAGTCGCTCAATGTCGATGTCGGCGACGGCCATCTGGGCCTTAGCGCTGAACCGCTCCGTCTCTGCGAGCTGGGCTCCGAGTTCGTATATGCAGGCCTGACCATCCCAAGCGAGATCGGTCGTCGATTCCCCGTATCCTGCCGTTGAGTAGATGTAGGCGGCCCAGCAGCGGCCGGACTGAATTTCGCAGAGCCGCCGCCGCGTGTCGGCTTTGCCCACCACGATGTTGCTGGCCGAAAGGTTCGTCAGGATCAGCGCGCCCGCAAGCGCAGCGAAGTCGCTGGGTGGCGCAGGCGCCCAGACGTCCTCGCAAATTTCTGTGTGGAATATGAAACCCTCGACATCCTCCGCCTGGAACAGGAGATCCATCCCGAATGGGACGTGTTCGCCTGCCACGGATATCTCGCCGCACACATCCCGCCCGGAGGCGAACCACCGCTTCTCGTAGAACTCGCGATAATTGGGCAGGTGCCCCTTCGGCACGACTCCGAGGATCCGGCCCCGGTGAACGGCGATGGCGCAGTTGTAGAGACGCCCCTCGCGGCGGAGCGGCGCGCCGACGAGGAGGACCGGAAGCAGATTGCGGCTCTTGCCAACCAACTCGACGAGTCGCCGCTCCACCTCGTCGAGCAATGCCTGCTGAAGGAGAAGGTCGTCGATGGAATAGCCCGACAATCCCAGCTCAGGGAAGACCATCAGCGCGACCCCGGCGTCGCTCCCCTCGTGCGCGAGCTTTAGGGTCTCCTCAACATTGAAGGCCGGATCTGCAATCCTGCAGCGAGGGCTGCATGCGGCGACCCTCACGAAGCCCTGCCGGTAGACTGAGAGGAATCCGGCTGACTTGAGCCGCGCTTTGTCGTTCATTTCATTTCCGGACATCATCTATCCTAGCAATATTTAGCCTGCGGGTCCGGTTCTCCGCGGATGAGTTCAAAGGCGACGAGTACAATGACGCCAGCGTGATAAACGCGTCGGCCAGGTTGAAAGTCCGCCAACAATATCCGTCCCACCCGCACATGCGTAGGCCATGGACAGACATCAGGCGGGCATGATCGTAATCGCTTCCATGACCCGGCAGTCGGAGATGCGCCCGCCGTCACAGGATCGTGTTGCGGCACTTAGTGCGTCGCGAAGTGCAACGAGGCGCGTGATGCGATCCTCTACACTCGCTAGGTGCCGGCGAGCGATGGCGCCGGCCTCGTTGCAGTCCTGATCGGGGTTTGCCGACAGCGCGATAAGCGAACGGATTTCCTCGACAGAAAAGCCAAGCTCGCGTGCGTGGCGAATGAAGCCGAGTTGTCGGGCCTGGGGTTCGCCATAGATGCGGCGGCCGCCTGACGTGCGGACGGCCTTGGGCATCAACCCGATCTCTTCGTAGAATCGGATCGTATTGACCTTGGTGCCGGTTCGCCTTGCCAGATCGCCGATCATTAACACTTCATCACCTCAAAAAACGCTTGCTCCTACAGTGACTGTAGATCGTAGAGGCAGGTTATGAGTGCAAGTGAAACTTCATCCTGCGACTGCATCGGCGACCCGAAGCGGGCCGAGCGCGATCCGGCGTATCGCCGTGCCCTCTGGATCGTCATCGTACTCAATCTGGGCTTCGGCCTGATCGAGATCGTTGGTGGCTTCCTGGCTGATAGTCAGGCGCTGAAGGCGGATGCGCTCGATTTCATCGGTGACGGAAGCATCTCCCTCTTGGGCTTAGTCGCCCTTGGCTGGGCCCCACGTGCCCGATCGCAGATCGCACTGACGCAAGGTATCTTCCTCGGCCTGCTGGGAATAGGCGTCATCGGCTCAGCACTCTGGCGGGCAATGAATGCCGTTGTTCCCGACGCTGAATTGATGGGTGCGATCGGAGTCGTTGCCCTGATCGTGAACGTGACCGCCGCTCTCGTATTGTCACGCTTCCGCGCGGGCGATGCCAACGTCACCGCGATCTGGCTGTTCAGCCGCAACGATGCGATCGCCAATGTGGCCGTGATCGCCGCGGCGGGGCTGGTTGCCTGGACCGGAGCTGCGTGGCCCGATCTGGTGGTTGCCGGCGTGATCGCCCTCCTGTTCCTCCATTCCGCCTACGAAATTGTCCGCAATGCGCGGCGCGAACTTCGAGCGGCATAGGCGGCACTTTATGTCGATGCTGAATCACGCGCTCATGCGCCGGTTGCCGAACCTAATGATTGCAACTCTCGTAGTCAGTCCGTGCGCCGCCGATGCTCAGGCACAGGCCAGCGTCGAAACGGCCGTCGGCCCGGTCCTGACACTCGAACGGATACTGGCGCTCGCCGAAGCTTCCGCACCATCGCTTGAAGCGGCACAGGCGGGTGTTCGCGCAAGCGGTGCGGCACGTGACGTCGCTGGCCTCCGGCCGAACCCTACACTTGACGCCGGCCTCGAATATTTTGGTGGGTCCGGGCAATATCGCGGCGTGCGAAGCGCCGAGGCTACGGTCGGCTTGACATTGCCAATCGAGCTGGGTGGCAAACGGTCCGCACGCGTCGACGTCGCAACCGCGCAAGGCGAGCAGGCACGGATCGCGATGGTCATTGCGGCAGCCGACATTCGGCTCGCCGTAACCCAGGCCTATATCGAAGCGGTAGCCGCCGAGCGCCGGTTCGTTACCGCGCGCGAGCAGGCCGGGATTGCCGGCGATGCTGCGCGAGCGGCGGGCATCCGGGTCCGTGCGGGGCGTGCCTCACCGATAGAGCAACAGCGCGCGGATGTGTTGCGTATCAACGCCGACGCCGCAGTCGAACGTGCGCAGCGCATGTCCGAGGTCGCGCGCGGCAACCTGGCGCGACGTATCGGCCAGCCCGCGACGGGAGCGCTCGACCTTGCATGGTTCGATCGCGTCAAGGGCGACGGCCCTTCCATGGCGGCAGGCCCGGGCGGCACGCTGGCACTGTCGGCCGCACGCGCGGAAGTTGCGACGGCCGATGCACAGGTGCGGCTTGCGCGCTCGCAGCGCATCCCCGATGTAACGGTGGGCGCCGGCGCGCGTCGCATCGAACAAACGAACGACACAGCCGCCGTCGTCGGGCTGTCGATCCCGATACCGCTGTTCAACAATGGCAGGGCCTCCATTGCCCAGGCGAGCGCGCAGCGCGAGCAAGCCGATGCCATGCGGCGCGCCGCAGAAGTCGACGCGGCACAGTCCATCGCGAACGCACAGGCCGAGGTCGCGAATGCAGCCACCACGGCCAGAACCGCCAGCGGTCCGGCGCTCGCGGCTGCGCTCGAATCCGCGCGCATCGCGCGAATCGGTTATCGCGAGGGCAAGTTCGGCCAGCTCGATCTTCTCGATGCCGAACGAACCTTGTCGGAAACGCGTACTGCCGCGATCGATGCGCTTGCCGCCTACCATGATGCCCAGGCCCGGCTTGAGCGGCTGACCGCTGCCGCTCCCGACCCTGCGAAGGACCAATGATGACGAAGACCGGCGCGCGGGCCGCAATGTCCATTCTGATCCCCCTGACGCTGCTGGCCTGTGGCGGCGCGGAAAAGAAAGCCGACGAACCGGCCGGCATGGAAGGGACGGAGAAGGGGGAGGCGGGCAAGTCTGCCGACAAGGATGCCGTAACCCTTTCAGCCCGGCAAATCGCGGATGCCGGCATCGAAGTCGGCCGCCCTACGATCGGTGGCATAGCAGGCGCCATCGAGTTGCCGGCGCTGGTCCAAGGCGATCCGCAAGGTGTCCAGGTCGTCTCCGCCACCATCGGCGGAAGGCTGGTCGCGCTCAACCGAAACCTTGGCCAGTCTGTCGGCCGCGGCGAAACACTGGCGGTCATCGAAAGTCGCGAAGCCGCTTCACTGAATGCCGAAATCGAGGCTGCACGCGCGCGATCGGCGCTCGCCCAATCGAACCTGCGCCGTGAGCAACGCCTGTTCGCCGAACGCGTCTCGCCCGAACAGGATCTGGTAGCGGCCCGGACGGCTGCAACGGAAGCGGATATCGCCGTTCGGCTCGCGCAACAGCAACTCTCGGCGACGGGTGGCAGCGGCGGCGCGCTCAACCGCGTTGCGATCCGCTCGCCGATCGCCGGCCAGGTCATCGCGCGCCCCGCCACGCTCGGACAGACCGTTGCAGCGGACAGCGAGCTGTACCGTGTCGCCAACCTCTCCCGCGTGACGATCGCGGCATCGTTATCGCCGGCCGATGCCGGCAGAGTGCGGCCGGGAACGCGTGTCGAAGTTACGTCAGCTGGACGCCGACAAGCGGGCCGTGTGACGTTCGTTTCGCCGGTTCTCGATGAAAGTACGAAGCTCGTCCAGGTCCTCGCAACGCTCGATAATGTCGGGGGAACATGGCGGGTAGGCGAGCCCGTCACCGTGTCGATCCTGCTACCGTCCACCAACGATCGCAGCATCGCCGTGCCCTCTACGGCGGTCCAGTCTGTCGAGAACAAGACCGTCGTATTCGTGCGTACCCCCACCGGCTTCAAGGCCGTGCCGGTGTCGGTGGGGCGCCGCAACGGTGATCAGGTTGTTATCACCGCCGGCTTGAACGGCAGCGAGAGGATCGCGACAACCAATAGTTTCACGCTCAAGGCCGAACTCGGCAAAAGCGGCGAAATGGACATGGATTGATCCGATGATCGATCGCCTTGTCACTTTCTCGGTTGAACGCCGATGGCTGGTTTTGCTTTTCACAGGGATCGCGGTGCTGTTCGGCGCGCTTGCGCTCCAGCGCCTCCCGATCGACGCTGTTCCCGACATCACGAATAACCAGGTGCAAATCAACGTGATGGCACCTTCGCTGTCACCGGATCAGATCGAGCGGCAGGTGTCGTTCACGATCGAAACATCGCTCGCCGGGATTCCAGGGCTTGAGAGCACGCGCTCGCTCAACCGCAACGGCTTTGCCCAGATCACTGCAGTTTTCTCGGACAGCACCGACATCTACTTCGCGCGCCAACAGGTCGCCGAACGGCTCCGCTCCGCTGAGGAGCGCTTGCCGCAGGGCGTGATGCCGGAAATGGGACCGATCGCGACCGGGCTTGGCGATATCTTCATGTGGACCGTCGCGTTGCGCGAGCTGGACCAAATCCGGCATCGCGATGGCGAACCGGGGCTGCAACGCGACGGCAGCTACATCACGCCGGAAGGCGAGCATCTCGTCAGTGAAGCGGACGAGGCAACCTATCTCCACACGGTGCAGGAGTGGATCGTAGCCCCCCAGCTCCGCGGGACGCCGGGCGTTGCGGGCATCGATTCCCTCGGTGGCTATGATCGGCAGTATCTCGTCGTGCCAGACCTGCAGCGCCTGGCCGCACTGCGTTTGACAGTCCAGGATCTCGCGACCGCGCTTGAACGGAGCAACACCAGCATTGGTGCGGGCACGGTCAACAGCAACGGCGCGGGCCTGTTTGTGCGCTCCGACGCGCGCGTGCGGACCGCAAACGAGCTGGCACGGACGGTGGTGGCAACGCGCGAGGGCGTTCCCATCACCCTCGATCAGGTGGCGACTGTCAAAGCAGGGCAGGGCATCCGCACGGGCTCGGCTTCGGAAAACGGCCATGAAGTCGTCGTCGGAACGGCCGTCATGCGGATCGGGGAGAATAGTCGCACTGTCTCGACGGCCGTGTCCGACCGGCTGAAGACCATTAGTCGCTCACTTCCGGCCGATATCATCGTCAAGCCGGTGCTGGACCGGACCGACCTCGTGAACTCGACCATCGCAACGGTTGGCCGCAACCTCGCCGAAGGCGCGGCGCTGGTCATCGTCGTGCTGTTCCTGCTGCTTGGCAACTTCCGGGCAGCGCTGATCGCTGCCCTCGTCATCCCGATCACGATGCTGCTGACCAGCGCGGGGATGCTGCGCGCCGGCGTGTCGGCCAACCTGATGAGCCTCGGCGCGCTCGATTTCGGCCTGATCGTCGACGGCGCGGTCATCATCGTCGAAAATGCCCTGCGTCGGCTTGCCGAACGGCAACACGCGCTGGGTGACCGCCTCTCCTTGCAGGAGCGACTTACGATCGTCGCCGCCTCGGCACGTGAAATGATCCGTCCCTCGGTTTACGGGCAAGCGATCATCATCCTCGTCTTTTTGCCGCTGCTCACATTCTCGGGTGTCGAGGGCAAGATGTTCGAACCGATGGCGCTGACCGTCATCATCGCGCTCGTCATTGCCTTCATCCTGTCCCTGACATTCGTGCCGGCTGCGATTGCGGCATGGATCAGCGGGCGGGTCGACGAGAAGGAAAGCCGAATCATCGCGGCTCTCAAAGCGCGCTATGAACCCGGACTCGAAGCCGCCATGCGTCGGCCCAAATTGACGTTCGGCGCCGCTGTAGCGGCTGTAATCGCGGCGGTTCTGGCTTTCTCGACCCTTGGCCAAGAGTTTCTGCCCCAGCTCGATGAGGGCAATATCCTTGTCCAGGCCTGGCGTCCGCCGGGCACGTCGGTCGAACAAAGCCAGCAAATGCAGTTCGCGGTCGAGAAGACGATCGCGCGTGAACCGGAAGTTCGCTTCGCCTTCTCTCGGACGGGAACGTCAGAGATTGCCTCGGACCCCATGCCGGCGAACGCCACCGACACCTTCATCATTCTGAAGCCGCGAAACGAATGGCCCGACCCTGATCTTCCCAAGGCTGAGCTGGTCGAGAGGATCGAAACGAAGCTTAAAGCCGTGCCAGGCAATGGCTACGAGATCACGCAGCCGATCCAGATGCGATTCAACGAACTGATCGCGGGGGTACGCGGGGACATTGCGGTCAAGGTGTTCGGCGACGACTTTGCCCAGATGAACGCGACTGCCAACGAGGTGGCGGCGGTGCTGCGGAAGGTCCGCGGCGCAGCTGATGTCCGAGTGGAGCAGACAGAGGGCCTGCCGCTGCTCGATATCCGGCCGAACCGCGACGCGATGGCACGCGTCGGTGTGACAGCCGGCGACGTTCAGGACACAGTTGCCGCAACGATCGGCGGGCGTGAAGCCGGGATGATCTTCGAGGGCGATCGTCGCTTCCCGGTCGTGATTCGGCTCGCGGAAAGGTCTCGCGCCGATCTTCAGGCGATCGGACAGATTCCGGTGCCGACTGCGGGCGGCGCCTATGTACCTTTGGGCAGTGTCGCCGACGTTGCTCTGGGGGACGGGCCGAACCAGATCAGCCGCGAGGATGGCAAGCGCCGCGTGGTCGTTCAGGCCAATGTGCGCGGTCGGGACGTCGCCGGCGTCGTTGCCGACGCGCAGGCCGCGATCAATGCGCAGGTGCCGCTTTCGCCGGGTATCTATCTAAAATGGGGTGGGCAGTTCGAGAATTTGACGGCTGCCCGAGATCGTCTGACGATCGTCGTGCCAATCTGCTTCGCGGTCATCATGCTGCTGCTCTACGGGGCATTGGGGAGCGTCCGCGACGCGGCCCTGGTGTTCACCGGCGTCCCGTTGGCACTGGTGGGGGGAATCCTAGCGCTGGTGCTGCGCGGTATGCCCTTCTCGATTTCGGCTGCTGTCGGTTTCATAGCGTTGTCGGGCGTAGCTGTGCTGAACGGCCTCGTCATGGTCAGCTCCATTCAGGAGCTGATGAAACAGGGTATGACGCGGGCTGAGGCCGCAAAAGAAGGTGCGCTTACCCGCTTCAGGCCAGTCGCGATGACAGCGCTGGTGGCATCGCTCGGGTTCGTTCCCATGGCGCTCGGACATGGCGCAGGTGCGGAGGTCCAGAAACCGCTCGCGACCGTGGTCATCGGTGGACTGATCTCGGCCACGCTACTCACGCTGTTCGTCCTTCCTACCTTGTTCGCGCGTTTTGGCAGCCGCCAACTGCGGGCTGACACACCAAGCGGATCCACGCATATCAAAGGAGCTCTGTCCGATAGTGTGGCCATGTGAGAGGCTGGGACAAGACCAGTGATCATGCCAGGTGTGGATCGAACTCTCTGATATGAACGCCCCGAAGACATCGAACCGGAAAATACCTTACAGTGTTATGCAAGTTAAACGTTAACATGGACTCATGACGTCGAACTCACATTTGTCTCGATCGTCAATACCGGTGCAAACCCACCACCGGGCGTTCTCATGTTAGTGGTCTGCCCTTGGTAAAGACGGGCGGCGGCAAGCAAGGTGGCGCCAGCGTAGGTGTACAGTCTGACGTCGAGCTTAAATTCCACTGGCGAGCCGTCTTGAACAATTACTCGACTGCTCGGCGGCGCGTAGGCCTGAGCAACGTAACCGCCCTGAACGATCTCCGCCCAAACCTTCCGTGTCACCTTCTCGCCGCGATACGCTGCCTTGCTGCCGTGCCCGCCGGCGGGCTTGAAAAACTGGTTTCGTCGGTCTGTCCAAAGATGATCGGCGTTGCTAGCGTCAATGGTGATTGTGGTAGGAACTGAAGCATGAAGGATTTTTCGATACTCCGTTGCAAGTCCCCACGTTTCGAGCAAACCCGGGTCTGACAGCAACATCAGGTTACGCTTGTCGGCCAGAAAGGCGTGGTTGTGCGGGTTTGGCGTGAGAACGACCTTGCCAGTCTCATATGCCGCACGCAGCGCGTCGTGACGCGCTTCGGCCAATGCGAAATCGACGAGACGATTATAGACGAGGTCGATTGCAAGGTCGCCTGACCAAAGCGTCGAGCCGTCGAAACGCAGCGCGGCAGGGTCGACGATCACGGTGGTGATGCCCCGCGCTTCCAGCAGCGAGCGAGCAAGCTCGAACTCCGGGAACATGAACTGCTCCTCTGGGCCATCGTCGACGATTGCAATCGTCGCGGGCCGTCCAACCCCGCGCTGTCTCTGCCACTCCGAGATGAACATGGTGGCGATCTTCTCGCCAAAGTTTCCCGGCGGCACGATCGTCTCGACAAGCGATTGCACCTCCTGGCAACAGGCTCGCTGCGCGGCCGCAAGAGCGTGATTGAGAAAGGCACCTCCGGCGTTGGTATTGACCTCGATCAGGCGCGGGCCAGTCGCTGCGATGTGAAAATCATAACCCATGAGGGCGCCGACCGGGCCAAAGTTCGCAACCGAAATCGGGGGAGCCCATGCCGCGGCGGCGGCTTGAAAGCCTGGTAGCTGCGCAGCCGCTTCGACGGCCGCGACCACGCTTTCCATTGCCTTCACTGTCTCTTTCGAAACAAAGACCGGTACATTGGAAAATAGCGATGGATGCGAGCCAGCGAGGGCTGCGGCAAATCCCGGGGTTCCGATCTCGATGTCGAGCTGCCGTATGAGCGCCTGTTGGTCGAGGGTGATGCAGAAGCAGGCATGATTCAGACGGTCGGCCGCATCGTCGGCCGACGGCATTGATGACAGATCACCCGGGCGATCCGTCAACATGATTCGATCGCCGTCATTCTGTTGAAGCCGATCGGTATTGAACCGCCCGATCCACTATCTCGTTCATGTGCGCTGCGGCCTGGATGGTCAGCGGATGTGGCGTCACGCCTACGCGGGGCGAAATCTGGGCCGCCATGGCGCGGACGAGATCGTGCTGGCTAGACTGCGCACCCGAGAGCAATGCTGTGACCAGATTTTCGAGGGCGATCACGCGCACGCGAAGTTGTACCAGTTCGGTGTTGGTCAGCTCGGGGATGACCGGGCCGTTGACAGGACGGGCCGTGCTTTCATTCGGACCGCAGCGCCCGGCGCCACCTTCGTCATCCCATATCGACAAAAGAAGTTGTTGGGATTGCGGATCGGCGCTCCCTCGAGGGTCTTCGCTCATATTGTGACATCCTCATTCTGATTAATTTTTCGAACAATCGACGGACTAAGCGACTAAGAGCCCGATCGGCGTCACCTTGGCGACGAACCGAGATGACGCCGGTCGTTCAGAGCGAAGTGCAATCCTAGCTTTTGCGAAGCTCGACGATGTCATGCTTTGCGACATCACCTTTCACGACAGCAGCTGTCGCAAAATGGTCATCGACAATTGCGGTTATGCGGATCTGCCCGATGTTTTCGCGCCGAAAACCAGAGCCACCGCGTGCGCCCGGCAGCGTCGTCATACGGATAACATCGAGTATCTGGCCGACCTTTGCGCCGTCGGCCTTGCCGACGCAGATCGTCGGTTTGCCATCTGTAACGTCGACAACTGATCCACGCATGATGAAGGTGTGACCGATACCTGCGGCCGTTGCTGTGGTCGGCAGCCCGACGGGCAGCGCCAACATGATCAGTGCGGCGGCAATCGTCCGTGTCGTGAGAATGCGCATCTTCGTACTCCTTGGCGCGGCACCATGTTCCGTAACGCCGCCCCTGCCGCGAGGGAGGTGGCGCATCGTCGTCAGGGCGCCGGCCAAGGAGGGCAGGCGTGCAACGCTTCAAGGGCTTCAGGTCAACCGTTGTTGCGCCTCCATTCCGGGGTGGTGCTGGTACTGCCGATCTGGCGGCGGACGAACCATAGAACGAGCAGCGGCACCACCAGCCACATCATCAACGGCGCAAGCCCGATGCCGAGCAAGGGTGTGACCGGCATGGCAGGGGTGTATCGCCAACTGAAAGCGCCATCGGTACGCGTCGCGACGATTTCCACCGCGATTGTGATTGCCAGACCAACAACGACGAAACCGGCAACCTGCGACGTCTTCGGGGCGAGAACCCAGTCTTGCGATCGGGCCACAGCCGCGACGATCCCAAAAGCGATCAGCATGATGACGGCGTCGCCCAGCGTTGCCGCCATGCAGATTTGAATGCCCTGGAGATGCGACATTTCCGAAGCACCGGCATAGAGCCACATCTGGCCGAACTCCCACGGCAGGCTGAGCAACAGCGCGAAGATCGCGACGTTGAACGCGGGATGGTCGACCATCGCTTTCACAGCTCGGCACTTCTGAGGCGCAGCGCGTTGCCGACGACCGATATCGACGATAGCGCCATGGCCGCGGCAGCGATCGCCGGCGAGAGCAACAGGCCGAACGAGGGGTACAGCACCCCGGCGGCGACTGGCACCCCGATGGCGTTGTAAACGAAGGCGAGAAACAGGTTCTGGCGGATGTTGCGCATGGTTGCGTGGCTGAGGCGGCGCGCACGGACAATGCCGTTGAGGTCGCCTTTGACCAGCGTCACGCCGGCGCTCTCGATCGCGACATCGGTGCCTGTGCCCATCGCGATGCCGACATCGGCGGCGGCGAGGGCAGGGGCGTCGTTGACGCCATCGCCGGCCATGGCGACGACGCGGCCTTCGGCCTTGAGCCTGGCAACCACCGCGCTCTTGGCATCCGGGAGGACGTCGGCCTCGACTTCATCGAGCCCAAGGCGCCGTGCCACGGCTTCGGCGGTGACGCGGTTGTCGCCGGTGACCATGATCACACGGATGCCCTCGGCCTTGAGTGCCGCCAGGGCGCTCGGCGTGGACTGTTTCACTGGATCGGCGATGGCGATCACACCGGCCGCTTTGCCATCGACCGCGACAAGGATGGCGGTCGCACCTTCGCGGCGATGGCGGTCGGCGGCTTCGCTCAGGGCGGTCGTATCGACACCTAGTTCGGAAAGATACGCTGGGTTGCCAATGGCGACACGGCGACCAGTGACCGTGCCGATGACACCTTTGCCGGTCGGCGCATCGAACTCGGTTGCAGTTTCGACTGCAAGTTCGCGGGCGGCGGCTTCGGCAACAATCGCAGCCGCAAGCGGGTGCTGGCTCGGACGCTCCACAGCGGCAGCAAAGCGCAGCAGCTCAGCCTCGGCGATACCGCTGAACGGTTCGATGGCGACGACCTTGGGCTTGCCCTCCGTCAGTGTGCCGGTCTTGTCGACGAGCAGCGTATCGACCTTCTCCATCCGCTCGAGCGCTTCGGCATTCTTGACCAACACGCCGGCCGCCGCACCCCTGCCAACGCCGACCATGATCGACATCGGCGTCGCGAGCCCGAGCGCACAGGGGCAGGCGATGATCAGAACAGTGACCGCGGCAACGAACCCGAAGGTGAAGCGCGGTTCAGGGCCGAAGGTCGCCCAGACGATGAAGGCCAGTACCGCGACAGCAATGACGGTCGGCACGAACCAACCGGCGACCTGGTCAGCAAGCCGTTGGATTGGCGCGCGGCTGCGCTGGGCATCGGCGACCATCTGGACGATCCTCGCCAGCATCGTGTCGCTGCCGACCTTGTCGGCGCGCATGGCGAGGGCGCCGGTCTGGTTGATGGTGCCCGCAATGACGGTGTCGCCGACGCTCTTGGTCACAGGCATGGACTCGCCGGTGACCATCGATTCATCGATCGTCGAGTGTCCGTCGGTGACCGTGCCATCGACCGGCACGGCTTCGCCCGGGCGAACGCGCAAGGTATCGCCGGCGACGACCAGACCGAGTGACACTTCTTCATCGCTGCCATCGGGCTTCAGCCGCCGGGCGATCTTGGGCGCGAGGTCGAGCAGCGCGCGAATGGCGCCGCCGGTCGCTTCGCGGGCGCGAAGTTCGAGGAGCTGGCCGAGCAAAACCAGGACGACAATGATAGCGGCGGCTTCAAAATAAACCGCGACCGCGCCGTCCATGCGGCGGAACGCTGGCGGGAACACATCGGGGGCAACCGTAGCGACGACGCTATAGGCCCAAGCGACACCTGTCCCCATCGCAACCAGCGTGAACATGTTGAGGCTGCGGTTGACGATGGACCGCCAACCGCGCTCGAAGAATGGCCACCCCGCCCAGAGCACCACGGGTGTTGCGAGCAGCAATTGGATCCAGTTCGAAATTTGCGGCGCGATGAGATGGCCGATGTCGAACAGATGGCCGCCCATCTCAAGGAAGAACACGGGGATCGTCAGGGCAAGGCCGATCCAGAAGCGACGCGTAAAGTCGGCCAGCTCGGGGTTGGGCGGGGTGTCAGCAGTCATGACCGCCGGTTCGAGTGCCATGCCGCAAATGGGACATGCCCCCGGCCCGACCTGCCGGATTTGGGGGTGCATCGGGCAGGTGTAGATCGTGCCTTCAGGCACCGGCTCGTGCGACTGCAATTCGGCGGGTGTCAGATATTTGGCAGGGTCGGCGACGAACTTCGTGCGGCAGCCAGCGGAGCAGAAATAATAGGGATGACCGTCATGGTCGGCGCGATGCGCAGCGGTATGCGGGTCTACGGACATGCCACAGACCGGGTCTTTCACGGTTGTCCCCGGGGCATTCTTATTGCCGCTGCCGCTGCCTGCATGGGACTTGGCATCGTGTTCGATGGAGTGCGTGTGCTGGTGATCGGCCATGGGCTGCGTCCTTGTAATTCAAGCGTCGCGGCGCAATGTCGGGGTTGACATTGTGTCAAGGTCAAGAGGTATCTCATGAACATCGGCGAGGCAGCGGCCGCGGCGGGTCTCAGCGCGCGGATGGTGCGCCACTATGAAAAGATCGGGCTGACGCCAAAGGCGCTGCGAACGGATTCGGAGTACCGGGATTACTCGACCAATGATGTGCATCGATTGCGATTCATCGCGCGGGCCCGCGACCTTGGCTTTCCGATCGATCAGATTGGCGAGCTGCTGGCGCTCTGGAGCGACAAGACGCGTGCAAGCGCTGACGTCAAAGCGCTGGCTATGGCCAGAATAACCGATCTGCGGGAGCGCGAAAGGGCGTTGCATGCGATGCGGCGTTCGCTCGAGCACCTTGTTGCGACGTGCAGCGGCGACGATCGACCCGACTGTCCGATAATCGAAGAACTCGCCGGCAGCGTCGGGTGAGCCGCGGGGTTTTTTCGTCGTTCCTCTAAGCGTCGCTGCCCTCAAGCAGTCAGCTTTGGCGGCATCGGACCCGTGTGTGCGAGCCCGATGTGCCATGGCCATTACTGCGCCTTCTTCCCGTTTCGCTTCAGCCACGACTGGAGGCTTGCGACTTCCTTCTCCTGCATCGTGACGACCTTCTGCGCCATGGTGCGGACGTCCTTGTCGGAGGCCTGCGCCACAGCGATCTTCGACATGGCAATCGCGCCGCGATGATGTTCGATCATCTGGCGGATCCAGGTTTCCGACGCGTCGGCGCCGACGACCATCATCTTGTGGTGCATCGCCATGCCGACCTCGGCGTATGGATTGGCCGGCGTATTCTTCATCATCTCGCCCATTCCACCCATCTTTGAATGGTCCATGCCTTCCATCTTTCTATGGTCCATCATCGGCATCTTGCTGTGGTCCATGGCGGGCGTTGATGCGCCCGGTGTGGCCATCGCATCGTGGTTCATGCCCTGCATCTTGCTGTGATCAACAGGCGGCGGCGTTTGAGCGGCGATTGGGGCTGCGACGAGCAAAGCTGCGAGCGTCATATATTTGTGCATTGGAACACCTTTCCGTGTGTCTGCTAGTGGGTGATACGCAAAGCGCGCTATCAGCCCTCAGAACAAAACGGGTCAGGCACACAGCCTATAACGATGCTGGCGGCACCAGCGTTCCGAGCCAGGCAACGATTGCCAGCACCGAAGCAGCAAGTCCGGCTTCGATTGCGATCGACCGGCGCAGCGCCCGTCGGGCTCCTGACGGAACAGCGCCAGCGTCCAGATCGCGCAACAGCGCCGGGGTGAGGCGGAAGCGGTTCATTGCCGCCAGCCCGAGCATGACCGTAAACAGCGCCAGCTTGATAGCCAGCAACTGGACGTACTGGTCACTGCCAACCAGACCGACGCCTGCCGGACCCACAAGGATCCATGTGTTGATCGAGCCGGTGATGATCAGCAGCGCGACGATGACGGTCCCGGCATTCGAAAAACCATCGAGTGCATGGTGCATCGAAATGAAGTCAGCCGATGTCAGGCGCGACGGATTACGCGCCACTATCAAGCCCAACTCTACCAGCGCGCCTACCCAGGCACCTGCGGCGAGCAGGTGGACAATATCAGCGACGAGCTGAACCCAGCCCGCCGTCGCCTCCCCGGCAGCACCGTGGCCGGTCCAGGCCAGCGACGCCAACGCCGCGGTGGCAAAAGCGACTTTTGCTACCCCAACAACGGGACTTCGCACGAAGGCCAGCGCAGCGATTGTTGCCAACGCCGCCATTCGCACCAGCCATGCAACTCCCATTGGTGTTTCGAACACCATTGCCGCGATCGAGCCGCGATCGACGTCGATGATCGCAACCCCGGACATCGCTGCGGTCATCGCAAGCATGCCGGCAACGGATAGCAACGCCGCGACCAGCGTCAGCGAAAGCAACTGGCTTGGTGATGGTCCGCTGGCTTTGTCTCGTGTTCTGTACAACGCGAACAGCGGCCACCCGAACAGCACCATCAGGTTGGCGTAGAGTGCAAACCTGATGGCGATCGCGAGCATGCTATTTCACGGTGAAGGGAAAGCTGCCTTCCATGCGGTGGGCGTCGGCGCCAGCGGCAAACCACTTCAGCTCATAGCTGCCGCTGGGCAGGGCCCGCTTCATCAGCAGCGTCAGCGTCTTGCCATCGGCACCCAGCGCCGTGGTGAAGCCGGTCATCTTCATCGGCTGATGGTCGGACATGCCGGGCATACCGGTCATTGTCAGCTCGGCGCCTGCAAACTTCGCCATCAGCTTCTCGTTGAAGACCAGGACGACCTTGCCCGGCTTGTCGACGGTGGCATTGGCGGCCGGGGTCGATGAGACAAGCTTGGTATGTGCAAGAGCGGCGGTGCCGGTGCCGAGCGCAGCAATCAGGGCAGCAGCGAAAACGGCACGAAAATTGAAGGTCATGGATGGCTCCTCGTTGGACTAGGGAGATATACGCAGCCGGTGACCCTGCCCCTCAAGGAATCTTGTTGAGGGGTGAGCGAAGCGCGTGCGTAATGTCGGTTGAATTTGAGAAGGAAGCTTTCATGGACGACCTTGACCGGGCGTTGCAGCAGCTACGGACCCTGCCGGTCCCGACAAGGTTGGCGTCGCTTGAAGGCGATGTGCTGATGCGGATCGATGCCGAACGCAGCGCATCGACATTGACGACCGGACCGGCGCTAAGCCTTGCTGCGGTACTGGCGCTGGGGATCGGTATTGGTGCGGCAGTTCTGCCCGGCGGTTCGGCTGAGGCAGCGCAGCCCTCGCCGTTTGCGGCCGGGGCCAATCTTGCGCCCTCGACGCTGCTGGCGAATATCGGATGAACAATTTCCGGCGGATCGCGATTGTTGCGCTGGTGGCGTTTTTCGCAGCGCTGGGAGGCGTGTTCGTCGGCCGCGCGCTGGTCACGCGGCTTTCTCCGCCTGAAACCGAGCTTCACGCCATCCTGCACGACAAACTCGAACTGGATGCCGCGCAGCGGGCGCAGATCGAGGGGCTTGAACAGCAGTTTGCAGTCAGGAAACGCGCCCTCGAGCAGCAAATGCGATCCGACAACGCGCGTCTTGCTGAAGCGATTACAGCCGAACACGGCTATGGTCCCGGAGTGCAGGCAGCGGTCGATCGTTCGCACGAGGTCATGGGAGAGCTTCAGAAAGAGACGCTGCAGCATGTCTTCCGGTTGCGCAGTGTCTTGCGCCCCGATCAGGCGCGAAAGTTCGACGAGGCGGCGGTCAAGGCGCTGACAGCCCCGACGGAGTGACGCGCCCGAACGCCCCTACGGTGACGATGCCGCTCACCGGCTGCACCGATGGCGAACTCGCGGCGCTGGCGCTGAGCGGTCGCCAGGTGGCGTATGGCGAGCTGATGCAGCGCTACCGCGAGCCGGTGTTTCGCCTTGTTCGCAGCCATATCGGCGACACCGATGAGGCCCTCGATGTTGTGCAGGAAACCTTTGTCGCGGCCTTTGCGTCGATCGGACGTTACGACGGCAGTCGGCCTTTTCGCTACTGGATCAACCGCATTGCGCTGAACAAGTGCCGTGATTGGGGACGCCGACGCGCCGTCAGGCGACTATTTCGCTTTGCGCTGCCGTTGGACGCTGCGAGCGAGATTGTCGACACGGCGGTTACGGGCGAGGCAGCGATCGATGATGCCCGCGCGCTGGCGCGCGCGACCAAGGCGATTGCATCGCTTCCGGCGAACCTCAAAGAGCCTCTCATCCTGACCGCGGTGGATGGTCTCTCCCAGGCGGAAGCTGCCGCGGTACTCGGGATCAGCGAGAAAGCTGTCGAAGTCCGGATCTATCGTGCTCGCAAGGCGCTGAGCGGTTAGGCCGCCAAGGCGATAATGCCGCAGGCCGCCCTTGAGGGGCGATTCAAAACCGTGCGTATCTCAATGCGAGCCTTGCTGTGCTTTGCTGAATTTCCAGGGACAGATATGATCCTACCGACCTCTCGCCGCGGCTTTCTGCGGGCCGCCTCGTTAGTCACAGGTGCGATGGCTGTGCCGGGTTGGGCGCGCAGTGGCACTGGCGGCCTTGCGAGCGGCAGCGATGTTTTGTCCGGCGAAGACATCAAGCTCAGCGTCGGCCACGCGATGCACAGTGTTGGCGGCCGGGCCGGCCATGCCATCGCGATCAACGGCACCGTTCCCGGGCCGCTGATCAGGCTGAAGGAAGGTCAGAACGTGCGCCTCTCGGTGACCAACACGCTCGCCGAAGACACGTCGATCCACTGGCATGGGCTGTTGCTGCCGTTCCAGTACGATGGCGTGCCGGGGATCAGCTTTCCGGGCATCAAGCCGGGCGAGACGTTCGTTTACGACTTTCCGATCCGCCAGTCGGGCACCTATTGGTACCACAGCCATTCGGGCCTGCAGGAGGCGATGGGGCATTTCGGGTCGATCGTCATCGATCCTGCCGGCGCCGACCCGGTCGCGTCCGACCGCGAGCACGTCCTGGTGCTCAGCGACTGGAGCGTCATGCACCCGCACAAGATCTACACACGCCTCAAGCAGAACGGCGGCAATTTCAACTTCCAGAAGCAGACGCTCGCCGGCCTGCTTGCCGGCAAGGGCCAGTCGGCCGCCGACCGGCGGATGTGGGCCGCGATGCGAATGGACCCGACCGACATCTCCGATGCAACTGGGGCGATCTACACCTATCTCGTCAACGGCCATGGCCCGGTGGAAAACTGGACCGGCCTGTTCGTGCCCGGCGAAAAGGTGCGGCTGCGCATCATCAACGCTTCCGCGATGACCAATTTCAACGTGCGGATACCCGGACTGGCGATGACGGTCGTCGCTGCCGACGGCAACAATGTGCAGCCGGTGGAGACCGACGAGTTCCAGATCGGCGTCGCCGAAACCTATGACATCATCGTCCAGCCACAGGATGATCGCGCCTACGGCTTCATTGCCGAAGGCATCGATCGGTCGGGCCTGGTGCGCGCCACGCTGGCACCGCGGATGGGCATGGTCGGCGAGACACCGCCGCTTCGCAAACGCCCGCTGCTGACCATGAAGGACATGGGCATGGGCGATATGGACATGAGCGGCGGCGCGATTGCCGGGATGGACCATAGCAAGATGCCCGGCATGGATCATGGCGCGATGCCGGGCATGAGCCACGACATGGGATCGATGAAGATGCTCGACCCGTCGGTGGCGCCGCAGGTCAAAATGGGGCCCGGGGTGGCGATGCTGTCCTCAATGCCAATGGACCGCACCGGCGAGCGCCCGACCGGCCTCGAGAACGAACCGCATCGCGTGCTGACGTACAGCCAGCTGCGCTCGCTCGAACCCAATCCCGACAAGCGCGATCCGTCGCGTGAGATCGACATTCACCTCACTGCCAACATGGAACGCTACATGTGGTCGTTCGACGGGGTGAAGTTCAGCGAAGGCGCCGAGCCGTTGGCCTTTCGCCATAACGAGCGTGTTCGGGTCAATCTGATCAACGACACGATGATGCCCCACCCGATTCACCTGCATGGGCATTTCTTCGAGGTGGTGATGGGTGAAAAGGGCAACCGCCCAGTCAAGCACACCGTCAATGTCCTGCCGGGCGGCAAGGTGTCGTTCGATCTGACCGCCGATGCGCTGGGAGACTGGGCGTTCCACTGTCACATGATGCTGCACATGCATGCCGGCATGTTCCGCGTCGTTACGGTACGCCACGACGAGGACGTGGCATGATCCGCACCACTATCGGGGCGATTGTCTCGCTGGCGCTCGTTCCGGGCGGTGCCTTGGCGCAGACCGCTGCGCCGACGGCCGACCTGCACGCGGGTCACACCATGCCGATGGCGACAGTCCCCGCTGCCGCCGACCCGCACGCCGGCCACAATATGGCACCGCCGGCGACCGGTGACACCATCGGGAACGCCCCCGCCCCGGCGCCACCGACCGATCATGCCGCCGATGCCGTTTGGGGCGCGGCTGCCGTCGCCCCTTCGCGAGCAGCACTACGCCGCGAGCATGGCGGCTTCACCGGCTCGATGATCCTGTTCAACCTCGCCGAATATCAGGCCCGTGCCGGCACCGACGGTTATCGCTGGGAAGGCGAAGGCTGGTTCGGCGGCGACATCAACCGTTTTGTCGTCAAGACCGAAGGCGAGGGCGATGTGCGCGGGCCGCTTGAAAAGGCCGAGGTCCAGGCGCTCTATTCACGTGCCATCGGTCCATGGTGGAACCTGCAGGCCGGGGTGCGATACGACATCCGGCCCGATCCGCAGCGGGCCTATGCCACGCTCGGCATCGAAGGGCTCGCACCTTATTGGTTCAAGGCGGCCGGCGCGCTGTTTCTGTCGACCAAAGGCGAACTGCGCGGCCGTATCGAGGGCTTCTATGACCAGCGCATCACCCAGCGGCTGATCCTGCAGCCGCGCGCCGAGATCGAAGCCTCCGCGCAGTCGATCCCCGAGATCGGCGTGGGTGTGGGCCTCACCGATATCGAGCTAGGCCTGCGGCTGCGCTACGAAATCGCCCGCGAATTTGCGCCCTATATCGGTGTCGAATGGGCCGGCAAAGTCGGCGAGACGGCCCGCTTTGCCCGTGACGCCGGTGATCGAACCAGCGGAACCAGTTTCGTTGCCGGCATCCGGTTCTGGTTTTAGGACGGGACCATGAGCTCACGACGCCACCGCCTTCATCTTGGCGCCAGCAGGCTGCACAAATGGTTGGCGCTGATCATCGGCGCACAACTGTTGATCTGGTTTGCCAGTGGCGCGCTGATGAGTTTCTGGCCAATTGACGAAATCCACGGCGACCACCTCGTCGACCGCAAGCGCATCGAGGTGCTTCCCGCCGGGGTCGTTTTCGCCGATCCCGCCACCTATCTCGACGGGAGTGGTGCCGACCGGGTGACACTGCGCATGTTGCACGGCCGGGCGGTGGCCGAAGTCACGCGCGGCAATCGCATCCTGATGTTCGATGCGACGACAGGCGCGCCCCTACTGCCCGTCGATGCCCGTTTGGCGGCATCGATCGCCGAAAAGGCCTGGATCGGTCCCAAGGTTGCGGCGCCGATGACGAGCCAGGTCACATCAGCCAGCCCCGAATATCGGGGCCCGTTACCGGCCTGGCGTGTTGCCTTTGCCGACCCCGAGAACACCAGCGTCTTCGTCGCTGCCGACACCGGGCAGATCGCTGCGGTGCGTACCGCAAATTGGCGGCTGTTCGACTTTTTCTGGGGCCTGCACATCATGGACTGGACCGAGCGCGACAACTTCAACACATGGTGGTTGCTGGCGTTCGCTATCGGTGGTCTGGTGCTGGGGCTGGCGGGGACTGTGCTTCTGGTCATACGATGGCCGATCAAACGGGGGCTTTTCCGCCGTCGCACCGTCGCGTGATGATGTCCCAATTCAGAAGAAAGGCTCTTGTTCATGCGTAAATACTTGCTGGCACTGGCCCTTGCCCTTGTGGCCTCGCCCGCATTGGCGGCAGGCGATATCGTCATGCACCGCGATCCCGGCTGTGGCTGCTGCGAAGCCTGGGCAGCACAGGTCGCCAAGGCATTTGGTCAGGCCGTCAAGGTCATCGACGATGCAAACCGAGCCAGCCTTCACAAGCGCCTCGGTATGCATCCCGCCCTGGCGTCGTGCCACACCGCCCTCATCGACGGAATGGCCTTCGAAGGTCACGTGCCGATCGCCGATATGAAGCGTGTACTCGCCAGGCGGCCGGCAGGCGTAACAGGCTTGGCAGTTCCGGGCATGCCGGTCGGTTCGCTCGGAATGGAAGTTTCCGGGCGTGCACCCGACAAATACACTGTCGTAGCGTTTGGCGCTGGCAAAATGTCGGCCTTTGCCCAGCGCTAGGTGTTCCGAAGATATCATCGTTCAATCTTGATAATGTCATTATCTGAACGAACTAAGCGTCCGATCGAGCCTGTGCGCATGGTAATGCCGATGGTTTTGCGAACATCATCATCAACGAGATCGTTCATCACCACACATCGCCCACGACTTGGTAAGCAACCCCAATTCTGCGGGGTGCGCGGGCGCGGCGGCGAAGATGGGTTCTGACGGCGCGGTCGGCATCGTCCGGGTCATCGAAGGAATCACGCTTCGACTGACCCCAGGTGCCGCAGCGACCCCATGATGTCTCGACGAGGTGGACACCGAACAGATCAACGCAATGCTCAATTGAATAGCGGCGATTGATGTTCCGCGTCAGATCGCGGGCCACAAGTTCGAGCCGGCCGGACCGGGGCAGGGCGGTCGGAAATGTCTCTTCAGTGCCGGGTTTGATCGGGTCATCCATGACGATGGAATCATGACACGAAATGTGGTAATGTGCACCATATGTTCTAGTTCTATCGAGCGTGCCGATGACCGACCAGCCCACCAGGGAAGAGCTGCAGGCGCTCCGCGATCGCATCGCGGATCTCGAAGCCGCGCGCGACAAGCCGGTCAAGGTCGAGGTCGAAGGTTTTGAGGGCCTGCGGCAGCTCAGCCACGCCATCGAGACGCAGCAACTCGACCGCTTCGCGCTGCAGAACGCCACGCCTGATCGTGTGTTCTGGGGCTGGTTTTGGGGCTTTATGATTTTTGGCGCCGCCATCTTGATTGGAATCCCCGTGCTAGGTTGGCTCGGCATCATTTCTTAGGCTTTGGGTCCAGCACATTGCTGATGACGCCCGGTAGGCCGTCCGATTTCCAGCCTGTCTGCTTCTCGCCAAGGACATTATCCAATGTGTCTTGCGGATCGGGCGTGATCGTCGGTCGAACGCGCTCGAACGCTTCTTCGCGGCGTTCGAGCGCACCGCCAACGTAGCGGCCGCCAGCGCCAACAAGCTCGCCGCGATCGCCGCGCACATCGTCGATTTGTTCGCGGGACCGAAGATCAGGATCGACAGGCATGGGCGTTGACCCAACCTGCGCAATGCCACCGGCGCCGAGGCGTGCAACCTGGGCCTGCGTGTTCGCGCTCGGTCGCGCGATGCCAGCGGGGCTCGGCTCGACAAAGCTCGGCTCGACACCCGCGCGGATCTTCGCCTCTTCCGCCTTGATGAATTCGCCGATGTAGAAATCACGCTCGGCGATCTCTGCCGGCGTGATTGCCTGGCCACGGGTCGGATTCCAGTCCGGCGTGATCCCCGGCATGGCGCGCTGCTCGCCAAGGACGAAGTTGACGAAGGGCTGGGTGAGGTTCTCGCTCAACGAGACGCCGTTGCTGTCGCGAAGCGAGGCAGCATCCTCGAGGCGATTGGCGGTCTCGTAAGCCGTGCGGGCTTCCTGGGCGACAGAGTTGGCGCGGGAGTAGGAAGCCGACAGGCTCGCCGAGCGGGCGGCGAGTTCGCTGCTCGAGCTGTTGCCGGTCGCCCGGTAAAAGCTGTCGCGCTGCTGCCCCCAGTTCTGGCTCTTGGCCTGCTGTTCGAGGAAGTCCTTCGCTTCCGACAGGCCATTGGTGCCGGAAGCGGTGCCCGTCGTTGTCGATGTCTTGCTGCCGCTCGTTGTGACGCCAACCCCGACCCGGCCTGATGCCGGACCGGCACCACCACCGCTCCCGCTGCCAGCACCGCCCGCGCCCTGGTTGCCGGGCCACCCTAGCCCCGTGCTGAAATTGCCGCTGAACATCGCCTGATTGGCGTAGGATTCGGCAAGGCTGCGCTCGAACCCAAAGCGGTTCTGCAGCGCAGTCGCCGCCTGGTCGACCATCGAATATGTCGTGCCGATCGTGTTGCGATCGTC
The DNA here is from genome assembly GCA_027485735.1 of Sphingomonadales bacterium. Taxonomy (GTDB): domain Bacteria; phylum Pseudomonadota; class Alphaproteobacteria; order Sphingomonadales; family Sphingomonadaceae; genus Sandarakinorhabdus. The sequence goes on along the minus strand of JAIXQM010000194.1, from coordinate 44,613 downwards.
GGCGCCAAATGAGGTTTCAAGGCCTGTGCCGGCCTGCAGCGTTCGCCGGAAATCCGCTGCCTGGGTGTTTGCCGACGATAATGACGAGGATGCGCTGTTCGACAGGGTCTCGGCACGGCTGCGGGTCTCGCTGGCGCTCCTGGTAAAGCTCGACTGCAACTCCTGCGACAGCTGCGGTGTAATCGGCAGCCGCGACATGGCGCCGGTCGCATCGACAACGGCACTTTCCGGATATTGGGTCGAGCGCGTTCCGTCCCCTTGCACGGACGTGAACGACGAGACCCCTGACGTATAGCTGCCCGCCGTGGTCCAGAGGTTCCCCTGCTTCATGTTGAACGCCTGGGTGTCGAACGAGCTGTTGCCGACAGCGATGTTGCCGGTGCTCGCCTCACGGGCTGCTTCCTCAGAGGCGCTTTGCGACGGCGCCAGATAGCTTGTTGCCTGGCTCGAAATCGCCAGCGCGCCCTTGGCGACGCCGGCGGCAAGGAACGGCACCGAAGCAATCAGATAGCCGGCAAGGATGCCGATATCGTCGGTAACGCCGGCAATCCCGACATAGCTGGCTAGCGTCACGCCGCCGTCACCGGCGGCGCCGACGGCCGCGACATCGGCACCCGCCTTCAGCATCAGGATCATGTGGAGGATGACGTAAAGCGGGCCCCAGGCCGCGAGATAGAAGAACCCGGTGACATAGCCCTTCAGTGCCGAGACGCCGCCTCTGGGCAAGAGGAAGATCGGAAAGGCGATCGGGAACAGCGCGTAGAACACCACCGTCAGCACGATGTTCAAGAGCGGCACCCATTTCATCGCGGTCGCGCCGATCGAGTTGTAGGTGTTGCGCGTCTGGATCTCCGCGCGGGTCTGGGCATAGACGTCGACCGACGACGGCGAGCCACCCGACTGCATCGTGTGGAGCGACTGCGTCATCGCATTGATGACGAGATGCTGGCGCAGCGTCTGCGACGCGGTGCGCGAGACGTTGGTCAGATAGTCATAGGCAATCGGCAGATCGGCGAGGAGCTTGGTCCGCGCCGCCGCGCCCAACAGGCGCGGGTAAAGCTGGATGCCAAGCGTCGTCTCGAGCGGGGTCTGCATCGTGTCCCAGCTGGCGACGAAGCGGTCATAGGCGATGCGACAGGTAATGATCTCGGCCGTCACTGTGCCACCGGGATCGCGGGTAAGCCATTTTTGCGATCGCGCGACCGACCCTGGGCCCATTGCAGCGAGAAGATCGTTCGAACGCGCGAGGGCATCGATCGACTTCTGGCCGAGCAAAATATCGTAGAAGGTGCAAAGCCGAAAATGCTCGTCGAGATTGGCGGCAAACTCGGGGTCATTGATGCGGACGTTCTGGGTCGCCTCGAGCAGCCGGGCGCCATAGATAATGCCGTTCTGCGAATAGTTGAGATCATTGGGCAGCCCGAACACCAGCTCAGCGCCGGTCGTCAGATAATCCGATATCTGGCTGGTGAAGCCTGCAACAAGGCCAAGGCCCAGTGGCACATTGGCGACCGCCGAGGGTGCCAGCGCCGGGTTGATGCGATCGGTGACCTGGATGTCGACCCGGGGCACCATCAGGACGAGGTACATCAGCGTCGCGCCAAGGAACCAGTTGATCCACGCCCGCCAGTTGGCGTCGAACGCCACGATCGTCGTCGACATGATCAGGCCCATGACCATCACGACCTGGATCAGCGAGATGTAGCCGCCGTCGCCGGTCCAGGCGGCGACGGCGTTCATCACGTTGACGACATACTCGCCGCCGCCGATCGTGAAGACCTCGATCATAGCCTCGGCCCTTCCCCCCGCGCCTAGTTGAGGCCGCGGCCGGCGATGGCGCGGCTCCAGTCAAAGCTCGCCGACATCGACGGCGACATGCTCGATTGGAGAACGCTTTCGATGTAGCCGGTGCGCTGGATGATCTGCATGATCGCCGACACCCGGACCTGGGTGTTGGCTTGCCGGTCAAGCAGGGTGCGGCGGGCGTTCGCCAGTTGCGCCTGCCACTGGGCGATGCGGTCCTGATCAGCGCCGATGAACGCCGACTTCGACTTGCCAAGCTCGCTGGTCAGCTGGTCGAGGATGGCGAACAGCAGATCGACCGAGGTGATTTCAGCGAGCGTAGCGCGATCATCGCTGGCGATGCCGCGGCTATAGGCGGCCTGCACCGTCAGGATCTTGTAGAGCGGCAGCGATGCGACCTGCAGCAGCTCGACCGCCGGTGCCGGGACGGCGGTGTCGTTGATCGTCGCCTGCACCATCTGGTCGAGCAACAGCGCAACGCGGGTGCGCAGCGCAGACGACACTGGCACCGACAGCGTAACCAGCGTCGGGTTGAGGCAGGCATCATCGACCTCACCGGGATCACACTGCCAGATCTGGACGGGGGTGCCGGCGGTGGTGCCATCGAGCAGGGCAGTGACCAAGGTCGACGAGGTGTCGCCCTCGATCGGGTTGAAGGTGCCCGGGCCACTATCGGTTGCCGGTACATAGATGATCGTCCCGACCATCGTCATGACATATTGGGCAAGCTCGCGGTCGAGCGTGCCGCCCGGCGCAAAGAACGCCGATTTCTTGAGGACGTGCCAGGTGTAGTTGCGCGGGACGCCGGTGTTGACGTCTGCCCATTCGGGGTCGCCGGCGACGCCGGCAAGCGTCGAGGTCCGTTCACCCTTGTTGCCGCAGCCATGTTTGGATGCCGCCCAATCGGTGAAGACACCGGTGGAACTGCCGATCGATTCGCAGATCGAACGGTCGGCCATGTCGGACTTGGGCCAGAGACCGCCGACGAGCGCCTGGGCGGTCTCGCAGCTGTTGATATTGGCGTTGTTCATCAGCTGCGCTGCCTGGCGCATTTCTTCCATGATCTTCGAGCATTCGGGGCAGACGGTGTCGATCGCCAGCTTGAAGGCGAAGCCGACGGCGTTGTTGGCGACCGATTTCAGGAGCGCGATAATCTCGGCAGAATTGACGAACGAGAAGCTGCCGGCGAACAGATCGATACCACCGCACCCCGCCCGCGCCGATGGCAGCTGGAGGTTGGCGAGGTTGGTGGTGCGCTGGGGAAAGCGTGTCCAGACGTTGCCGAGGCTGTAGTAACCGGCGCGCTGGCCATCGAAGGCAGTCGGCCCGGTGACGTTGGCGGCAGCGCCCATGTCATCGAAATAGCTGTCCATCGCGCCGGCAACGCTGGCTTGTGCGGCTGTCGTCGACAGCGGCAAGGCGACGAGATTGACGACCGCAAGCAGCGCGCCGGCGCTGATCAACTGGACGCCGAAGGCACAGACGCGCTCGAACCACGAAAGCCGGGGTCGCTCGCCACCATTTTCGGGCGAAGTTTGCAGACCACTCATGAGCGTCCTCCGATCGACTGGGGGCTGGAAATGAAAAAGCTGTCGGCGCCAAGGGGCCGCGCCGGCGGTGCAATGGCGAAAACTGCAAGAAGGACGGCGGCCAGCACACCAACCAATGCCTCGAGCACACGAGCCCATGGTCCGCGCTGTCCGCCAATGGTGTCGGCATCCACAACGGGCTCAGCGATCTTGTCGCCCCGCGCAGTCGCAGCCGCTGATGGCCCGCGATCAGTAATCACGGCCGGGCTCCGTTTGGGTCAGCGTATAGATCCGATCCATCAGCTCGTCGGCGGCCATCACGCCGTAGCCGATTGGCACGGCCTTTCGCGTCACGCTGTCGAACAGCACGATCGCCGGCGTCACCTTGGAGTTGAGGCCCATGCGCTCACGCTGACCGCTGTCGACGACGTAGCGCGGGAAGACGTCGGATGGACCGCCATCGGTCGAGATCGCCTTGACGGCGATCTGGTGGCTATCCGCCACCGATTTGAGGATCGGACTCATGATGCCGCACGGCGCGCAGTTCTGCGCAAAGAAGTAGAACAGCCCGTAGCGCTGCCCGAGGTGGACCAGCGCGGCATCGCGATCGGCCTTGCGGTCATCGAGCCACTGGCGTTTGCCCAACGTCGAAATCGGGCGGACCTGGGTGTAATCAAGGCTCGGGTCCTGCCAGACGGCGCGCTGCCAGACATCGGCAAACAGCGACGAGCGGTCGAGTTGCTCCCGCTGGAAGCGGATGTAGGACTGGACGTTGTCGGGGGTCGGTTCGAGAATGGCGCGCGCCTTCAACTCGCGCAGTTCGGCCGTCACCGCATCGAGGCGCTCGGCGGCCGTCGAAGGCGCTTGGGCCGGCGGCGGGGCAGGGGCGGCTTCGGCCTTGGGTTTGGGCTTTGGCTTGGCGCAATAGAACCAGCTGCCAAGCTTGCGTTCGGCGCAATAAAAGGCATCGGGCCGCGAGGGATCCTCGATCTGGCCAAACCCTTCGGCCGCGACACGCGCAGGGGCAAAGGTCGACAACAGCAGACTGGCTATCAATACCGGCAAGGCGAGCTTAATCGTCATCGGGCAACCTCTTGCTTGCGAGGGAGAACAACAGCGAGATTTCGAGGGCACCATGGCCCTCGTCGACGAGGCGGATCAGCGACGTGAACGAGGCCAGCATCAGGTCCTGACCGGCGGTGGTGACGGTGATGTGGTCGGCATCCGCTGGATCGACTGCGACCCAGTTGCGCTCCACCATCCGGGTGTAGATCGTGCGCACATCCTCGCGCGGCGCATGGCAGCGGAAATAATCCGAGAAGTGTTCGCCCAGCGCAGGAAGGCCGCCACCGCCGTCGCGCATCAGCATAATCCCCATGCCCAACTCCCCGATCGTCACACTGGAGAGGACAGCAAAGTCGGGAAGAGGCATGGCGGTACTCACGGTCCATTGGCTGCGTAAAAGGCGGCGATCTTGGCCTGCATCTCGGCGATCACATCGAGGTCGGCGGGGATCTGCGCGGCCTCGGTGAACTCGGCATAGACTTCCGAAAAATCCATCAGCGACAGGTCGAGCTGCTGGAATTCGGTGATGGTGAAGCCGGCGCACTGCTCGGTCTTGGGGTCACCCCAGGGCTTGCCGATCTGGGGCCGGCCCTGTTCCTGGAGGATGCGGCTGATCTTCGAGACAAAGCAGCAATGCGCTTCCTTCTTGCGCAAACAGATGCCGAGGAACTTCTGGTCGCAATAGGTGCCGACATAAGTGCAAAGACCCTGCTCGCGTTGATCCTTGAGAATCTGATCCTCGCCGTTGCAGCCACCGAGCAGCGGAAAGCCGCGCGGCACGCAGCAGTTGGTGAGACCGAAGATCGTCTTGGAGCAGGTCAGCCGGTTGCCCTTGAAGATCTCGAGGGTGTTCTCGTCGAACTCCTTGCCGGCCTGCGAAATCGAGTTGAGCGCGACGAGCGCGTCCTTGAATTCGGTATTGGGCGTCCGATCGATCGTGTCGCATTCCCCGTTGATGCAATAAACGTCGGCGTCACAGATCTGCTGGTTGGTCGCCGGCACCGGCGGAATCGGGCAGGCATAAACGCGGTCGACAGTCAGGCAGGGAAGCTCCTCGGTGATGCACTGCTCGCGCAAGAAGGTGCAGCCAAGCGCATCGAGTTCGCTGCAATCCGACATTGGGACCAGCGGACCCGTGCATTGATACGTGCGGTCCCACGCCCAGCATGGCTGGGTTATGGCGACGCCGCTGACGATGCGGGTGACCGGGGTGCTGTCGGTGCAGACATCGGGGTCAGGCGTGCAGTTGGCATCCGCCTTCCAGGTGGCGCAGGCGCTGTCGTTGACCGTCGAGCCAACATACGCATTCTCGGACGACAGCAGGGTGCCGCCGGGGACCAGCGAGGAACAGGATAGCTGGGTGACGGGCTCGCCCGGCTCGGCGCAACCAAAGCTCGGCGGTCCAAAGAACAGCAGGCACGCGCCTGGCCGGGAACCGGTGTAGGTGCAGGTCCCCGGGTAATAGCCGGCAAAGGTCGCACAATCGTCGGTGCCGTTGGTCGCGGCGTTGAGTTCACTGCACTCGTATTTGTGAACCATCTGGAACTGATGATCGAGCGTGACCTGGCAGGTCTGGGGACCGGCGCCGGGATCCTGGACGTAGCCAGAGTTGCAGGTCTGCTCATATGTTCCGGGAGAGATCGCGGCACTGGGGATCGGAACGCAAGTCCCCTGCGCGCCGCCAGCGCTGAACCCAGAGACGTAGCTGTACGGATCGGCGTTGACCGCCTTGCCGGTCGCAACAGTTGCGTCGATCTCGCTTGTCGGGAACGTCGCGCGATTGGCGAGGGATTGGGTGACAGCCCTGTAGCCGACCGAGCCCGGTGCTTGCGCGGCGGCTGCAGGCTCAAGCGTTGTTGGGCTGGCATAATATGACGCCTCGGCGGGGTTGGCGACATAGTTTGGGAGATTGGCGGCATTGGGCGCCGTCGTCGACGCGCTCATCGCACCCGGTTGAAGCACGGTGCCGAAGCTCTTGCCGTCGGTCTTGGCCGCCTGGGTCGGGGTCTGGCTGCTGCCGGCCACCGGCAAACACATAATCGCCACCGCCAGCAGCAGGCGCGGGAGCGAAGACGGCAGTACCCGCACTAGCGAGCGCCTGGCAACGAAGAGGTGGCGCTGCGCGCGGCGTTGAGGCGCTGGAGATAGACCCGCGATGCAGCGGCGCCGGGGCCGCCCCCGGCGCGGAAAGTTTCGAGGGCGAAGCCGGTGGTTACATTGCCGTCCATGCGATCATGCGGTGGCAGCGGAGTCTTGCAAGAGAAGCCTTCGCACAGTGCAATGTCGCTGGTGGTGACGACATAGGCCGGGACGGCGGTGACGTTGAAGGCGCGGAACAGCCGGGGATCGATGCCGATGCCCTTTGTGCTCTGGCCCTTGTCGACCACCTTGACCATCGCAGCGCCAAACGCCTTGACACTGTTGTTCTGGAAGCCGCGGAAAACGATGAAGCCGCCAGCGTTCGAGACGTCGCGGATCATCGCGCGCAGGGCTCCGACCGGCATCGACATGCTGGCAAAGGCGATGAAACGCGGGCCGTTGGCACTGGCCGGGCCGGCGCGCGCTATCCCTGCGTCGGCGACCATCTGATCGAAATCGAAGACGCCCTGAGCAGGCTTGCCGATCGTCGGGGTTGGAGCGCGAAGCTGGTTCGCCTGGGCGGCGCGGCGAGTCAGCAGCGCCTCGTCGCGCAGCGCCTCGCCGCGTCGGGTGACCTCATCGGCAAAGGCCCGCGCATCCTTTGACTGTGCCTTGGCGGCATCGCGCAACCGACCGGCTTCGACACCTTCTACGGTCTGCGCAAAGCTTTCGACTGCCCAGGTGTCGCTGAGGCCGATCGCTGCGAGGATGAGAAGATCGAGTCTCATCACAGCAGGCAGCAATTGCGTTTGCGCCAGACGAGGTAACCCATATCCTCGCCGATTACGGGGATCATCTGGCCAGTGCCGGGCAGCACGGTAGCGCCACCGATCGGGGGGCAGGCCATCGGGCCAAAGCCCGGAACGGGGTTGGTAGCCTGAAAGCGATATTGCGACTTCTGTATGATCGGCATGGGATATTTGCCGCACAGACCCGCACCGCCGGCCGAACCCCAGAGAATGCCCTGCCTATGCAGCTTATATGCGAACCGATCGAGGGCGAGCCGGCTGCCCTGGACATGGCCATATTGAGCCGCGACGTTGCCGTTCAAAGGATACATCGTGCCCTGGCAGCCGGCGCACCAGAACAGCGGATCGAGCGGCAAGCCCACGGTCGAGGCCACGCAATCGGCGGCACAGGCGGCGACGGCGAGCGGGTTCGAAAAGACGACGGCCTCGGGGTTGATGATCAGCGTCAGCTCGCTGTCATGCCAGAGCGGGTCGATCTCGGTGATGTAGAGAAGGTCGATCGCGCCGGGCTCGAGACAGAGAAAATCGGCGACCAGCTCGAGCCAGTAGATGAGCGGATACATGTACCAGTGGACGTGCCAGGCGCCGGTCATCTGCTGCTTGCCGCCGACGGCCGACTGACCGGCCAGCGTCTTCTGGCCAATGTTGAACCCCGGATCGAGGCGCAGCCCGCCGAGATTGACGAAGCACCAGGGCTTCATGGTGACGTCGGCGAGACGCACCGGCTCCCAGAACCCGACCGCAATGCCGATGCGCGGCAAGGGGTCGAGGCAGGCACAGACCGGCAGTGCCGGGTTGGGGGTGTCAGGACGCGCCGAGGGCCAGATCTCGAGACCGCCCACTGACAGCGGAAACAGGCATGACCAGCAGATGTCGGTGATCGGGTTGACGAACCGCCCACCGCAAGGCGCCGGCTGCGCGCGCGACGGCAGCGCCGCGAGCGCAACCGCCAGCGCGAGTGCCAGCATGATGAGCAAGCGGCGGATCATTGAAAGGCTCTCTTGCCGCGCACTGGACGCTTGCCGCACACGGTGCGCAACGGCCGCACCCAGCGATCAAAGGGCAGGCCGAGCACGCGGCGCTCGCGGCGCAACCGCCGCAGCAGCGCTGCGTCATCGAGCACGCCAACTTCGGACCAGAGTCCGGCATGAACCGCGAGGAAGCGGAAATAGACAGGATCGGTGATGCCGGGGATCACGACTGTCCTCCCTTCCCACGCGCCGACGGCACGACGACTTCGGTCACCTTGAGGATGCGTCCCGACTGCTCGACGACGGCCGGGACAGCGCGAATGCCGAACTTGCCGGTAAGCTCGCCGCCCTGGTCGAAATAGAAGCGGCGCTGCGCCGCCTTCATCCGGTCGAATGGTGATCCCGCGACTAGGATCAGCTTGGCGTTGAGCTGGGTCGTCGATTTGAGGGCCCAGGCGACTTGCGCGGGGTCGTCGCCATTGAGGAAGACAAGGCTCTGGCGCAGCCCGACGGTGTCGAGCGGATTGATGCGACGACCCCGCGGAATGATCAGCTTGCCCTTGTTATCGCGAATATCGTCCCCGACCGTGATCGTCGGGTCATAGGTCCATGACCGCGGTGCCGTTGCCGTGACGATGCCGGCGACCGGCGGTGGGCGTTTGACCTTGGCGGTCGCGCGCTTCGTCAGATCCTTGTTCATCGCGGCGATCTTGCCCGAGGCCTCGGCGGCCCGGAGTTTGGCCTCGATCATGGTGAGAACATCAGGCTCGATAATCGCGAACACAGCGCCTTGCTGGCCATAGTCCTTCGCCAGCGCAGGCCCAGCGACGGCGACAAGGCCAAACGCCGCCAGGCTGGCGAAACGCGCAAGGGAGGGCGGGCGAAGGCGCATCGCCGCTACAGCACCGGGGTTCCGGTGCCGACGATGCGGTCGCGGCAGATCCAGCCAATCAACGCATAGCGGCTGTCGAAGCCGTCCTTGTGCGGTGTGCCGGCGAAATAGCAGCCGTGCGGGATGACCCCGACCGGGCCCAAGGCCAGCGGCTCGCCTTTGCGCGAATGGGTCTTGGCGACAGCGACCGGCTTGCCGTTGACGAAGAAGGTGCGGCCTTCGCGGGTGACGGTGTCACCGCCGACGCCATAGACCAGCTTGCCGAACAGCTGGGGCTTGCTGCCGAAATTGCGCGTCAGCACATCCGATACCGGCGGACGGAAGAAGATCAGCGCGCCGCGCGTGGGTGGTGCTTTGGTTTCGAGGACGAAGGCCCAGTTGGGCAACGACGGCGAGGTGTTGATGAGAAAGGCATGGCTCGCCTTCCAGGCACTGATCCCCTGGAACAGCGCGATGCCGCCGAAGATGAGAACGACACCGGCGTTGATCCGCGCGCGTCGCGGTTGGACCGGGTTGCTGGCGCCGGCGCTGATCGGCGTCAGCAGTGGTGCTGCAGGGTCAGTGGCCATCGGAACCCCCGGGGTTGGCGGGGGCTGCGGCCGGCGCAGGCTGCTTTGTCATCGCTTGCTGGACGGCGGCGGCGACGGCGCCGGTCATGTCGGGGACGGAGTTGCCGACAACCGCCTCGGAGACGAGGACCGTTGCGCCGCTGCGCGAAAGCGATTGCATCGCCGCATCGGTGGCAGCCAGATAGGCCTTGGTGCGTGCCGCCGCCTGGTCGGGTGACGAACCATTGCGGGCTTCGGCGGCGACGAAGTTCTTGATGATGGTCGAGAGGCTGACCGACACGATGCGCCGGTCGCGCAGTTCGAGGAGCTCGCGCGTTGCCCAGAAGGCCCAGACGACCAGGACAAGGAACGCCGCAACGATGGCGAGATCGCGCGGGGTAAAGCCAAGCAGCCGGGACGCGCTGCTGGTGTCGCTATCGGGCATCGCGTCGACAGTTAAGGTCGCGGGTTTGGTCATGGCCGGGGTGCCTCCGCCAGTTCGCGGCGGACGCGGCGAATAAAGCCGGGTGCGCGCAGCAGCGTGATGCCGACGAACAGCAGCATGAAGGTCTGGACGAGATAATGTTCGAACAGCCCGCGACGGCCGATGTCGGCCTCGACATAGCGCGTGGTCAGGTTGTCGACCTGAAGGAAGAACGCATCCCACTGGCCGGCACTCAGCACGATGAAGAACACCACGGCGCAGCCAAGAACGCCAAGCAGATTGCCGGCGAACCATCCGGTCGTGACGAGGCTGAGATAGGCAAGATCTGCAAGGCGCTGGCGCAGAGCCAAACGGCGCGGACTTCCAAGATCGAGCGATGGCGGCTCGCCCGGCAGGGAGCGTGCGTCATTCAGCGGCGATGGCATTGGAACCCTCCATGTCAGGGAACGCGATGCGTTCGACGGCCTCGGCCGTTGTCAGACCCGCAGCGGTCATCTGCTCGATCAGCGCGAAGGTGGCGGGGGAGCTTGAGAAGATGGTCGCCGAATAGGGGTCGAGGACGAGCCGCCCGAGCGCCTGGGCTTCCGGCCCCTTGATGAAGACCTCGGAATACTCGGTGCCATTACGCTTCAGGGAACGGATCATCGTCTCGGTCCCGGCATCCATTTCGAGCCGGCCCAGGCGCTTGAAATCGGCGATAGTCTCGGGCTTTTGCTGAAGGACCAGCATCCAGTCGGAATTCTCGAGCGCTGCCTGCGCGCCTTCGGACTTGTAATAGTCGTTCAAGGACTGGGTGGCGGTCGCCAGGCTCCCGCCATACTTGCGACAGGTGCGGGCATAGGCCTCGACAAAATCCGCCATCGAGCCGCCCTTCAGGAGCTGCCAGGCCTCGTCGATGAGCAGCATCTTTTTGACGCTGCGCGGGGTCCGCGTCATCATCTGGGTGGTCATGAACATGATGGCGGTGAGGACGACACCGCGCAGTTCTTCACGAGAGGACAGGTCGGACAGTTCGAACACCGTGAAGTCGCTATCGAGCTTCAGTGTCGCCTGACCGACAAAGAAGCGGCCATAGGTGCCGGTCGCCGTGAACGGTGACATCGCAATCCCGAGATTGGTCGCATCGACATTATCCATCGAGCGCAGATGAGAGGCGACGTGGTCGACCGATCCCTCGTTGCCATGCGCCTCCCAGACGGCGTTGACGGCAGCATCGATCAAGCCGCGTTCGGTGTCGTTCAACTTGTCGATGAACCGCGCCATCTGGCCGACGATGGCTTTGAGCATCGCCATGCAGTCGAGCTTGTAATCCTCCTCGGCCGCGACCCGGTCGGCATCGATCATCGAGAAGGGGTTGAGACAGAACCCTGACGCCATGGTGAACTCGATGAAAGCACCGCCCTGGATCTTGACGCTGTTCATGAAGCTGCGGCCGTCGTCGATGACGACGACCTTGGCGCCGGCGCCGACCAGCGCCGCGCACACCTCCTGCAGCAGCACCGACTTGCCCGAGCCCGACTTGCCCATGATCGTGACATTGTGGTTGCCGGCGGCATTCTCGAACGGCGACCAGAAGAACGGCTGCCCGCGGCGCCCGACAAGGAGCAGGTGCGGCGCTGAACCACCGAGATACTCGCCCTGCATCGGCGCGAGATTGGCGGCGGTGGAGGAGAGCATTGTCCGGAAGCGCTTCAGCCGCATCATGTCGGCGCCAAGGCCATCGGCGAGGGTCATCGGCAGTGCGCAGAGGATTCCCTGGATCTGCAGGAAGCGTTCGTCGTTCAAATCCCACCCGGCCGAGCGGTACATCGATTTGACGGTACGTTCGTTGCGATCGCCCTCGCCCAACGGCGAGAAGGTGGTGACGCCATAAAAGACCTGGACGAGCTTGCGCCCTTCCTTGATCTGGATCTGGACGTCGCGCCATTCTTGCGACTTCTCCTGGATGCCGGGCATCCATCGCGCGCCGCGGCTCTCCGCCAGACTCTGCGAGCGCACCGACTTGAACCCCGCCTTGGCGATCGCCGCTTCTTCGTCTGGATAGATGAGGCACAGCACGGTTGCGGTTGGGCAGGGCAAGCGGAGCTTGTCGGAGAACATGTCGCCAATCAGTCGGGCGCTCTCCCAGGGCGTCCAGCGCGGTGGATAGTTGCGCACCCCGAAGTGACGGACATCGAAGGTGTCAGGATAGACATCGCCGACCTCGGCAACGCCGTCGGGATCAAAGTTGGTCGGGCGGAAGCGTTCGGTCCGCAGCAGCAGCCGGGCTTCCTCGACAGTGATATCGATGTCGCGGCGCACGACCTGTTCGTTGATCGGATCGAGCTCATTATAGCTGTGCTGGTCGATCTCCGACGCCGTGGTTGGCGAGGTCATGTCATCGACGAGTTCGATCAGATCGACCGGCGTGAAGTGAATGACATCGACGCTGATCGACTTGAGGACGCCGGCGAGCCCATCGCGCGTCGCCATCATCTCGGCATGGGTGGCGCTGCCAATCGGCACGCTGCATGAAATGATGACGCGGTGATTGCGCAGGTGGAAGGGCGCGTCCTTCGACAGCGATTGCCAGACGCCGCTGGCGAGATAGTCGGCACGGTGGCGACCGATGGTCTTGTAGATGCCGCCGGCTTTGTAGCGCGGCAGAAACCACTCGCCGATCCGACGTGAGACACGCGGGCTGCCCCATGAGAGCACCTGCAGCTGCGCGCCGGCGGGCATGCCTTCCTGGAAGAACTGCCCGAGGATATCGGCGGTGCGCTCGTCGGCACCGACGAACGGCGGCATCTCCATGATGAAGCCGATCGAGGCGGCGTTGATGAACAGGCCTTCGGCCGGCAGATAGGCCCGGTACGGCAGCCACTGCGACAGCGTATCGAGGTGGATGACCGGACGCGGCGCATCGGGGCTGGTCTCGTCGCCCGTCAACATGCTGGCTATCTTGTTGAGCCACTTCACTTCGGAACATCCTTCAGGCTGCCGAGCGGCAAGGCGAACCCCGCCGGGGCTGCGGCCTTGGCGGCGTCGCGTCCGCTTTCGACGGCGCCGAGCATGACCGGGGTTGCCATGGCCTTCACGCGCGCCTGAGCAACTTGCGGGTCGCTGGTCATTGGATAGGCAGGCTGGACAGGCGTCTTTGCCGAAACAGCCGAAGATTGGCTGACGCGCGCGAGCGACGCTTTGTTGAGATCGGCGGTATGGTCGGGCTGTGCGGCCTCTGGTGCGGCCGACGCGGAAGCCGTTGGCTGCGGATTACTGTAGGGGAGCTGATAGGTCTTGCCCTTCCAGCGAACAGGTCGCGAGCCATAGGGCGCCGTTGGCAAGACTGACGAAGGCGCTTGTGCCACCAGGGTTGCTGCCGGCGCCGGCGCAACACGACGCGTGGAAGAAGCCGACACCGGCGTTACTGCCATTGACCGGGCTGCGAGCACGTCGGGCGTATCGAAGTTTTCTGTCGGCGCGCGGGGATCGAGATTGCGCACGCGCGGCGCGGTCAATCCCGAAGCAGCCTCTGCCAGTGAAAGCGGCGCGGCGAAGCGCGATGCCACCGGTTCGGGACCATAGGCGGTGGGCGTGGTCGCGATGGCGGGGGCGGAGGCGGAGGCGGGTTTGAGTGCGTTCGCGCCGGACTGCGCTGCCCGTGCGGCGACGATCTCGTCGAGCGTCGCGAGCGCCGATGGCGCAGCGGGAGCGGCGGGAACAACCCCTGCAGCACGCAGCGCCGGAACGCCGCGCGGATTGACTGGCTTGCCGCCGAGCGCCTCGGCCCAGGCGCCGTTTTCAACAACGGCGTGCGCTGCCGACTGCTCGCGGTAGATCCCGTCGGCATCGATATGGGCCGGAAAGACGACACGAAGCACCCGGTCGGAGGTTCGCGCCGGTGCCGTGCCATCGGCAAGAACGGGTCCGGCAATGCCGCGCGGGACACTCTGGCCCTCGATGCCGGGCTCGCCGATCGAGCGAAACGAGCCGATGCCCGAAATCGCGGCCGCATCGATCGTCGACATCGGGGCGCAGGTGCCGCCAGGGGCTGCGCACTGGAAGTCACCCTTGATGTTGCCGCCCGTCATGCACGCCGACAGGCTGAGCGCGAGAAGCGACGGGGCCAATATGGAGCGGTTCACCAGTACCTCCCTGAAAATATGACATCGATACAGGATGCGATTCCGGCGGCGGTGATGACCCAGAATGGCCGCACGACGATGCCGACGCCGGCTGCTGCGAGGATGATCTGAGTCATGCGGCGGGGCCACCGCGGAGCCAGGCGGCAAGGACGGGTGCCGGCCGAAAGCCTTCAAGAACAGCGCCGTCGGCGCGGACGACGACCGGCGTTCCATTGAAGCCGTGCGTGCGGGCAAAGGCCTCGTTGGCGTCGAGACCCGAGGTGTCACACTTCGGGCTCTGCGGGGTCTCGCCGGCATAGGCGGCGTGCAGCGCCGAGACCTGGCTCTTCGAGCAATAGACGGCTTCACTCAAAGATCGGCTGCCGAGCACCGAAATCGGACGCTCTTCCACCCGCGCGCCTATTGTTAGAAGAACAGTCGAAAGCTGGCTGCAATAGCTGCACCGGAAATCCGAGAAAACCACAGCTTTGGGGCCGTTGGTGGGGCCCCAGGCAATTGCGCCGGCTTGCGGAAGCGAGGATAACTCCACTTGGCGCGTTGCAGGCGGCCGGGCCTTTCCCTCTTCATTCTGATGCCCGGCCTTCTGCGGCGCGCCAGCCAGAAGGGTGTCGGGGTTGAGTTCGAGGAGGCGCGCTGCCGTCAGGTCGGTGCGCGTTTCCATGTCATAGACGCGGCCGATGATGAGATAGCGGGCTTGCTTGTCGGTGTAGAAAAGCGTCGTGCCAGCGGCGATTTCGCAGACACCGGCAAGCTTGTTGCAATCAATGGCGCTGACCTGTGTCTTGGGCAGGCGCTTGGCGAGTGCCGCTTTGACCTCATCGGCGTCGATACTGGTTCGTGCCGAGACCCGGTCCGACACCATGCCGCCGGCAACGACAGCGAAGGTCAGAACAGCGGTCGCGGCAAGACCAAGGCCGACCACCCGGGCGGTGGGCAACGAAAGGTTAAGGGTCATTGGGCACCTCTCACATAAACGCCATCGAGAAAGACGATCTCGACATCGATGCCCGTCGGCATCTCGATGACCGGTTGATATTGCTCGGCACGTTCGATCAGATACTTGCTGACCATGTCGGCGGATTGGGCGACGCCCTGGCCAAGTCCCGCTTGCGCCAGTTCGGCAGGCGACAGTTGCTGACGCTCGCCGTTCACCGTCGTCTGGCTGTTCTGGAACAGGGCATTGGCATTCGCCGAAAAGCCGCGGCCGAAGCCGCCGGCGATGCCGGCGATGAACGCCTGAGTGACGAGGCTGCCTTCGCGGCTGACGACCTTGCCGCGCACGCCAGTCTTGCCGGCGAACGAAATGAAGCCTTTGACCTCACTGACCGCCACCCGGCCGCCGGGCTGATCGCAGGTCATCTTGGCGAGCTTGACGTAAACCTTCTCGGCCGAGAGATCGCCGCGGGCCGCGCCATTGACAACACAGCCCTCGAGGCGAGTCGTTAGCAGCTTGCCGTTGTTGACGACCGAGCGTGCCGGGCCGGTGATGCGCAGGACAACCGGCAGCGGATCGGTCTGTGAGTTGACACCGGCGCTGGCGTCGACGCCAACAATGACGCGCGCCGGGGCATAGGAATTGGGCGGCAGATAGTCGGGCGAAGCCTCGATGACTGTCGGCGGTGCATCGGGACGCACGCCGACAAAGCCCTGGGCGTCGTCCTTGCCGGCGCCGCCTTTGACGATGGCGGGCGCAAAGCTGATTGTCTTGACCTCGGCGACCGACGGCATGGCCCCACCCGGGCCACCCGGACCCCCAGGAGCCCCGCCGGGCTCACCACCGGCGCCCGCAACACGGAAGGGTTCGGCGGGCGGCTGTTGCCAACGCGCGGTACTCCGACCGGCTGCAGCGCGACCAGCGGGGGCGCCTTCGCCGGCTTCATAAGCCTTGAGCCGCGCATCCTTGGCGCTGTTCTGTTCCTCGTAGATCTTGAACAGCCGCGCGCCGTCAGCCTTGATCTTCTCGTTTTCCTGCTGGAGCGCGGAGATCTTGGCCGCATTGCCATCATAGCTCGGCTGCTTGGCCTCGATCGCCTTTAGGCGGGCAGTGACGTCGTCGATCTTGACCTCGGAGACGGCGCGCCACTCCTTCTGCGCCATGTTCTTGTTGACCATGTCGGCCGTCGAAATCCTGATCTCCTGGGGGTCATCGACCTTGACGACCGCTTTGGTGTCACTGCGCGAGATGACATAACTGCCACCCGCCGCCAGAACGACCGAGCCCATGACAGCAAGGATCATGCGCTGCCGCTTGGCGACCTTGGCATTGACGCCGCCGAGCGGGTCGGCAGCCGTTGGCGCAGGTCCCCCGCTGGCGGCAGCCTTTTCCTCATTGGCTGGTGCCTCGTCTTCGGGAGCCCGGCCTCGCCGCGTTGGTATCCTCATCGTGCGCCTCCATTGCCGACAAGCCACGCCGAAGTTGCCTCTCCAGGGGCCAGGTCGGGCTTGGCGATGGTGACAGCGAGCGTGCCCTGGGGCGCGAGGTCGGCCTCGCGCAGCACGACAGGAGCCGTTCCGCGGTTCTCGATCCGCAGCGCCTTTCCGAAAAAGGCGGCGCCGCGATATTCGGCGATGAGGCGAACCGACAACTGGCCCACCGACACAGCGGCGCTGCCGGGCTGGCGGATCTCATACCCGTCGATCGTCGCCATCGTCGCCATGGCCTTGATGAGCCGCATGGCGGTGGTCTGGACGGGAGTCTCTTCCTCCCATTCGCGGGCCTTGGTTTCGGTGAGCGCCGGATTGGTGACGAAGACTTGCTGCGCTTCGACGCCGGCGACCTCGCAGACGAATTTGTAGACGTACCCCTTCTTCGACGTGGCGAAGAAGTTGATCGTCTTGGCGGCATAGGTCTCGGGAACCGAGAGATAGATGTCGCCACGCGTCGGCTCGTTGACCACCGAAAAGTCGTTGTAGGGGACGCCGGTCGCGACCTTGTTGAGCGAGGCAAACTGGTCGCCGATAAGGCTGATCCGGGTCAGCTCCTTCTTCGACGCCGTGCACTCGACCCGCGCATTGTCGGCCGCCATGCGGAACTGGTCGGCGAGAACCGGCGAGGCAAGCGAGAGCGCCAGCAGCTCGAGAAACAAGAGTTGGCGGACGATCATGGGACCTCCTCGTTGGTGACGGGGACCAGCTCGCCGAATTCGATGAGGCTGAGGGTCAGGCCCGAGTAGGACCAGCGGAAGCGGAAGGTTTTCTTCGCCGAGGAGATGACCTTCTTGCCGACAAATGTCGTCAGCGTGCCGGTGACCTCGGAAGTCATCTGCTTGGGATCGACGGTCATCCCCGTCATCGAAAACGCCTGGGAGACGTCGGAATCCTTCTGTTCGGTGACGATCTTGACGAGGGCAGCCTTGACCTTGCCATAGGCCGACGGGTGGACGACCTTCAGCACCTGGGTCATCCAGTACTCGAGCGCCTCGGGGCTGCGGTTGAGGGCGATGGTCGCGGTGTCGCGTGTCACCATCTCGAGATATTCGGCAGTGACGCCGGCCGAGCTGATCGTCAGCGGCCGCGACAGAACTGGCTGCAGGATAACCTCGCGGTCGCGGCTGACGAACATCATGATGATGACCATCATCAGCCCGATCAGCGTCAGCACGAGGACCGCCAGCATGTTGCGCTGCTTGAGCAACGCCTGCGAACGGCCATGTGAGATATCGGCAAGCATTGGCTTTACCCCGCCAGCAAACGGCAATGCGAGGGCGGCGTCCGTTTCATGCCGGTGAAACCCGGCGGCAAATGCCAATAGGCCAGATGCAGTAACCAGGAGGTCGCTCGTCCTGCTTTTGCCTTACGCAAGACGAACCACCCCGCCAGTGAGAGAACCAGGCCAAGGAACAGATGCTGCGAGAGTATCCCCCACGAGAACGGCACGACGAGCGCGATGAACTCATCGAGCGTCCAAAGTCCGATAAGCTCGGGATCATCGAGCCGCCTCGGGATGAGATACTTGTCGGACATGATCGAACGCCGCCCTGCGCCAGCGGCCTAGATGACCGCCGTGATGGCAGCGGTGACGATCGGCACGCCGGTGCCGACGCCGATCCCGACGCCGACGGGCACGGCGATCTGCCCGAGGCTGAAACGCCCCGAGGCCATGCCGATGATGCCGCCCGCAAGCGACAGCACGGTGATGATCGCGCCGCCGGTGCCTTCGAGGTAGTCGGTGAAGACGGTGAGGGCCGGCGCGAAGGTGGCATCGGCGCCGGCCATTGCGGCAGTGGCTCCGAGGCCGGCGACCAGGGCAAGCAGTGCCCCATCGCTGATTTTGCCGAGCGCGAGGCGCGGCATGGTTGCAAGCTTCATGACGAGACTTCTCCTTTCAAGCGCGACCGGGCTGGCCGCATCTGAAAGGATCATCAGCAAGGGTTGCAGCACCCAGCAAAAAGGCGAAAATGGCGGTGCGGGCGGGAGAATCGGTCAACTATCTTGCGGCTCGCGGTATTTTTCGTGCCCTAGCCTCGTGGTTTTGCCATTTTTGGCACAAGCCGCTGCCATTTATGGCAGTCGGGACTGCCAGAAATGGCGGTGGTGTGTAAAAATGCTGGGGTGATACGCCAGTGAGGGAGGCGGAGAGCGAACGGAATGCCACGACCAGATCCGCCCGCTAGCGTCATCATCATGCCCAAGAGCGCGGCGCTGCTGGTCCATGCGGCCGCAGCCATTCACACGCTGACGCTTCGTGATGGGCGGTGCGTTTCGATGCGCGAGGCTACCCTTGCCGGTTTTGATCAGATCATCGACGACAAGCGCGTCGACCTCATCGTCCTGCTGCGACTTCATGGCCAATATGATTTCGCCGGCACCGAGCGCCAAGTTATCGGCCTGAAGCACGACGAGATGCAGATACTGCGGGCAGCCAAGAAGCGCTTGCAGACACACAGCACGGTGCCACTGCATCACAAGGATGCAGTGGCCATGGCTCTGATGCGAATGGCGCGGCCGGAATTCTCGCGCGATGGGCTGATTCCGTCACCTTTGACCTGGCTCGAAGGCGCCAGATTGCAACCATAGATTTATTCGTGGTAGTGTTGTCTGTGTCCAATGGGACCGGGCAAAATGAAAACCTTAACAGAGAGTTCTGGCAATTGTTTTGAAACTGCGCTGGACGTTGAAATTCCGGCGCATGGCGCGCGTCGCAAGCGTGTCCGGGATACCAAACCCATTCAGGAACTTGCCAGCGAATTTGGCTTGAGCGCGCGTCAGCTATACCGGCTACGCGGACGAAAGCCCCCGTCCGAGGCTGGCGAAGGGGCCACTGCCTGCAGCTTTCGGGTCAGTGCGCGCCTGTTGAGCGAGCTTGGCCATGGCGATCTGCTCGCAACCGAGGTTCAGACCTATCTTGCCATGTTCATTGCCGAATTTGTCATCAACCTCGGCGAACATGCGCGCGAGGCTGGTACGCCGCTCGATCCGCGATGGGCCAAAGGCAACGCCCAAAACGCCATTGAACAGCTCCGCGCAGCGACCCGCCGACGGCAGGAGCGGCTGCAGATGATACTGGAAGGCGAGTAGATTTCGCACAAGACCTAACCGACAGTAAATCACCATGAGGTACAAAAACGGACGACCAACAATGCAGAATGTTCAAACCAGGGGCTATTTTGCCGAGTGAGGGGACAGTTATGCGTATGCAGAAGATTGAAATCGAACTTGGCGCAATTGAGAAGGCGCAAAGCTTTGAGGCACTGCATATCGCTATGCGCAACGCGAAGGCCAAGCTCGGTTTTCAGCACTACGCGTTCATTCAGGCAAACGTCAGCCGTACCGACGGCATCCTCCTTCAAGACTATCCTGACAGCTGGGTGCGATTGATGAGCGAGACCTTCGCTTACACCCGCAGCCCGATCCTGCTGGCTGGCAGCATCATGCCGGGACCGTTTGAATGGGAAGAGCTGCCGAACATTCTCACTTTGACGTGCGATCAGCAACGTTACCTTGAAATGGCCCGCCAGCATGGTCTGGCCTTTGGCTTTACCGTGCCCCTTCACGCCCCCGGCGAACCCTCGGCCAGCGTATCCTTTGTCAATGGCAAGGCTCGCCCGCTCAACAAGGACAGCCTGCCAATGGCCATGTACACGGCGAGCCGAGCCTTTCTGGCGGGACGTCGGATCAAGCGCGCCAATGCCGACCATGAGAAGGCGATCTCGGATCACGACCGGAGAGTCATCACCTATTTGTGCAGGGGGATGAGCCGGAACCAGATTGCGCGAAAACTAGGAATCGACATCAAGGCGATCAACGCGGTCGTGATCCGAGGGTGCAAGCACTATGAGGTCGGGTCGCAGACAGAGCTCGTTGTGCGCACGCTGTTTGAGCAGGCGATCCGTTTCGAAGACGTGATCCACTGATTTGTACGCCCAGGCGGCAACAGGATGGAGTGCCGCCCGAGCTGCCAGAAATTCCGATCAGGGACACATAAAAGGACCGAAAGGGGGATGTATGAAACCGCGCGATTCGCCTGAAACGTAAAGACCCGCCGTTGGCGCGGCGGGCCTTTCGAAACGGGTCTTGAGCGACCTTCATAATTTATCCCAAAGCACAGCGCCGATCAAACGCATTTTCGGCCGCAGCGGAGCTTTGGCTGAACCGGAGGCGAGCTCACGGCCCTTCGTCCAACCCGTCTGATGACGGCAATTAAAGGGGGACGCCTGAGAAACAGAAAAACCCGGCACCAGGCCGGGTCTTCCGCGGGATCATCACCAGGCTGCAACCTGACTGCGAAGCTCCTCAACGCTACGCATCGTCGATGACCCCGGCCATTTTGTCAAGAATGCGCGATTTGGCGCCGCGGGTTTCTGTTGCCTCGTGCTGCTCCCGATTGGAGGAGTCGTGTCACACAACGAATGCAAAACCATTGCCGCGATTGTCGGATCCTATGTCGACGAGCGCATGAAGCTGCAGTCCCGGAAAGCGGTGCCGGCGGCAGCCAATCGTCCGTCAAAAATCGACGTGATCCGTCTATACCGGCGGGCGGCGAGGCAGCTTGGGCATAGCCAGCCCGACCAGCGCTTCCACCTTGAACTGCTGCGGTTGAGCAAGGCGTCTGATTATGACGACGGTCGCCCTGTCATGTTGGCCCATAGTAACCGGTTTCTGGAAGAGCGCTGCGGGATGAGCCGGACCGCGCTTGGTCGCCAGTTGCGCCGGCACGACGGAACGACACTTCGCCGTTCGCTCAGCGGAAATGGCCACCGCTTTGTCGCCAGGAAGCGCAATGGGACGGGCGACGGCAGCGTTATCGAAGGCTGCGGTATCTCGCTCGAGCCGCTGATCAGCCTGATGATGTCGATGCGGGCGACGATAGCGGCCCAAGATGACCTCGACCTCGCGCTTGCTGTCGAAAAGGCCCGCATCGGGCGCGACCGGCGTCGCCAGCGCGCAGCGATCGAGCTTCTCGATGAGAACAATCGCAGGCCGGCGCTTCTGCTTGTCGCCGAAAGCAAGTCGCTGATCCCGGCAATTCGGTCAGCCTTTGCTGGCGGCAGGCTCGGCGAACTCGAGAGGCTGTCGCACCAGGTCGCCGAAATCGCCGAAAAACTTGAAGCGTTGGCCGGCCAAGATCAGGCTTCTGATTGCCGGGTTCGGACACCTGAGGAGTGCGAAAATGGACACCAGTTACCCTTACAGGACCCTGATTCATCTGAATCTGTAGTGGCTGGCGGAGGCGCCTCCCGAGAAACGCAGGATCGCGGCTTGAGCCAGTCGCCGCGTTGGACGCCGCGGAAAATCGTGACGTGTTTTCCGAGCCTGGCGATGTATTTCGGAGGGACATCTGCAGGTGACGCACCGTCTTGGCGAACGATAGACGGCGCCGCCTCTCGACTGGCGCGTGACCTCGGTATCAACGCCACCTGCTGGCAACGGGCATTGGCCGATATGGGACCCGAGCAGCGATGTGTCGCTATCGGGCTTGTCGCCGAACTCTTCGCCGCCGGGCGGATATCAAGCACTGCCGGACAGTATTTTGGCGGGATGCTCAAGCGTGCCCGCTGCGGGGAGCTGCATCTCGACCGCTCGGTCTGGGGATTTCGCCGCAAAAGCGAGGCAAGGTGATGCCATGGAGCGCACGAATCGGGTAAAGGTTCAGAATGACACCGCACGATTTTCAGCTCTGGATGTCGCTCTATGCCGCGACTGGTGTCTGCTGTGCGATCGCGACGATACTGGCGGCCACACGCGTCGGCGTCCAGCTGGTTCGCGAGCGCGTCTGGCTGACGACGATCGGTTGGCGGGCGTGGGTGTTGCTTGGCCCGAAGATATGGTGGCGGTGGCAGAAAACATATCTGCTTTCAACGCCGGTAACGCTCGGGATCGTTGCGGCATTTGCGTTCAGCCTGCCGTGGGAGGGCTGAGCCGAGGCGGTACATTTGCTCGCCTTGGTTGATATGTGCGCCAGATGGGCCTATAGTGCACTAGTTACGCACATAGGGATTGGGCGATGTTGACGGCGTTGATCGATGACTTCCGGGAGGCCGACCACCTGTCCCCGCAGCGGATGAGCAAGCGGTTGCATCTGCCGCTCGTCGATTTTGCGCGAATGGCGCGACTGCATCGCAACACGCTTGCGCGACCTGCATCGCCAGCGGTTCAGGCGCGACTGGAACCTATTGCTCGTATCCTCGCGCAGGTTGAAGCTTTGACGGGTGACGCTGACCAGGCCATCGTATGGTTCCGGCATCAGCCCATTCCCGGTCACGATGGACGCACGGCGCAGGACTTGGTCCAAGCAGGGCATGGCGATGCAGTGCTCGCCTATCTGGAGGATCTGCGCGACGGCAGTTACGCGTGAGCCAATGGACGCTGAATGCAGCGGCGCCCAAAAGGGTAGAGGGACGCTGGTGGCGGATGTTGAGCCCGCGATGGCATCATGAGCCGCTTTCTGGGGCAGGGGCGGCGCGCGCTGGCGGTCGCTGGAATGCAGCAGGCATGCCGGCGCTCTACCTCTCAGCTGATCATGGAACAGCAATCGCCGAGTACATGCAGGCACTCATCCATCCGGGAACGCTCGCACCCTATGATGTCGACGCCGCAGCGATACTCGACCTCACCGACGCGGCTGTCCGCGCATCCGTCGGAATAGACGAAGCTGTTCTTACGCTGCCGTGGCGGCGCATCAGGGATATTGAGCGCCGTGTTCCGGCAAGCTGGGCGCTGGCCCAAGACGCTCTCGCAGCAGGGTTCGAGGGCTGTCTCGTTCCCAGCACACAGGCCAAGGGGGTTAACCTGGTCTTGTGGCGCTGGGACAGGGGAGGGGCCAAGGTTACGTTGATCGACCCGGTCGGTGATCTGAAATCACAAAGCGACTAGGCTCTGGGCTAATTTTCAAGAGACCGGAGGCACCAGCACGATCCGATGGTCCCGCTTATTGCTCGTTGTTTACAAAGCCCAGCATCTGAGCAATTCGACGCGCGCCGGTCAGCGGATCAGCTTCGGACGCCGACCAGAAATCCAGCACTCGGCGGACATAATCTGGCGTTTCGCCATTTTGCGGTATGCCGCGCGCCGAGCGTACCGCACCTGGCCCGGCATTATAGGCCGCGATGCCAAGATGGACGGATTTGAAGCGATCGAGCTGTGCCCGCAGGTAGCGACCGCCGCCATCGATGTTGCTCGCCGGATCGAAGGCATCGCCAACGCCGAGATCGCCCGCCGTGCCCGGCATCAATTGCGCCAAGCCGATAGCGCCCTTGGGACTGATGGCTGCAATCTGGTAACGCGATTCCTGCAAAATGACCGCATCGAGCAAACCTGCCGGAATGCCATAGCGGCACTCGGTGGCCGAAACGACGGGCCACCAACTCAGTCGGCGCCGCATAACGTCATCGCGAAGGCCAGGAACATCAGCTGGGACGCGAAGCTTTGAGCATGGATCGACATAGGCAAGCCCTTGCGGCGAAGCCGGCGCGGCTGTCGTTTGAGACATGTCACGCGAGATGGCTGCAGTATCGCCAACATTCGATACCTGTGCTGCAGTCCGCCAGATGCCTAAACGGTTTTCGATGAAGTCGCCGGTGGTACGTGATTCAACGCTGGGCACCCTCGTCTGTCCTTGCGAAAAATCCAAGGTGACGGCGGTCTGCCCGAGCGACGGAGCCGATCCTGCAAGTGCGAATGCTGTCAACCAGATGCGCATATCACAACCATAGATTTATTTGCCAATTGCGGTCAAGATAGGAGGCTCATGCAGGTCGTGAGAGTGGAGGTTGAACGGTTGATGCAGGGGCATTCATGCAGTCGGAGAAGGAGCCATGTCGAACTCATCACCATTGATCGACACTGACCGTCAGCGGCCATTCGTGTTGCTGCCTAGTGGTGCCGTGATTGATCTCGCCAATCCCGATCCTCAAAGCTGGATCGATGAAGACCTTGCAATTGGATTGTCGCGCACATTCCGTTGGGGCGGCCATTCGGGATGGCCACATCCCTTGTCCGTCGCCCAGCACAGCTTGTCCGTGCTCGCGATCCGCCAGACCGACGAGGCGGCGCTCGAACCAGGTGAAGCGCTTTTTGAACTTCTCCACGACGCCGAAGAGGGTTTGCTGGGCTTTGACTGCATCGCGCCGCTCAAGGCGTTTCTGGGAAGTCCGTTCGCGACGCTTTGCCAGAAGCTGACCGCCGCAATTGCAGCACGATACCAGCTGCCCGAAATGCGCCCGGAGCAATACCGGCGGCACAAGATAGCCGATACCGTCGCTGCAGCAAGCGAAGCGCTTCATGTCGCGCGCTGGACACCTGGCGATATTCGATCGGTCCTGAAGATTGCGACTGCACCCTTGATGTGTGACCCGCTTGAGACCGGGCCCTTCGCGCCGTGGGAGCCGTGGCCAAGCGACTATGCCGCCAAGAGGTGGCTTGAGGCCCTGAACCAGCACCGTGACAGACGGAATGCGCACCGCTCTCAACCAGCGGTGCCATCGTGATTACGGCCGTTTCGCGTGCGACGCTCGATGACCAGGGACGCACTATTGTCGAAAGCCTTGGTGGCAAATGGTCGAACGGCAGCGGCATGTGCTGCTGTCCGGCTCACAATGATTCGAGCCCGAGCCTTTCGGTGCGCGTCGGCGACAAGAGCCTTTTGTTCAAATGCTTCTCAGGCTGTGACACCGTGGCCGTGATCCGGGCGCTGCGCAGTGGCGGGCAGGTCGGTCACGACGGGGTCAGATCGACCGACCAGCGAGCGCCTAAACGGATCGTCACCGACAGCGGGATGGCGAAACGCCTGTGGGACGCGACAGCCCCAATCGCCGGAACGATCGCCGACACCTATCTCGAGCGTCGACACATCATGGCGCGCAGCCCAGAAATTCGCTTTCACCCGCGCGCCCAGCTCGGCGGCAAGCCGCATGCAACCTTTCACCCCGCGCTGATTGCGGCGATCCGTGACGATCGCGGTCTCGTTGCCGTTCACCGGACCTTCCTCGACCCGAAATCAGCCTGGAAGGCTGCCATTCCCGACCCAAAGCGGATGCTTGGCCGGCCGGGGACTGGCGCTGTCAGATTGGCGCCTGCCGGGCCGGTGTTGGGGCTGGCAGAAGGTCTGGAAACCGCCCTGTCTGCGATGGACATCCTTGGGTTTCCGGTGTGGGCGGTGCTCGGGAACGAACGCTTCGGCATCGTATCGATTCCGGCCGTTGTGGAACGTCTGATCATCCTGCGCGATCCCGACAAGGGCGGTGAGAGGGCTTCCGAGCTCGCAGAAAACCAGGCACGCAACGGCCTGTCGATCGAGACGCTGCTACCGCCTGGCAAGGGCCGCGACTGGAATGCCGTGGCGATGAGCCGGAGAGGGGAGGGAGCGGAGGCCGTTTGACCCTTGCCGCGGTGGCAGGGCGTCAATCGGAGAAGATCCCATGACCATCCAGATGATCCCGGCGCGCAACTGCGTGCTCAGCAAGACCAACGTTCGTCGTACCGCTGCCGATCCGACGCTGCTGGCGCAATTGAAGGCCGATATTGCCGCGCGCGGCGTCCTCCAGAACCTGATCGGCTTTGGCATCCCGAAAAAGACCGGCAAGTTTGAAATCACCGCCGGCGGCCGGCGTCTCGCCAGCGTCCATGAGCTGATCGGCGAGGGCGCGCTGCCCAAGGACTATGCGATCCCGGTGCTGGTGCTGAACGACAGCAGCAACGCCAGCGAAACCAGTCTCGCCGAAAACTATCAGCGCCAGCCCATGAACCCGGCCGACGAATGCACGGCCTTCCGCCACTTCATTGACGTCAACGGCGCCAGTCCCGAGGACGTCGCCAAACGCTTCGGCGTCACCACGCGCTTCGTTGAAGGGCGGATCCGCCTTGCCGGCCTCGCAACCAGTGTCTTCGAGGCTTTGCGCGACGGTGCGATCAGCCTCGATGCCGCACAGGCCTATGGCACGACTAGCGACACCGACCGGCAGGAAGCGGTATTCGAGCAGATGAGCCGCAGCTACAATCGCCACGATGCCAATGTCATCCGGCGGATGATGACCGACGAGACGATCGGCGGTGAGCACCGGCTTGCAAAGCTTGTTGGCCGTGATGCCTATATTGCCGCCGGCGGCCGCATCGAAGCCGACCTCTTCGCGCAAAACGCCGACGAGATCTGGCTCGACAGCGCGCTTGTTGCATCGCTGGCCGCCGAGAAGATGGAAGCCGCCGCCGCTGCGCTTGGAGGGTTCGGCAGCGTCGTCACTGTCCTCGATGGCCGTCCGGCGTGGGATCAGACCCAGACGCTTCGGCCGATCCGGGCCGAGCGGATCGACCCGACTGAGGCTGAACGCGAACGGCTCGCCGCGATCGAAGCCGAACTCGATGCAATCGAGGCAGCGGCAGACGAAGAGGGTCTCACCGACGAAGAAAGCGACCGCGTCGATGCGCTCAACGAAGAAGCTGCGGCGATCGAGAACAAGACCGCCGACATCAACGACGAGGCAAAGGCGACCGCGACGGCGTTCCTCGTCGTCGATGCCGACGGCAACCCGCGCCTGTTCGAAACAGTCTATGTCGACCCCACGACGGCGCGCGTCACCGACGATGGCGGTGCGGCCGGCGGTCGAACCGATACCGGCAAGGAGAATGAAGAGCCCGGGCTCGGCAAGGTGCTACGCGATGAACTGGCGGTTCAGCGCACGCAACTGCTGGCATTGCACATTGCCAGCGACCCGGCCACGGCGGTGGATCTCGCGATCTTCCTCCTCGCCGACAAAATCGCCGGCAACAACTACTGCTATGACCGCGGCTCGACTCTGTCGGGCGAGGCGCCGTCGCGGGCGCCGTTCGGGTTCAAGCCCGAGGGCGCTGCGGTCGACCAGCTGCAGGCGTTCCATGCCGGGCTCGATCACAGCTGGACCGAGCATCGTGACACGGCAGCGAGGTTCGACGCCTTCCGCGCCCTTGATGCCGACAAGCGCGGCGCCTGGGCCGGGTGGACGGTCAGCCGCACGCTCGAGGCGACGCTCCTCGATGAAAAGAGCGCCGGCCTTCAGAACCATCTCGGCCGCGCGCTCGGCATCGACGTTGCAACCTGGTGGCGGCCGACGGCGGTCAATTACTTCGGCCGCATCCGCAAGTCGGCTATTCTCGATACGCTTGCTGAAATCGGCGGGCCGGAAATGAAGAGCCGCTACGCCAGCGCCAAGAAGGGCGACATCGCGGCCGCTGCCGAGAAGATCTGCGCCGGCACCGCCATCGTCGAGGCCGGAGTCCGAGCAGCGGCGCTTGCCTGGGTTCCTGCTGAAATGCAGTTCGCGGCGGCCGACACGTCCGGCGGGGCAGGCACCGGCGACATCGGAACGGCGACTGTCGACGATATGGTAAATGCCGATGGCGCTCCCCGGATCGCCGGGGATGACGACAGCATCGATGAGCCCGATGATGAACCGGCAACGGCACAGGTCACCCTGACCGATACCGGCGGCGCAGTTGCCGGCGAAGGCGGGGAGACCCTCGAAGAAGCTGCCTGACGTTTCCTGAGCGAAGACCTGGGGCCGCAGCGATGCGGCCCTTTTTTTGCGACAGATCCGAAAGGCGACGGCGAACTCAAAGGAAAGAGAGCGGCTGCAATGCGGTCGGCTTTCGGCCAGTCGAAGGGATCCGTAAAAATGTTCAAGGTCAAGGAAATGGACGGTATCGGCGCGACGACGATAATCGCGACCTTCCAGACGTTCGACGAAGCGGAGCGCTACGTCCTCGAACGTGAAATCGTCTGCTACGAACGCGACGCTGACAATCCCGGCTGTGCCGACGCATTCCTGCGCGACGGCCGATTGTGGGCCATCGAAGCGGATCGGACACCTGTCGCTGCAAGCGATAACGAAGAATATCCGCCGCGTTGTTCAGACCCGAATGGCCACGAGTGGCCCCGTGTCGAGGTGTCAGAGCGCTGCCTATGTGTTCACTGCGGAGCCGACGGTGACGCCTAAAGCCGGCCATGATGGCCAAACGGCGAAGGAACGCGAAGGGCACCGCGAATGGCTCGCTTGGTGCGACGGCCGCCATGCTGCCGAAATGGGCAATGGCAACCCGTACCGGCGCGGCAGCAAGCAACATGCCGCCTGGGAGAGAGGCGCACACCACACAGTCGCGCTCCACGTCCTCGCGTTCATCACGGACCTCTACCGATAGCCAGAAGAGGAAAGGGGGCAGCGCACGGGTAGCCCGGCAATCCCGATCGGGCAGCCATCAGGAGCCCGGACGATGACCATGTTGCAACTCGATCTCGTCAACCCCGCCGACCGCAAAGCGGACCGCCTGTTCGGTGTCGCCAAAGCAATTGCAACCCAGCTGAAGGCCCGTGCGACCATCACGCGCCAGGATCTCACCGGCTTGATGGAAGACGCATTCGGGACGAGCGATGCCAGCGGTGACTGGTCAATGCGCGATGCCTATGACGCTTCCGAGCTGGCACAGGTGCTGCTCCAGATCGATGCAGGGACGCAGATCTTCGATCCTGCCAACCCCCAGGCTTCGCTCGGTGCCATCGAAGGCATCAGCTATCTGTTGCCGACCCAGACCTATCGCTCCGAAACCCAGATCGCGCTGCAGCAGTTCTCGACGCCCGCTCCGCTGGCTTTCATCACAGCGCAGCTGGCAGGGCTGACGCGGACCGACACGGTTCTCGAACCATCAGCCGGCACGGGATTGCTCGCCGCGCACGCCGTCCGCGCTGGTGCAAAAGTCATCCTCAACGAACTCGACGAACAGCGAGCCGGCCTGCTCGCGCGCGCCTTTGCAAGTTCGAAACCGCACCGGCATGACGGTGCCCGCATCCATGACTTGATCCGGGAGCCGGTGTCGGTCGTCCTGATGAACCCGCCCTATTCGCGATCAGCCGGCATTGGCGACGATGCCTTTGCCGGTGCCCGCCATCTTCGCGCAGCATTGCTGACCCTTGCCGAAGGCGGCCGCTGCGTGGCGATAATGCCGTCGTGGTTCAGCCCAGATGGCAGTGGCGCTGCCGGCTACGCGGCGGTGGCCAAGGTTATGCCGCCGTCATTCGACATGCTCTGCCAGGGCAACTTCTACGGCAAGCATGGGACCGGCATCGATGTGCGGATCCTCGTCTTTGACCGCGGCCGCAGCGGTCCGTTGATCAAGGCGACCGCAACCCACTTCGCCGACGCCCTGCGACACACCAATGCGGCACCGACGCGGTTGCCGTGCATCCTGCCAACGACAGCGCTGCCGCCGCAAATTGCCAAGACACCCATCGTCGCTCCGGCGCGCACCGGGGGCCTGCTGGGTTCAACGGCAAAAGCCATTACCCGTCCGATGGCGCCGCGCCCGCCGCAACTCGACCTGACCGGCAATGATGCAGCCCCGCTTGCCTATTCCGCCCGTGTCGAGATCCGTCCTGCCGCCGATCCGGTTGGCATCTACGTCCCTTATCGCGTCGCCCGCATCGACTTCGATACCGCGCGTGACCACCCGACCCCGCTTGTCGAATCCATGGCGATGGCGTCGATCGTGCCGCCACCGGCGTCGTACCGGCCCCAGCTGCCGGCGTTTGCCGCGGCCGCGCTGTCGAGCGCCCAGCTCGAGACTATTGTCTATGCCGGTCAGTCGTTCGAGCGCGATCTGTCGGGCCACTACACCTGCGACAAGGATGGTCTGCAACTGACCGAGCACGCCGATGGCGATGCCTACCGCCAGGGCTATTTCCTCGGCGATGGCACTGGCGCCGGCAAGGGTCGCCAAGTTGCCGGCATCATCATGGATCAATGGTCCCGCGGCCGTCGTCGACATGTCTGGATCTCCAAATCTGCGGCGCTGCTCGAAGACGCGCGCCGTGACTGGTCAGCGCTCGGCGGCATCGCCATCGACATCCAGAGCCTGACCGATTGGGGGCTGGGCGAGCCGGTCGGGATGGACAGCGGCATCCTGTTTGCCACCTATGCGACTATGCGGTCGTCGCGCCCCGAGAAGGGCAGTCGCCTCGACCAGATCCTCGCTTGGGTCAGCGGCGGCGCGGCAGCGTCTGATAAAAGTGCCGACTTCGAAGGGCTGATCGTCTTCGATGAAGGCCATGCCATGGCCAATGCCGCCGGCAGCGAAGGCGCCCGCGGTCCGGTGCGCGGCTCCGAACAGGGGGTGTGCGGCGTGCGCCTCCAGCACCTGCTTCCCCGCGCTCGCATTCTCTACGTCTCGGCGACGGGCGCCACCGAGATCGCCAACCTCGCCTATGCCACCCGCCTTGGGCTCTGGGGCACGGGCACGGCCTTCGAGACCCGCGAGATCTTCATGCAGCAGATGCGCGAAGGCGGCATGGCGGCGATGGAGCTGGTCGCGCGCGACCTGAAGGCGCTCGGGCTCTACACCTCGCGCGCGCTGTCGTTTGACGGCGTCGAATATGACATCATGACCCACAAGCTTACCGACGCACAGATCCGCATCTACGACACCTATTGCGATGCCTGGGAGATCATCCACCAAAACCTCGACCGGGCGCTGGAGGCCACCAACATCGTTGACGCCATGTCGGGCAAGACGCTCAACGGCCAGGCCAAGGGGTCAGCACTATCGCGGTTCGAAAGCACCAAGCAGCGCTTCTTCGGCCAGATGCTGACGGCGATGAAGCTGCCGAGCCTGATCCCGGCGATCGAGGCCGATATCAATGCCGGCAATGCGGTCGTTATCCAGCTGGTCTCGACGGCAGAAGCCATGCTCGGCCGCCGCTTGGCCGAACTGTCGCCCGAGGAACGCGCCGCGCTCGAGATCGAACTCTCCCCGCGCGAATATGTCATCGACTATCTCACCAATGCGTTCCCGACCCGCGCGATGGAAATCTACGAGGACGACGAGGGCTTCCTGCGATCGCGGCCAGCTGTCGACGCCGATGGCAACCCAGCCATCAGCCGCGAAGCCGAAGCAGCGCGCGACCGGTTGATCGAGGAGCTTTGCGCCTTGCCGGCTGTGTCAGCGGCACTCGACGAGATCATAAAGCACTTCGGCGTCGACCATGTTGCCGAGGTCACCGGGCGGACCAAGCGCCTCGTCACGGACCGCAACGGCGATCAGAAGATCGAAAGCCGCTCGGCACGAACCAATCTCGCCGAGACGTCAGCGTTCATGGACGGCACCAAGAAGATCATCGTGTTCTCGGATGCCGGCGGCACCGGCCGCAGCTATCATGCCGACAAGAGCGCGCGAAACCAGCGCCGTCGCATCCATTACCTGCTAGAGCCGGGCTGGCGCGCCGATGCCGCCATCCAGGGGCTCGGCCGCTCGCACCGCACCCACCAGGCATCGGCGCCGCTGTTCCGGCCGGTGACCACAGACGTGAAGGGCGAAAAGCGCTTCATCTCGACGATCGCGCGGCGGCTCGACAGCCTGGGGGCCCTGACCCGCGGCCAACGCCAGACCGGCGGCCAGAACCTGTTTGACGCTGCCGATAATCTCGAAAGCATCCATGCCAAGGAAGCGCTGACCCGCTGGTACAAGCTGCTCTATGGCAACAAGCTGACCAGTATCAGCTTTGCCGAATTCGAGCGCAAATCCGGGCTGAAGCTCCTCGACGAGGATGGCGGTGGCCTGAAGGAAGACCTGCCGCCGATCCAGCGCTGGCTTAACCGCCTGCTGGCGTTCCCTATCGCGCTGCAGAACGCCGTGTTCGAGGAATATCTGGCCCTCGTCGAAGCCCGGGTCGACGCACTGCGCCAGGCCGGCAAGCTCGATGTCGGCGTGGAAACCATCATCGCCGAGCGCATCGTCGAACTCGAGCGCCACCATCTCAACACCGATCGCGACACCGGTGCCGAGACACATCTGTTGCGGCTCGAGCTGCACTTCCGGCCGCGTGTCCTGTCATTCGAGGTCATGATGGACCGGGCAGGCAGCTGGAGGGACGCGCGTTTCCTGCGCAACCAGCGCTCGGGCATGGTTGCCACGGCGATCCCGGCCGTCAGCATGATGGCCGATGACGGCGAAGTCGTGCGCCTCGTCCAGCTTGTGCGGCCAACGAAAACCGAACGCATTACAGGGCAAGCGCTTGGCGAGAGCCATTGGGAGGACATCGACCGCGATGCTTTCGAAAGCCTCTGGCGCGCTGAAGCGATCACCGCGTCCGAGCGCATGGAGATCGAAACCGTCAACGTCGCAACCGGGCTCTTGCTGCCGATCTGGAACAAGCTGCCACGTGATCACGTACAGGTCTGGCGGATCGCTGACCGGAACGGCGCCTCCTGGCTCGGCCGCATCGTCCCAGATGCTGATCTGGGCGACCTTGCAACCAAGCTCGGCATTGCCATCACCATCCATGTCGATCCGGCAGCGCTGATCGCGGCGGCCCTCGCAAACAGAAGACGTACCGAACTGCCCGGCACGAACCTCGCCATCAAGGCGTCACTGGTCAACAACAGCAAGCGAATCGAACTCCTGGGCTACACGCCCGAGAAGCTCGATTGGTACAAGTCGCTGGGCGGCTTCACCGAGATCATCGCCTACAAGACCCGGCTCTTCCTGCCGGTCGACCGCGCCGAGGCCATTGTTGCGACACTGGCGGGCATTGCCGAGCAGCTGGACGCAGCCGCCTGAGCAATGACGCACCCCGGCGGGCGACAGCAAGCGAGAGGAAAGATGGCGGTGGCCGGGTTGCGCCCGACCATCCCGGTGGCGCGACAACGCCAAAGGATCCGCCATGACCTTTCGACCCAAGCGGCACGCGCCGCGTACCTGCGCCGAAACCGCATCACCGGCACGCATGATCACCGATGCGATCATCGCGAAGCTCGAAGAGGGCACCAGCCCGTGGCGGCGGCCATGGACGTCTGCAGCCAGTATCGAGCGCCCCTTGCGCGCCTGCGGCAAGCCCTATCGCGGCATCAACACGATCTGGCTCTGGCATGTTGCCGAACAGCGCGGGTTCACCATGCCGACCTGGATGACCTACCGTCAGGCAACCGAACTCGGCGGGCAGGTCAGGAAGGGCGAGAAGAGCACGATCGCCGTCTTCTACAAATCCTATGGCAAGACCGAGCAGGACCCTTCCACCGGCGAGGACCAGACCCGCCAACGGCGCGTCCTCAAGACCTACAATGTCTTCAACGTCTGCCAGATCGACGGTTTGCCGGACCGGTTCGTCGTGCCGCCGGAACCGCGTGTCCGCCCGCCCGAAACACACCGCGCCGAGATTGATGCGTTCATCGCCGCAACGGGTGCAATGATCATCAGTGGTGGCAGCCGCGCCTGCTACATTCCTTCGCTCGATGTCGTGCACATGCCCGATTGGCAGGACTTCGAGAGCTATGCCCAATATGGGGCCGTTGCTGCGCATGAACTGAGCCACTGGACGGGGCACAAGTCGCGATTGAATCGTGACATGGAAGGCGGCTTCGGAAGTGAGAAGTACGCCCGCGAAGAGCTTGTTGCGGAGCTAAGC
Source organism: Sphingomonadales bacterium (assembly GCA_027485735.1). Taxonomy (GTDB): domain Bacteria; phylum Pseudomonadota; class Alphaproteobacteria; order Sphingomonadales; family Sphingomonadaceae; genus Sandarakinorhabdus. The sequence goes on along the minus strand of JAIXQM010000194.1, from coordinate 10,493 downwards.
TCCTGCATTATTGGCGCTAATCTGGGCTTGCCGGTAACGCACCTCGACAACCATGCAAGCTATATCGCGTCCTGGATCAAGATCCTGAAGGACGACGAAAAGGCGCTGCTATCCGCTGCGGCCAAGGCCGAAACCGCGGCCACTTATCTTCTCAACACGAATGAACAGGTCGGTGCCGACACCGAAGACGATGACAGCGAAGAACCGCTGGCGATCGCTGCCTGACCGGTAGACGTAATATGACCAAAGCGAACCAGCCCAAAGAGTCGATCGCAGAACGCATCGGCTCCTATCTCGAACAAACGCTCTCCGAACTCGATCCCGCGATCACGCTTGTCGATCAGGACCTGTCGACCGGCGACATCGCCGTGTTGGTGAACACGGGAGAACGCCTGCGGATATCCATCGTCAGTGAAAGCTGATCGTCAATCGAGCCCCAAGCGCTTGATCGCGCAAGATTTCCCACAACTCGGCCCCGTCGCCGTCGGCAGAACCGCTGTCGGCGGCGCCATCATGAGAGGAGAACAACCATGAGCTACGATATCGCCTTTCGCCACCAGCAGGCGCTCGACACTTCAGCGCTGACGACACTTCTCGGTGCGTTACACGGCCTGCAGGCTGCCATCGAGGACACGAGGCGCGCCGGCAAACAAGCCGACAGCGACCCGGCCGTCATCCTGCTCGCTCGCCACCTCGGCGCCATCGCCAACAGCCAGGGCGAGAGCGACAGCACGCTTAAACAGCAGTGCATGAGCGAGATCAGCGACCTTCGCCGCAAACCCGTTCTGGTGACCCTCGCCTATCGAGGCGTTGCCTACGACCAGGACGCCAAGAAGCTTTTTCATGGCGAGGCGCGTCGCGCGCTCATCGCCCTTGCCGACGCTCTTGGCTATGAGCGCAGCGATTATGACATACGGTCGAACGCAGGCGGCCCGGCCGTCAGCGGCGAGGTGACGCTCCACAGCGACGAACTCTATGTCCAGATCTCTTGCGGCGGCTTCTCGCAGAACGGCGAGATCCTCTTTCGCCGCTGCCGCGACCGGCGCGACTTTAGCGGCGAACGCAACAATTATGCCGGCATCCGGGAAATCACAAACCCGGGGGTCTTCGCAGCACGGCTGTGCAGGGAACTGGGGCTTTCAACGGGAATGCCCGACAACCGCCTGGTGGCTTGAGAAAGGGGAGGGGGCTGCGCTGCCGCGATCAACCCCGATCAGCAAAGGACCCACGCCATGACCGTTCACGCCATCCGCGCCTGCGTCGACCCCAGGGTCATCCAGACCGTCACCCGCCTGTTCAACCAGACTGAGGGCGATATCGCAGCCGAAATGCTGCAGAACGCCCGCCGCGCCGGCGCGACCAGGGTGATCGTTTCTACAACCCAGCTGAGCCATGACCGCGCCTGCCTGCGGATCTCCGACAACGGCCGCGGTATCGATGACCCGGCGAAGCTGCTCAGGCTCGGCGCGTCGGGATGGGACGATGAGACGCTCCGTCGCGAGGACCCTGCCGGCATGGGCGTGTTCAGCCTTGCCGGACGCAAGGTCGACGTCTCGAGCCGCGCTGGAACAGCAATGGGCTGGAGTGCCCATATCGACGAAGGCGACTGGACGTCGGGCCACGAGATCGCGATCCACAGCTGCGTACGCAGCCCGGGAACGACGTTCGCCATCGAAATGTCAGCAGGGCGCCTCGAGGATGCGAGAAAGGCGATCACCAACGCCGCCCGGCATTATCCCATCGACGTCGAATTCAATGGCGAAATCGTCGAGCGCCAGGACTTTCTGGCGAATGCCACGCACATCGAAATCTGGAACGGCCTTCGCATCGGCGTTTTCACCGACAATCGCGGCGCCTGGCGCCGCACACCGTCGATCAATTTCCAAGGCCTGACCGTTCATCACGGACTTCCGACGATCGCCGAAATCGACAGCGACCGGCAATGGTGCGCAAAGGTCCATGTAATTGACTGCCCGGCCCTGCAGCTGACGCTGCCGGCGCGCAAAGAGGTCGTCGTCTCACCCTTTATCGACGAACTCGCGGCGGCCGTGCGCTCGGCAATCTACACCGCGATCGCATCACAGGGCGAGCATCGGCTTTCCTACGAAAACTGGTGTGAGGCCGCCGTCCTCGGCATCATCCTGCCAAACGCGAAACAGGGCCTTCGGCTGTTCAAGCCGCGCGCCTACGACGAGTCGCTATCGAGCGACTACGCGCCGCCCACAACTATCGGCGACAATCTCGTTCTGATCGACGATCTCGAGGCAGCCGAAGAACAGAGCCTTGCCCGCGCACTCATCGCGTCCAGGGACGCCATTGCCGGAACGCTGGTTCGCAGCGAACCCGCCTTCAAGGGCTATGACTGGTACGACCGCCTGAGTCAGGTCGAAAGCCTGCGCTTCATCGTCAAACAAGGCACAGCCATTTACGTCGATACGCTCGAAGGAGACCTGATCAATCTTGCCGACCGGCAAGTCGACGCCATTGCCGCCGAACTGACGATCATCACCGACGGCCTTCCGCAGGTTCACCAGCTTAACACCGACCTGCTGCTTCAACCTGACGAGAACTACGACCTTGATGGGGCAAGCATCGCAGTGGTCAAGGGCGGCATCGCCGGCGCTGAGGCGCTGACGCCGGCGATCCTCGCCGAATATCTCGATAATGCGTATTTCTGCCACTCTGATGACAGCAACTGCGACAGCTTCGACACCCAGCTTCGCTATTGGCAAAAGGACAGTCGCCACCTCGCGGTCCGGACCTTGCTCGGCGACGATGAAGCCGTGTCCGACAGCATCCTTCAAGCGTTCCTCGACAGCGTGGCGTGGCTGGTACCGCAGGGCAGCCGGCTCAGGCTTCATCATGAGAAGGGCGAGACAACCATCAGCCTTGAACCCGCCGCTGCAGATCCCGCAGCGCCGCCAGTAGCGTGAGGAGGTCGCAATGCGCATTTCCGGACTTGCCGTTCTCTCGACGGCCCACATGCCTCCCGCGGAACGCGGCGTCATCGAGTCCCTTATCGGGGCGGCAGCGATCGTTGACGGTCGCCAGACTATCGCCTTCCACGGGATCGCAGTCGAAACCCACAGCTTCGGCTTCTTCCTGAACACGGGGCTCGTGGTCGAAGACGAACGCCCGGACGAGGTGTCGGACACGCTCTGGCATATCCTGGGCGAGGCGGAACGCCAGGGCTGTGACTGGGTGCTCTTCGATCGCGACGAACCCACGTCGCCGGATTATCCGCTGTTCGATTAAGGCCAGGCACCGGCGCAATAGAGCCAGGGCGGAGGCCGAAGGTCAGGCGCAGGTTTCACCCTTGCACGGCATCGGCGGGTCCGTCGGCGAGAGGTGAGCCCTGACCGAAGCCGCAGCAGGCAGGAAGGATCGGTGGTCCCCCCAATTTTGCGGGCCGTCTCTGCGCGCCTGAAGGCTCGCAGGCGTCCCACAAAATCGGTTCCCCCACCGCCCGGCGGCGCAGCTGCGCTGCGTCCATCCTGCCCACCACGGCCCCGGCCAGAAAGGGCTCACGCCGACGGATTTCCCGCCGGTGCGTTTCAAGGAGACCTTCGATGCAGACCAGCCTTGCCGCCCAGCTCATAGCGCTCGGCCTCGACCAATTGAACATCCGCGATGCAGAACCCGGCACCTGTGAGATTCCCGACAGCGATGCGATGGCCCAGACCGTCAGCGCCTGCTGGAGCGACCTCTTCGGCCTCTTTGCCGATACGCCGATGGAGCGCGCCGCCGAAGACCTTGCCTGGGGCTTCGTCAACATCTTCCACAAGGCTGCCGAGAAGCAGGAACGCCGGCTCGATGATGCGACCGACCAGATCCGTCTGGCGATCGCTGAAAACGACAACAGCGAGATCGCCACCAGCAACCTTGAAGAGGCCATCGAAAAGGCCCGCGCCGCCGAGGAAGCCGTGCAGGCCTTCCAGCTGATGCGGGAAGAAGCCGCGATGCTCTATTGCGCCGAAACCACCCACAGCTGGCGGCCGTTCAGCGGCGCACGCAATGCCAAGGGGGTCACCTCGGCGATGGTCGAGGGACGCGCCTATCTCAAGGCTCGTGCCGACACCAAGCGCGCCCAGGCGATGCCCGGCGGCACGCCGGTGGTGTTCAGCGGTGGCCGCATGACGATCGATGCTGCCGACGCCACCACCTTCGCCGACAACCTCTATCGCACCCTCGATCGGGTCCGCGAGCGGGTCGGCGACATGGTCCTCGTCCATGGCGGCGACAGCAAGGGCGTCGACCGGTTCGCCGCAGGTTGGGCCGAGCGGCACAAGATCCCGCAGGTGGTCTTCAACCTCGACGCAAGGCTTGGCCAGCGTGCCGGGTTCAAGCGCAACGAGCAGTTCCTCAGCCTCAACCCGCGCTACGTCATCGCCTATCCCGGCAACGGCGTCCTCGAGCGCCTGGTCATCGACGCAAAGGCACGGCGGATCAGCGTGGTTGATCGCCGGGGTCCGCTCGGCACCCCTCCCGCCCAGGTCGCTGCGCAAGCAGCGGCCTGACGGCCGCAGCCGGCACCGGAAAACCGGTGCCGGCAAAGCCTCTCCAGCGCTTTTTTGGAACGCGCAGTTTCATTTTTGTAAGGCGCGATTTCATTTCTGCAGCCGACGAATCCATTTTCGGAGACCGGATATGTACAACCCCTTCATGCGACCGCAGCACTGCGCCCGCTTTGCGACGCGGCGGGCGTTCGCCACCGGCGAAGTGTTCCATGTCGTCGAAACCGGTACTGCCACCGCACCGCTAACGGTGATCGATGATCAGACCCTGTTCGATCTCGGCGATGCGATCAGCGTCGAGGATCTCGTGTTCACGGCCGACCCATTCTGTGACGCCGTGGCGTAACTGCGACGGCAACAATGGCGATCCGAGCTCGAGAGAAGAGGGGGCGGCAGCATGACGGGCTGAACCGGCCCGGCTCTTGCGAGAAGGATAACGCCATGCGCGTAATCGTTATCAACCCATGGAACCAGACCGTCACCGAAGCCGACCACAATGGCGATTATCGCGACTATTATCGCCTGCTGTCAGGTCCGACGCTTGAACGCTATCCCGACGCGTCGGTGAATTGCTTCGACATCACGCCTGTCGGTGACCCCGATGGCCACATCATGTTCGTCGATGACGAAGGTCTGCTTGCCGAGGTGCAGGCCCATTTCGTGCTGGGGTCGGGCGGCGCGACATTCGCCGGACGCGGCGTTATCGCTCGGAGCGACGGCGGCGAAGATGAGAAGGGCGCGACGCTCACGATCGCCGACGTGCTTGCGAGCATTATCTGGCTGCCGATCGGTACCGAAATCATCGTTCCACATCCGGTAATTGAGAGCTTCGATACTTTCGATGCGATGCTCGAACGCCTTGATGAACGGAGCAAGGACGTCGGCTCCCTGGTTGCCCGACGGGGCTGACGCCCCAAAAAGCGATTCAACAACGCCTCTGTTTCGATCTTTCTGGGGGTCGGCTCCTCGTCCTCTACGAGGAGCCGACCCGATAAGATTTTCGTGCCTTCTGCGACAGCATCTTCGATAGCTGCCGCGGCGCGGCTATCCGCCATCGCGGCCGCTCCCGACCCAGACCCAGTCGTTCCCCAGGCCACTGCCGACCGGCAGCTTCCGCCAAAATCGGCCGTTCGCTTCTCTTCAATCCGCCGGTCAGCGAAGCGCCTAGGTCTAAGGCAACAAACCACGTTCGGGGGTACCTGATAGCGGCCGTTGGCGTGATTCCTTTGCTACAATTCTACCGTGATTTCGAACCCAGGGTTCGATGTCAGCTTCAGCTTACCTCCGTGTGCAGTCGTAATCGCTGCCACCAGTGCAAGGCCGAGCCCGTGCCCATTACCGGTCCTGCTCCGTTGGCCGCGGGTGAAGCGTTGGAACAGGTTGGTCGTCTCTTCTTGCGCCACGCCCGGGCCGTCGTCGGCGATAACAATCCGGCTGTGGTCGCTGGGTTTATCCAGCACCACCGTAATCGTTGTTCCGGGGGGTGTATGCGCCAGCGCGTTGTCGAGGAGGTTGCTCAGCAGTTGCTGGATCAGCCGGCGGTCACCGACCAGCTTCAGGTTTGGCTCGATCGACTTCATCAGTATGTGACCGCTGATTTCGGCATCCGGCCGATAAGTCTCGACGATGCTGTCGACGAGTTCACTGAGCGGCATCTCCCGAAACTGGGCCTTGACGCCCATGCCTTCGACTTCGGCGATGCGGAGCAAGGCTGCGAAGATGTCGAGAAGTTCGCGGGACTGGGCCGTGGCGGCTTCGATGGCCTGGCGCTGGGCATCGCGGTCATCTGTCGCCAACGCTTCATCGAGCCGGTTGTGGAGGCGGGTGAGCGGCGTACGCAGGTCGTGGGCGACGTCGCTGGAGACCTGACGCAGATTATCCATCAGCGCGGCAATGCGGTCGAGCATCTGGTTGAGCGTTTCAGCGACACGATCAAACTCGTCGCCGGCACCAGTGACCGGCATGCGGCGCCCGAGATCGCCGCCGATGATGGCCTTGGCCGTGGTGTCGATGCGAGACAGGCGGTTCCTGTTGACGATGCCGACCACCCAGGCAGCGCCGACGCCGAGCGCCAGCATGACGCCGAAGGCGCCGACAAACAGCTTCAGAAGAGAGGCGTCCATCTCGTCGATGACGGCTCGGTCGGCGGCGACGAGGAGCCGGTGGCCGCTTGGCAGCAGCGTGGTGAGCGACTGGGCGATGCGTTGCTCGCCGTCACGCGTGTAGGGCAGCAACTCGATATAGCCGGGCTTGTTCGGCACGACGGCATCGAGACTGCCAGCGACCAAACGACCGGCAGAATCCACGAGGCGGAAGTCGAGGCTGGCCGTGCTGCGGGCGGCCTCGCGGCGGCGGATCGCTACGGCGACGCCGTCCGGCCCATCGTCACCTTCGTCGATGAGCGAAGCGGTTTCGGTGGCGATGCGGTGGTCGAGCTGCTGTTCCAGCGCTTCGTGGGTTGCTTCGAAGGCAATGATGCCGATTGCCAGCGTCGTCAGGGCGAAGACGATGCCAACTATCGTGACCACCCCGAACGTCGTGCGCGACCAGCGTTTGAACGAAAACCCGCGCATCAACTGCTGCGGATCATGTAGCCCGCGCCCCTGACCGTCTCGATGGCATCGACATCGAAGCCGGCGTTGAGCTTGGACCGCAGCCGGCTGAGATGGGTTTCGACGATATTAGTCCTGGGGTCGAAGTCGAAATCCCAGACCCGTTCGAGCAGCATCGTCCGGGTCATCACCCGCCCGGCGTTGCGGACCAGCTCGGCGAGCAAGGCGAACTCACGCGGCTGAAGGATGACGCGCTGGCCGGCACGGGTAACGCTGCGGCGGTGCAGATCGATGACGATGTCGCCGGCAGCCATGCGTGACGGCTCGGCCGGTGCCGCTTGCCTGCGCCCCAGCACCTGCACACGCGCCGCCAGTTCGGAAAAGGCAAAAGGCTTGACGAGATAGTCGTCGGCACCGCCTTCAAGGCCTTCGACCCGATCGGCGATGCCGCCGATGGCGGTGAGCATCAGCGCCGGTGTCGTGTCACCGGCGGCGCGCAGGGCCCGCACCAGCGCCAGGCCGTCGAGACCGGGAAGCATCCGGTCGACGATCAGGGCGTCGAAGCCGCCCTCGGTGGCCTGAAACAGCCCGTCGCGGCCATCGCTGCTGGTGACGGTCTGGTGACCGAGCTCGGACAGACCACGCGCGATAAAGCCGAGTGTCTCGGGATCGTCCTCGATGATCAGGATGCGCATGGCGTCATTCTAGCGGGGTGGCATTGCTGCGCCAGCCACCGCCCCCCGCGCAGCATCGCTGCGCCAACCACCACCCAGCGCGCGGAACAGCGTCACTTCGGCCTGAGCGACGGCAAGGTCAGACTGGGTCTGTGTCAGCGCGGCTTGTGCGCGGGTACGCTCCGCGTCGACCTGAAGCAGATAGGCCGCATCCCCCAGCCTGACGCGGGCAGCGGCACGCCGCGCCGTCAGGTCGGCTTGTTCGCGCGCTGTACCCAGACTGTCGTTTCGGCGCATTTCGGCATCATAGGCGGCGAGCGCGCTCTCGACCTCACGCAAGGCCCGGAGCACGACCACGTCCCACCCGGCGAGGGCGGCCTGTTCGGTGGCGCGGGCTTGCGCAAGACGCGCGCGCGCCGGGGCCTGATTGGGAAAGCTCCAGCTGACCAGTGGCGAGGCGGTGGCGACGAAGCCACCCGACAGCAAGCCGACCGCACCGCCGAGATTAACCCGAGGGTAGAGATCCGCGCGGGCGACTCCGATCCGCGCGCTGGCAGCAGCGAGGCGACGCTCGGCCTCGCGGATGTCGGGGCGGCGCAACAGCAAGGCTTGCCCATCGCCCACCGGTGCCGCGGTGCGCAGCCCTGGCAATTTCTTACAGGCGAGCGCCATGGTTTGCGCTTCGGCAGGCGGGCGGCCTTGCAGGGTTGCCAAGCGATAGCGCGCATTTGCCGCCGCGGCGTCGAGCGGTGGCAACGCGGCGCGCGACGTTTCGACGAGCGTCGCTGCCTGCGACACTTCGAGTGGCGAGACCTCACCAGCCCGGAACTGTTCGTTGACCAGCGCGGCGGAGCGTTCGAGCAGCCGAACTTGCTCTGCCGCCACCTGCTGCGCCTGGCCGGCACCGCACAGATCGACATAGGCCTGCACGGTGTCGGCAACGACGGCGACCTTCAGTCCATCGAGCGCAGCCGCCTGGGCATCGGCATCGGCACTGGCGGCGAGGGCCGCCGAACGGAGCCGGCCAAAGAGGTCGGCATCCCAACTTGCTGCCAGCGCGATGTCATAGTCAGTGGTTGGCACAAGCGAAGATGCGCTGGGCTGGCTGGCAGGGTTGTCGACGCCAAGGCTCGACTCGATGCTGGTCTGCGGCAGGCGGGCGGCCCGAGCCTGGGCCAGCGCGGCGCGCGCGCCATCGAGATTGGCATAGGCGACGCGCAAATCGGCGTTGGCGGCGAGACTGGCAGCGACGAGCTTGTCGAGGACCGGATCGTCATAAAGCCGCCACCAATCGTCAGGCACCGGCGCGATTGATGCCTGCGGCATGCCGGTGAAAGCGCCGGTCGCGTTTGCCGGTGCCAAAGTTGGAGGCGGCGCGGGCGGTGTCATGCAGGCCGACAGCGCCAGCGGGATCAGAACGGCGACCCGTCTCATGCCGGCACCGCGTCGGGCATTGCTGTTGCCGCAGCCGGACCACCGAAGCGGCGGTAGAGCGCCGGCATCAGCAGCAGGTTGAGCAGCGTTGATGACACTAGGCCGCCAAGGATCACGATCGCCATCGGATGTTCGATCTCATGGCCTGGCGCATTTCCGGCGATGACAAGTGGCAGCAGGGCAAGCCCGGCGCACAATGCCGTCATCAGGATCGGGACCAAGCGTTCGGTCGCGCCGCGCAGAACGAGTGCGTCGCCGAACGCTTCGCCCTCGACCCGGCGGAGGTGGTCATAGTGCGACAGCAGCATGATGCCATTTCGCGCCGATATGCCGATGACGGTCACGAAGCCGACCAGCGACCCCAATGACAGCACGCCGCCGGTCAGCGCGACGGCGATGACACCACCGACCAGCGCGAAAGGCAGGCTGACACCAACAAGCGCGGTGATCGCCATCGAACGGAACACCGTCCAGACCAGCAGCAGGATGCCGATCAGGCACAGCAGGCCGGTGGTCCAGAGTTGCTGGCGCGATTCCTTGAGCGCTGCATACTCGCCGAGCACCTTGGGGTGATAGCCGGCAGCAAAGGGCACATCGGCGACTGCCGCCTCCACGGCGCGCGCCACCCCCCCGAGGTCGGCACCGGCGACATTCAGCGTCACATCGATGCGGCGCTGGCCATTCTCACGCTTCACCTCGTTGGGTGCCGGCACGATCCGCACATCGGCGATATCGCGCAGGCGAACCGGCGCACCGGCGGGCGACAGGATCATCAGATCGCGCAATGCCTGAATGTCACCGCGCACTGCCGGCTCACCCCAGAGCGCGACATCGAAGGATTTCTGGTCGCGGTAGATTTCGCCGAGCTTCTGCCCGGCCACCAGTGTCTGGGCCTGACGCCGCACCTCGCCTGCCGTCAGCCCGAAGGTGGCCAGATCGGCAGCGCGCGGGTGAATCTCGATCTGCGGCACCAGCACCTGCTGCTCGACCTTGAGGTCGGCGACGCCGGGGATGCCGGCGACCTTGGTGCGGACGCGTTCGGCAGCGGCGCGCAATTCGACCTGGTCGGGCCCGAAGATGCGCACCACGACCGTTGCCCCGGCGCCGGTCAGCACTTCTTTGATGCGTTCCCGCAGATAGGTGAGCACGTCGCGGTATAGACCGGGATAGCCGTCAATCACCGCTTTGATGCGGGCGACGCTGGCATCATAATCGACGTTCTCGTCGAGACTGATCCATAGCTCGGTGAAGTTCGGCCCGACGACTTCGTCCGCCGCCTCTGCGCGGCCGATGTGCGCGCCGAAATTGCGCACGCCGGG
>JAIXQM010000190.1 GCA_027485735.1 Sphingomonadales bacterium | reverse complement strand
GGCTGCGGCGTCTATGTCGTCGCCAGTCTTGCCTGCGCGCTGGCACCCAGTATCGAGGCGCTGGTGGTGGGCCGCTTCTTTCAGGCGCTGGGCTGTTGTGCCGCCATGGTCACCTGCCGCGCCATTGTACGTGACCGGTATGACCACCGCGATTCCGCCCGCATTTTCAGCCTGTTGATGCTGGTGCTCGCGATTGCGCCCTTGCTGGCACCCACGGTGGGCGGCTGGATTGCAGCTGCTGCTGGCTGGCATGCGGTGTTCTATGTCTTTGTCGGCATTGGTTTCGCCATTTCCGCCGCTGTCGCCTGGCGGCTCGACGAAAGCCGTTCCGAAGCCACGGCCGCTGTCGCGCGCGGGCACAATGTGCTGGTCGCCTATGCCAGGCTGCTGCAGCATCGGCGGCTGATCGGCTATCTGCTGGTTGGCGCGGCCAATGGCGCCACCCTGTTCAGCTATATCGCTGCCTCGCCCGATCTGGTGGTGAATGTGTGGGGCTTTTCCGAAAGCCAGTTCGGGCTGGTGTTTGCCGTAATCGCTGTGGGCGTGGTGGGATCAAGCCAGATCAACCGTGCGCTGCTGCGTCGGCGGTCACCCGATGCCATATTGGCCTGGGCCACGATCGGCGCTGCCGTGGCCGGGGTGGCGCTGTGGCTGGCAGCGCAGGCCGATGCGCCGCTCATTGTGTTTCTGCCGCTGGTGTTTGTCGCGCTGTCCTCGAACGGGCTCATTGCCGCCAATGCTTCGGCCGGCGCGCTGAATGTCGATCCGCTGCGGGCCGGGGCGATTTCCGGCCTGATGGGCGGCATCAACTTCGGTATGGGCGCTGCCGCATCGGCGCTGGCCGCGGCCATGTATGATGGCACGGCGCGGCCACTGGCGGCCAATGTGGCCGTGGCACTGCTGGTGGCGGCGGCGGCCTATCACCTGCTCGCCAAACCGCGATGAGCAGCACCGCGCTCAGCCCGCGCGCCCTGCTGCTGGCGCTGGCGGTGGTGATGGTGTGGGGCAGCAATTTCGCCATCATCGGCGCCACGCTGCACAGCCTGCCGCCGCTGCTGTTTGCCACCCTGCGCTTTACTGCCGTGGTGTTCCCGTTGATCTTCTTTGTGCGCCGGCCTGCCGTTTCATGGCGCATCCTGGCCGGCTATGGTGTCGCCATCGGGGTGGGCCAGTTCGGCCTGCTGTTCATTGCCATCAACGGCTATATCGCCGCCGGCCTGGCCAGCCTGATTGTGCAGAGCCAGGTCGTCTTCACCATCGGCATGGCGATGATGACCAGCGGCGAACGGCTGAAACCACTGCAATATGGCGCGCTGGCACTGGCGATTGGCGGCGTCGCGGTGATCGCCGGCCACACCGGTGGCGAAGTGACCATCACCGGCATTGCGCTCGTGCTGGGCGCTGCCTTTGGCTGGAGCCTGGGCAACATGGCCCAGCGCGCCGCCGGCAAGGTGGACATGCTGGGCTTCATCACCTGGTCGTCGCTGTTTGCGGTGCCGCCGCTGGCTGGGCTGGCGCTGTGGTTCGAAGGCTGGCCTGCCATCGAAACCGCGCTGCAGGCCACCACGCCCGCCATCTGGGTGGCGGTGGCGTGGCAGGCGGTGGGCAATACCCTGTTCGGCTATGGCGCCTGGGGCTGGCTGCTGGCGCGCTATCCGGCCACCAGCGTGGCGCCCACGTCGCTGCTGGTGCCGGTGTTCGGCATGGCCTCCACGGCGCTGTTCCTTGGTGAGCCACTGCCGCCATGGAAGCTGCTGGCCGCCGCGCTGATCATCGGCGGCCTGGCGCTCAATCTGCTGGCGACGCGTCAGCCGGCAATGCGGAAATTGTAAGGCTCGGTCTGCTCGGCGGCCTTGATCCACGCCGGGCGTGCCTGCAGGCGCTTCGCATAGGCCGCCACGTTGGGGAAATGCGCGCCCAGACCCTGCATGGTGGCGATTTCGGCGATGAAGCTCATCATGATGTCGGCGCCGGAAAGCTCATTGTTCACCAGCCAGTCGTTTTCCCCAAGGCACTGGCTGAAATAGGCGACATGCGCACCAATCTGTTCCTGAATGCGCGGGGCCAGCGGCGCGGCGGCCTCGCCCAACCGGGCGGTGTAGAGCGCCAGCAGGAACGGTGTCATCGCCGAACCTTCGGCGAAATGCAGCCACATCAGATAATCCTCATGAGCCGCCGTCCCCGGCGCTGGCATGAAGCGGCCTTGCCCGTGTTTGCGGATGATCCAGTCGGTGATGGCGCCGCTTTCAAAGGTGATCTTGCCATCGGCTTCGATCACCGGGCTCTTGCCCAGCGGATGCACGGCCTTCAGTTCCGGCGGCGCCAGATTGGTCACGGCGTCGCGATTGTAATGCTTGATCTCGTAGGGCGTACCCAGTTCTTCCAGCAGCCACAGGATGCGTTGAGAGCGGCTGTTGTTGAGATGGTGAACAATGATCATGGCAATAGCCTCCGCAATCGAATCGGGTTAGGCGCACATCATGGCGATAACCATCCCGGAAGACGAACTGATTGAATCGTTCGTGCGCTCGAGCGGTCCCGGCGGCCAGAACGTCAACAAGGTTTCATCGGCGGTGCAGTTGCGCTTCGACGTGGTGGCTTCACCCAGCCTTCCGGATGAGGTGAAGGAACGGCTGCTGAAATTGGCCGGCCGGCGCGCCACCGGCGATGGTGTCATCGTGATCAGTGCCAACCGGTTCCGCGATCAGGTGCAGAATAGGTCTGATGCGCGGGCGCGGCTGGCCGAATTGGTGGCGCAGGCCTGCATCCGCCCGATCAAGCGCCGGGCGACACGGCCAACCCTGGGATCGAAGCAGCGCCGGCTGGATTCCAAGACCACGCGCGCCGGCGTCAAGGCAGGCCGTGGCAAGGTTCGGATGGATGAGTGAGTTATGTGGTCAATACGGACTTCAAATCTGTCGCCTCACGCACTAACTTCGATCTGTTGAATCGATTGCCCTCGAAAGGATTGCGCCATGTCTGATAACAGCGAGACCACGGAAACCATGCCCGCCGTTGCCGAAACCATCGAAACCGCGGCCAGCAAGATCGAGAAGTTGAAGGGCGACCTGAAGGATCAGGCCGACAAGGCCATCGGCAAGGCCAAGGAAACTGCCAGCGCCGCCTATGACAAGGCCGCCGCCAAGGCCCGTGAACTGGCCGATGCGGCCCCGGAAAAGGCCCGCGAAGTCAAGGAACGCGCCCAGAAGGTGGCCGAAGAAGGCACTGCCAAGGTGCGCACCACCGTGCAGGAACAGCCGCTCGCCGCGCTGGGTGCCGGCATCGCGCTGGGTTTCGTGGTCGGCTGGCTGCTGAGCGGCCGCAAGAAGGATTGAGCGGGCAGCTGCCAACCGCAGCCCGTCTGACATGAGGCCGGAGCATTGCTCCGGCCTTTTCCTTGTCAGTGATGCCCTTCCGGCGGCTCCTGCATCAACTCCACCAGCACGCCACCGGTATCGCGCGGGTGCACGAAGATCACCGGCACGCCGTGGGCGCCCATGCGCGGCTCGCCGGTGCCCAGCACAGTCGCGCCGCGCGCGCGCATCGCATCGCGCGCCGCGATGATGTCCTTCACTTCGAAACACACATGATGCTGCCCGCCATTGGGGTTCTTCTTCAGGAAGCCGTGGATGGGACTGTCGTCGCCCAGCGGTTCGATCAGTTCCAGCTGGCTGTTGGCGACATCGATGAAGGCGACGCGCACGCCTTGCGCCGGCAGATCGAATGCGGCCCGCGAAACGGTCGCGCCGAACAGGCGGCCATACATGGCCACGGCATCGTCAATCGAAACGCACGCGATGCCGACATGGTTCAATCGGCCCAAAAGCAGGGGGGGCAAATTGCTCATTCTGGGTCCTCCAATAGCCGGCTTTTTCTTGCATGGGCCGCGAAAGCCGGCAAGCTGGCGCAATGATCTATATCGTTATCAACGCCATCCCGATTGCACTGGCGACCCTGATGGGCTTGGCTGTCGCCCAGTTCGTCGATCGGCCCAAGGGCCTCACCGGCTGGCTGGTGGCGCTGCTGGCCACGGCCTGGCTGTGCGCCATCCTGGCTGGCGCGCTGATTCTGGCGCCGCCGCGCGCTCCGCCGTGGGTGATGACCATCGCCACCGCCTGGGTGATCTGGGTGGGCTTTGTGGTGCCGGCGCTGGCAACATCGCTGCTGATGGCCGGGCAGCGTTGGGGCCGCATTGGCCGGGCCTGCCTGTGGTGGCTGGTGGTGATGCAAAGCCAAGTGGTGGTGATGAAACTGGTGGGGCTCACGCCGCCGCCGGTCTGAGCGGTCATTCGGGCAGATGCACCACGTCGGCCTTTGATGCGGGCCGCCGCGGCCGGCGCAACACCAGCAGCAGTGGCAGCATGGCAAAGGCCATGAACGCCATGGCGCGATAGACGTCGATATAGGCGATCATCAGCGCTTGGCGGTTCACCGCGCCATCCAGCATGGCCACCACGCTGCCGGCACCGGCTGCAGCCAGGGTGGCCGGATCGGCCCAGGGCAGGTTGAACGGGGTGATGCCACCGCCCAGATCGGCGTGCGCGGTCTGGGTCTGGCGTTCCAGCAGGGCGACCGCCAGGCTGATCCCGATCGAACCGCCGATGTTCCGCAGCAGCATGTAAATGGCCGACGCATCAGCGCGCAGACGCATCGGCAGGCTGGCAAAGGCCATCGTGTTCAATGGCACAAAGATCAGGCCAAGGCCGGCGCCTTGGAAGAACCCGGTGATCACGAACAGCGAAGCGCCTTGCACCGGGGAAAACAGGCTCATGCCCCACAAGGCTGCACCGGTGATCGTGAAGCCGGCGGCCAGCATCAATCGCGGATCAATTCCGCGCCCGACCAGTTGCCCGGCGGCCATCATCGCCATCATCATGCCAATGCCGCGCGGCATCATCAGCGCGCCAGCCGATACCACCGGATAGCCATAGAGCGTTTGCAGCATCGTGGGCAGCAGCGCGGTGGTGGCGACCAGCAGGAAGCCCACCAGCGTGATGAACACCATGCCGGTGAGCGCGTTGCGATCGGTGAGCAGTTCGCGATCGATGATGCCGCCCGGCGTGGCCAGCGCGTGCACGCCAAAGGCCCACAGGCCGGCGATGGCGATGCCGAATTCGGCCCGCACTTCCCAGCTTTCCAGCCAGTCCAGCTGCTGGCCGCGATCAAGGCCCAGTTGCAGCGCCGCCATGCCCACGGCCAGCAGGGCAAAGCCGGTCATGTCGAAGCGTCGCTGCTCAAGCTGCGGTTCCGGCAGGGTGGCCGCCGCCCAGGTCAGGCACATG
Source organism: Sphingomonadales bacterium (assembly GCA_027485735.1). GTDB lineage: Bacteria > Pseudomonadota > Alphaproteobacteria > Sphingomonadales > Sphingomonadaceae > Sandarakinorhabdus. Next base: position 20,636 of record JAIXQM010000190.1, on the reverse strand, counting down.
ATGCCGAACGGCAGGTTGATCAGGAACACCCAGCGCCAATCGAAACTGTCGGTGAGCCAGCCGCCGATCACCGGGCCCAGGATCGGCCCGACCATGATGCCAACGCCCCACCAGGCCATGGCCGGGCCATGTTTTTCGGGCGGCCACACATCCAGCAGATAGGCCTGGCCCAGCGGCGCGATGAAGGCGCCGGCGGCGCCCTGGATCATGCGGAACAGCACCATCTCTTCCAGGCTGGAGGCAATGCCGCACAGCACCGAGGCGGCGGTGAAAGCCGCGACACTCCACAGGAACAGGGTGCGCCGGCCGATGCGCGCCGAAAGCCAGCCGGTGAGCGGCGTGGCGATGGCGGTGGCGACGATATAGCTGGTCAGCACCCATGTGATGCTGTCGGCCGCGGCGTTCAGGCTGGGCTGCATGTGTGGCAGCGCCACGTTGGCGATGGTGGAATCAAGGATGGTCATGAAGCTGCCCAGCATCACCACCAGCGTGACGGTGATCGGCGACGCTTCTGATCGCGCCCCTGCCACCGGGGCAGCGCTGCTCACTTGGTGATCACCTTCACTTCAGCCGAAAGGCCGGCGATCAATGGCACTGGTGGCTTGCCATCCAGCTTGATGCGCACCGGCACGCGCTGCACCACCTTCACCCAGTTGCCGGTGGCATTCTGTGCCGGCAGTACCGAAAATTCGCTGCCGGTGCCCACCCCGATGGAGTCCACATGGCCACGCAGCACATGATCGGGGAAGGCATCCAACTGCACCTCGGCGCGCTGGCCCACCCGCATGTCCTGCAGTTCAGTTTCCTTGAAATTGGCTTCGACATAGGCGCTGTCGGTCACCATCACGCTGAAGGCGGCGACGCCCTGCACCATCACCTGGCCCGGCAGCACCCGGCTGGTCTGGGTGGCGATGCCGCCCGCCGGTGAGATCAGCTTGGTCCGCGCCAGTTCAAAGGCGGCTTTGTCACGCACCGCAGCCGCCGTCATCACCAGTGGGTGCTGCTCCACGTCCTGCACGCCATTGGCGGCGGTGCGGGCGGCGGCGTCGTCAGAAAGGGCGCGGTTCAGTTCGGCCCGGGCATTGGCCACCGCATATTGGGCCTGCTGCAACCGGGCACGGGTGGCAAAGCCGCGATCAAGCAATGTCTGCTGGCGCTCCATCTCGGTCAGCGCAAAGTCCAGCGCCTCGCGCTTGGCCGCCACATCGGCGGCACTGCCCCCCGTATCATTGCGCAGCCCGCGCACCTGGCGGCGGGCATCGGCCAGCCGGGCTTCGGCCTGAGCCAGCGCGATGCGGAACGGGGTATCAACCAGCTCGATCACCACCTGGCCGCGCTTCACCGGCTGGTTCTCGACCACGAACACCCGCCGCACCCGGCTGGTGACGTCACTGGAAATCGCCAGCTTGTCGACCCGCACATAGGCATTGTCGGTCGTCACCTGGCCCAACCCGGAAAGCCACAGCCACAGCCCGGCCGCCACCACCAGCAGCGGCACCGACAGCATCGCCACGCGGCTGCGCCAGCGAGAGGGAGATGTTGTGCTCGCCACCGGCGGATCGATGCGCTGGTTCATGCCGCCGATCCTTCGCGACCATCCAGGTTGCCGCGCAGGCGCTGCAGCAGGCCTTGCAGCGCCGCTTCTTCGGCAGCGCTCAAACCCGCCAGCATTTCGGCGCGGACATCCACCGCCACCGCCTGCAGTTCCGCCAGGATCGGATGCGCGCGCGGGGTGAGAAACAGCCGCCAGGCCCGGCGATCAGCAGGATCGGCCCGGCGTTCCACCAGCCCGGCCTCTTCCAGCCGGTCGACCATGCGGCCAACCGTGATGGTTTCCACATCCAGACGCTCGGCAAGGCCGGCCTGGTTGATGCCTTCGGCCCGGGCCAGCGCAATCAGCACCCGCCATTGCGCGCGGGACACGCCGATGGACCGCGCCTGCGCATCGAACCGGCGGCGCAGCAGCCGGGTCACGTCGGACACCAGCACGCCGATGGTATCGGGCGAAGCAAAGGGCGCCAGGACCGGCTCCAGCAGCGGGGCATGTTGGTTCATCACCCGAAATTAGCATACATGCTTATTACAAGATAGATGATCACAGCTGTTGCAATGATCAGCCCTGGTGCACGGGGTGGCACTTTGGCGCGCATGGCGATAGGCTGCGGCCAGGCGGGCGCAGGGACAGATCGCGGTGACAAGAGTTCAGACCAGTTCGCACGGAGCGCCAAGGTGATCGCGCTCACCGAAGTCGGCCTGCTCAGCCACTTGCTGGCGCTGATCGCCTATGTTGGCCTGTTCTTCGCCGCACTCTCCAAACAGCGCCGCGGCATCAATCTGTGGCTGGCCGGTGCCGCCCTTGTAACCGCGTTGTGGGCCGGCAGCTTTGCTGCCAGCATGCTGATTGATCCTGGCCTGCAACCCTGGATCTCGCGGCTGCAAACCCTGAAGGTCGGGGCCTGGATCGGGGTGCTGCTGTATCTGCTGCGGCCAACATGGCTGGGCGGCGAGGGCGAGGGCCGCTCTTCCTTCTGGGTGGGCGGCATCCTCGGCTTCGTGCTCGCCCTGCAGTTCGTCATCGATATTGCCGGCGCCGGACAGAGCGCTCTGGTGGGTGAAGGCGATGTGGTGGCAAGCCTGTTCCTGGTGATCCGCATTGCAGCCTCGGTCACCGGTCTCGTGCTCAGCCACAATCTCTACATCGCTTCACGCGGTGGCCAGCTTTCCGGCATTCGTCTGCTCGCCATCGGCCTGGCCGGTCTGTTCCTCTATGATCTGAACTTCTACACGCTGGCTTTCCTGCTGCCGCCGGCCTCGGTCGATCTCTACAACATCCGTGGCGCCGTGAGCGCGCTGCTGGTGCTGCTGTTCCTGTTTGCCACCCGCGAAAACTGGGTGCGCGGCGCGCGGGTATCGCGCAATGTTGCCTTCCAGACCGTCGCCTTCTCCGGCGTTGGTTTCTACCTGATCGCCATGTCGCTGCTGGCCTATGCGCTGAAACTGGTGGGCGGCAATTGGGGCACGCTGCTGCAAGTCAGCTTCCTGTTTGCCACCATCATGCTTGCCGCCGTTATCCTGGTGTCGGACCGGTTCCGGGCCTGGCTGCGGGTGGCGATCGCACGCAATTTCTACCGCTACCGCTATGATTATCGCAGTGAATGGCTGCGTTTTATCGCCACCGTTTCGGCACCGGGCGATGCGCAAGGGTTGCCTGAACGCGTGGTCCAGGCCGTGGCCAGCGTGCTGGAAGCGCGCGGCGGCTGGTTGCTGGTGCCCGATGATGATCGCTTCAGCCCCGGCGCCACCTGGCAGATGGCCGATCGCCCGCCCGAAGCGCTGACCATGGATACGCCCTTGGTCGCTTGGTTGCGGCAGGATCGGCTGCTCGATCTTGAAATGGTGCGCGATGGCGAATTGCCCAGTGCGCCCGAACTGCCGGCGTGGCTGGCGGCCGACCGGCGGTACTGGCTGGTGCTGCCGGCCTTCAACCGCGATGCGCTGGCCGGTGTGCTGTTGATCGGTCGCAGCCTGGTGCCGCGCCGGCTGGGCTGGGAAGACGAGGAACTGCTGAAAACGCTCGGCCGCCAAGTGGGCAGCTATGTCGCCGAAAGCCGCGGCCAGTCGGCACTGGAAGAGGCGCGCCGCTTCGAGGAGTTCAACCGCCGCTTTGCCTTCATTCTGCACGATATCAAGAATCTGGTCAGCCAATTGTCTTTGCTGGCGCGCAATGCCGAACGCCATGCCGACAATCCGGAATTCCGGACCGACATGGTGGCAACATTGAAGGAATCGGTGGGCAAGATGAACGCCCTGCTGTCGTGGCTCTCGCAGCGCGCCACGGGGCTGCCCGCGGCGGACGCACCAGTGCCTGTTGCCAGCCTGCTTGCCCTGCTGGTGAAATCACGCGCCGGCGCCTGGCCGGCGCTGACCCTGCATGTGGGTGAAAAGGCTGATCACGCGATGGTCTCTGGTGATGCCGCCCGGCTGGAACAGATGTTCGCGCACCTTTTGCAGAATGCCATCGATGCCTCCCCGGCCGGCACCCCGATCCGCTTCGACGTGGCCGTGGCGGGCAGCGAACTTGTCGTCACGCTCGCCGATCGCGGCCACGGCATGTCGGCCAGGTTCATCAGGCAGGAATTGTTCCAGCCGTTCACCTCGACAAAGGCCGGCGGGTTTGGCATCGGCGCTTATGAAGCGCGGGAGATTGCCCGGGCCCACGGCGGCCGACTTGACGTGGCCAGCCGTGAAGGCGAAGGCACAAGCTTCACCATCACCCTGCCGCTTGTTGGTGGCAACAGCGCAGTTGGGGGCGCAGCCGGGAAGCCCGCGCTGCTGGCGGAAGGGGAACAGGCGTGAGTGAGAAGCCCAAGCTGCTGGTGGTGGAAGATGATGCGGGCCTGCAGCGCCAATTGAAGTGGAGTTATGAAGACCAGGAGGTGATCCTGGCCGGTGATCGCGAGGCCGCGCTGGACGCGCTGCGCACGCACCAGCCGGCGGTGGTGACGCTGGATCTGGGCCTGCCGCCCGATCCCGATGGCGTGACGGAAGGCTTCGCCACGCTGGAAGCCATCCTGGCCACGCGCCCCAACACCAAGGTGATCGTCGCTTCCGGGCATGGGGCGCGCGAAAGTGCGCGGCGCGCCATCGCCATGGGGGCGTTCGATTTCTATCACAAGCCGGTCGATATCGATGAACTCGGCCTGATCGTGCGCCGCGCCTATCACGTGGCGGAACTGGAAGCCGAAAACCGTCGCCTGGCCGAAGCCGGCAGCAGTGGTGACAAGGTGCTGGGCGGCATCGTCACGGCGGCGCCGGAAATGATCAAGGTGGCCCGCATGGTGGAGCGAGTGGCCACCGCCAATGTCTCGGTGATGCTGCTGGGCGCTTCGGGCACCGGGAAGGAATTGCTCGCCAAGGGCCTGCACAACGCTTCGGCACGGGCAGGCGAGGCCTTTGTGGCCATCAACTGCGCCGCCATTCCGGAAAATCTGCTGGAATCGGAACTGTTCGGTTATGAAAAAGGCGCCTTCACCGGCGCCGTGAAAACCCAGCCTGGCAAGATCGAGATGGCCGAAGGCGGCACGCTGTTCCTGGATGAAGTCGGCGATATTCCGTTGCCGTTGCAGGTGAAGCTGCTGCGCTTTCTGCAGGAACGGGTGATCGAGCGCGTGGGCGGCCGCAAGACCATCCCGGTGGATGTGCGCATCGTCTGCGCCACCCATCAGGATCTGGATGCGATGATCGCGGCCGGGCGCTTCCGTGAAGACCTGTTCTACCGCCTGGCCGAAATCGTTGTGCGCATCCCTGGCCTGAAGGAACGGCCCGGTGACGCCGTGCTGCTGGCGCAATATTTCCTCACGCGCTTCGCCCGCGAAAATGGCCGGGATTTCAAGGGACTCACCCCGGATGCCATCGCTGCCATTTCCGATTGGCCGTGGCCGGGCAATGTGCGCGAGCTGGAAAACCGCATGAAGCGCGCCGTCATCATGGCCGAAGGCAGCCGCCTCACCGCGGCTGATCTCGATCTGGTCAACAGCAGCGACGAAGCCGCCCTCACCTTGAAGGTTGCGCGCGAGAATGCCGATCGCCAGGCCATTCGCCGGGCGATGCTGCGTGCCGATGGCAATGTCAGCACAGCGGCCAAGTTCCTGGGGGTGAGCCGGCCGACGCTCTATGACCTGCTCAAGCAATATGGGCTCGAGAACGCCGCCTGAGGGGCCAGAGAATGGGGTTGCATCACGCTGCGATAGCCCCTAAGCCCGCCCTCGGCTCGGAGCGTAGCGCAGCCTGGTAGCGCATCAGACTGGGGGTCTGGAGGTCGCAGGTTCGAATCCTGTCGCTCCGACCATTTTCTTCAGACATTCAGTCAAGCGGTTGCTCCCCACTCAGGGGGAGCAGCGGCGGCATGCTTGCGCCTGTCCTACACGAACCATATTGGTTAAAATTTGGCCTCCCTCCAACTGGAAAGGCCCATCCCATGTCCATCCTCAATGCCCTGATCGCGCCGGTTGCCGGGTTGCTCGACAAGATCATCCCCGATCCCAAGGCGCGGGACGCGGCCAAGATCGAACTGATGAAGCTGCAGAACAGCCAGGAGCTGGAGCTGCTCTCCACCCAGCTCTCCGCCATCGTGGCCGAATCCGCCAGCCATGATCCCTGGACCAGCCGGGCGCGGCCCAGCTTCCTCTATGTCATGTATGCGCTGCTGATGTGGTCGATCCCGATGGGGCTCATCGCGGCCGTGCAGCCGCAGATGGCCCACGATATCGCCGCCGGCATGACCCGTTATCTGAATGGTCTGCCCGAACCGCTCTATGCGCTGTTTGGCACTGGCTATCTTGGCTACACCGCCGCCCGCCAGTGGGGCAAGGTGAAGGGCGTTGACAAATAAGCCTTATCCGCCTGCACGATACACCTGCGCCAGCCTGGCATAACCGGCCGCTCCGGCCCGGTTGCCGGCAATCTCGGCCGTTGTCAGGCTGCGCAGGAACTTCGCCGGTCGCCCGGCCCACAATTCCCCGCTTTTCACCACCTTGCCCGGTGTGAGCAGCGCGCCAGCCGCCAGCATGGCGTCAGCTTCCACCACCGCCCCGTCCAGCACGATGGCGCCCATGCCAACGAAGGCGTGGTTCTCCAGCCGGCAGCCATGGATGATGCAGGCGTGTCCGATCAGCACGTCATCGCCGATATGGGTATCGAAGCGGCCGCCGGTGACGTGCACGATCGTGCCATCCTGAACATTGGTCCGCTCCCCCACCGTGATGCGTCCCACATCGCCGCGCAGGACGCAGTTGAACCAGATCGAGCTGCCGGCACCGATGCTCACCTTGCCGATCACGTGGGCGCCCGGCGCGATGAACACGTCATCGGCAATCTGTGGCATGTCAGAACCAAATGGGTAAATGCTCATCGGCAGATCTCGGTGGCGATGTGTGGCCGCAGCGGGTTGTCGGCGGCCAGCAACGGATGGCCGAAATCCAGATCAGGCCGGCGCTGCATGCCGATGCGCTGCATCACCGCCTGGCTGCGCGTGTTGGCCGGCACCGTCATCGCGACGATGCGGGCAAAACCGTGGGACCATCCCCAATCAAGACTGGCCTGTGCCGCTTCGCTGGCAAAACCCTGGCCCCATGCGGCGCGCGCCAGCCGCCAGCCGATTTCGGGAAAGCCCGACAGGCCAGCGATGCCCAGCGGTGCCATCTTCAACCCGCAGAAGCCAATGAAGGCTCCGGTGTCGCGCCGTTCCACCGCCCAGAATGTGTGGCCCAGGACGGCCTGCAAGGCGATCAGCCGGTCCACAACTGCATCGCTGCCGGCGCGGTCCATGATCGGCCCCAGATGCTGCATCACCTCGGCATCGGCCCCCATGGCGGCAAATGGTGCCCGATCATCGTCCCGCCACGGCCTGAGGATCAGGCGCGCCGTTTCGATCACGGGAAGAGCGGGGCCTGTTCCAGCCCCATGGTTTCGGGCAGGCCGAACATCAGGTTGAAATTCTGGATGGCCTGGCCGGAAGAGCCCTTCACCAGATTGTCGATGGCGGCGATCACGATGGCGCGGCCGGGCACGCGATCGGCGAACACGTTGATCACCGCGTGGTTGGAACCGCGCACCATACGGGTGGCGGGGGCAACGCCTTCGGGCAGCAGGTGCACGAACGGTTCATCGGTATAGGCATCGGCCAGCACTTCGCGCAGATAATCCGGGCCGTGCGGGGTTTCGACGATGCAGGTGACGAGCTCGCCGCGGTTCATCGGGACCAGGTGCGGCGTAAAGCTGATGGTGACCGGCTTGCCGGCGCGCGCGCTCAGCTCCTGCTCCATTTCCGGCATGTGGCGGTGACGGCCGATGCCATAGGGGTGGACGGCTTCGGCCACTTCGGGAAACAAATTGGCTTCCTTCAGGCTGCGCCCGGCGCCCGACACGCCCGACAGCGCGTTGACGGTAATATTGTCCGCCGAAATGGCATGGGCGGCCACCAGCGGCAGCAAAGCCAGCAGCACAGCGGTGGGATAACAGCCGGGGCAGGCGGCAATCCGCGCGCCCGGCAGCGCTTCCCGCGCGAACTCGGTCAGGCCATACACCGCCTCTGGCAGCAGCCCCGGCGCCGGGTGCGCGCCGCCATACCAATCGGCATAGGTCTCGGCATCCTTCAGCCGGAAATCCGCCGAAAGATCGATGATGCGGGGGCCGGTGATGGTGGAGAGCAGTTCGGCCGACGCCGCGTGCGGCAGGCAGCCGAACACCGCGTCGATGCTGCCAAAATCAATCTCGTTCGCCTTCACCAGCCGCGGCAGGTTCGGATAGGGCGCGAAATGCGGCCAAATCTGCGCCATCGTCTGCCCGGCCTTGGCATTGGCGGCCAACGCGGCGATTTCGATGCGCGGGTGTGTGAGCGCGAGGCGCACAAGGTCGGCCCCCGTGTAACCCGAAGCCCCCAAAACAGCGATGCGCACGCGTTCGCCCATCACGCCCCCATCAACCGCGCTGCCAGCGGCGCGTGATAGGTCAGCACACCCGAACAACCAGCGCGGCGGAAGCTCATCAATGCTTCCAGCACGCCCTTGTTGCGATCCAGCACGCCGGCAGCAATCGCGGCTTCCAGCATCGCGTACTCACCGCTCACCTGGTAGGCGAACACCGGCACGTCGAAGGCGTCGCGGATGGCGCGGATGATGTCCAGATAGGGCATCCCCGGCTTCACCATCACCGAATCCGCGCCCTCGGCGATGTCCAGCGCCACCTCGCGCAGCGCCTCGCGGGCATTGGCCGGATCCATCTGATAGGTTTTCTTGTCGCCCTTCAGCACGCCGCCGCTGCCCACCGCATCGCGATAGGGGCCATAGAAGGCCGAGGCATATTTGGCCGAATAGGCCATGATCTGGGTGTTGTGGAACCCGTCTGCCTCCAGCCCGGCGCGGATGGCGGCGACGCGGCCATCCATCATGTCGGACGGGGCAATGATATCGCAGCCGGCGCGGGCCTGGTTGAGCGACTGGCCCACCAGCATCTCCACCGTGGCGTCGTTCAGGATCTCGCCGGCGTCCGACAACAGCCCGTCATGGCCGTGGCTGGTGTAAAGATCGAGCGCCACATCAGTGAGCACGCCGATTTCGGGCGCCGCATCCTTGATGGCGCGGATAGCGCGGCAGATCAGATTGTCAGGGTTCAGCGCTTCCTTGGCATCCTCGCTGCGCCGTTCGGGCAGGGTGTGCGGGAACAGCGCGACGGCGGGAATGCCCAGCGCGGCGGCTTCCTTGGCGGCCTTGGCCAGCCGGTCAACCGACAGGCGCGACACGCCCGGCATGGTGCCCACCGGCACCGCTTCATCATGCCCTTCGGTGGGGAACAGCGGCCAGATCAGATTGGCCGGGCTCAGCGTGGTTTCGCGATGCAGATCGCGGCTCCAGGCGGTCATGCGGGTGCGGCGCAGGCGGGCGGCGGGGTAGGCGGCGTGAGTCATGATGGTGGATTAGCCGGCCAAAGCGGCGCTGTCACCAGTGCCGCCACTCCCACAAGCGCACTCACGCTTTGGCGACGGTCTTCAGCCTCAGCGAATTGAGCAGGACAACACTCACCACCGCGCCCGCCGCGATGGCGGCGAGACCGGCGTTGTAGCTGCCGGTGGCATCGCGGGCGACGCCGAAGCCGCTGGTGGCCAAAAAGCTGCCGAACTGGCCGAAGGTGTTGACCGCGGCGATGCTGACCGCGCGGTGGCGTTCGTGCAATCCTTCGGTGAGGGCGGCGTAGAACACGGAATGGACCGGCAAAATTGTTGCGGCGATCAGCACGGCAGCGGTCATGGCAACCACCGGCAGATCTGACACGGCAAGCGCGATGAAGGCGCCGGCACCCACGGCCCAAGGCAGGATCACGTGCCAGAAACGTTCCTGCCGTTGGTCGCTGCGCGCGCTGACGCCGAGCAGCATGATCACGCCGACGATGCCGCACACCGCCGTCAACTGCCCGACGCTGTTGGCCGAAAAGCCGGTCTTTTCGGCAAGGATCAGCTGCATGGTCACCAGATAGGCATTCAGGCCGCCGGTGCACAGAAACCAGATGATGCCGAACATCAGCAGGCGGGGATCAGAAATGGCTTTGAACACACTTGCATGTGCGGTGCTGCTGCTGGCTTCGGCGGCGAGTGTGCCGATCAGCCAGCGGCGCTCGTCCGGCGCCAGCCAGCCAACGCGGTCGGGCGTATCGGGCAGAAAGCGCCAGATGATCAAGCCCATCAGCAGGGCCGGGCAGGCTTCCAGCAGGAACAGCCATTGCCAGCCGTGCAGGCCCGACACGCCTTCCAGCCCCAGGATCGGCCCCGAAACCAGGCCCATCACGATCTGGGTGACGGGTTGGGCCACGTAAAAGCGGCTGATCACCCGGCCGCGCCACTGCGCCGGAAACCACAGGCTGGCGTAATAGAGGATGGCCGGGAAAAAGCCGGCTTCGGCCGCGCCGAGCAGGAAACGCAGCGCATAGAATTGCATCGGTGTCGTCACGAACATCTGGGCGGCGGAAATCACGCCCCAGCTGATCATGATCCGCGTCACCCACAGCCGTGTGCCAAAACGCATCATCAGCATGTTCGACGGCACTTCCAGCAGGGCATAGCTGACGAAGAAGATGCCGCCGGCAAAGCCGAACACGCTGGCCGAAAAGCCGAGATCGGCGTTCATCGTCTGTGCGGCAAAGCTGATGTTGGCGCGATCGATGATGGCGATCATGTAGGCGAAGAACAGCAGGGGCAGCAGCCGCAGCTGGGCCTTGCGCATCACGCTTTCGGGCATGCCGGGCGCAAACCCCTCAGCCGATGCTGCAGACGTTCCTGTTGTCATGTCTGCTGCCCCCGCCCCATTGGCGGGAGCATGGCCGCTGGCAGGGTCGCCGTCCAGCCCAGCCGGGCAGGCCGGTGCGGGATCAGCGGCCGGTAAAGCGCGCCGGCCGCTTTTCGAGGAAATGCGCGACGCCTTCCTTGAAATCCTCGGATGCAAAGCTGCCGGCCATGTCGGCATCGGCGGCGGCAATCGATTCGCCCAGCGCTTCAAACTGCGCGTTCCACAGCTCGCGCTTCATTTCGCGCAGCGAACGCGGCGACACGTCGTTGGCCAGCATCTTGGCATAGGCCATCACCCCGGCTTCGAACTCGGCCGCCGGGAAAACGCGCGTCACCAGCCCCAGCGTCAATGCTTCGGCGGCATCGACCTTGCGCGACGAAAACAGCAGATCGGCGGCCGCGGCAAAGCCGATCAGGCGCGGCAATAGCCAGGAAATGCCGTGTTCGGCGATCAGGCCGCGCTTGGAAAAGGCGGTGGTGAACATGGCCGCATCGGAGGCAAAGCGGATATCGGTGTAGAGCGCATAGACCATACCGAGCCCGGCACAGGCGCCGTTGATGGCGCCGATGATCGGTTTGGGCACGGCGGGGAACCAGCTGTTCTGCATGCGGAAATCGGCGCGGGCTTGTGGATCGAAATCGGCTGGCCCAGCGGCGCCGCGGGCCGAGGCGCCGTCGTTCTGGATGGCTTGCAGCATGTTCATGTCAGCCCCGGCGCAAAAACCGCGGCCGGCGCCGGTCAGCACGATCACGCGCACCGCATCATCGTCGCTGGCGGCGCGCATGGCGGCCTTCACATCGCGGGCCATCTCGCCACGCCAGGCGTTGAGCCGGTCCGGGCGGTTCAGGGTGATGACGGCAACACCATCGGTGACGCTGTACAGAATGTCTTCGTAAACCATGGCCATGTCTCCGCCCCGTGCTGCTGTGTGGTGCGAATTGAACAGGCAATCACCGCATCGTGTCGATGCCCAAACATGGGAGGGAGGCGGGCGCCAGCAGGTTCGGTTCAATGCTTCCGCTTGTCGAGAAAGGCGCGGAAACTCTCCTGTGCGGCCGCACCCACGGCGTTTTCGGCCATGACATCGCCCGCGTGGGCATAGGCGTCGGGCTGCGGCAGCTCCATCTGGCGATAATAGGCCTGCTTGCCCACCGCCTTTGCGTCGGCCGGTCCACGCGTGGCGCGGGTGATCAGGTCGAGCGTGGCGGCCTCCAATTGGTCATCGGGCACCACGCGGTTAACGAGACCCCAATCGGCCGCCGTCCGCGCGTCGATGGGGTCGCCGGTCATCGCCAACTCCAGCGCCCGCTTGCGGCCCAGGTTGCGGGCAACGGCGACCAGCGGCGTGTGGCAGAACAGGGCGCCCTTGCCGCCGGGCAGGGCAAAGCTGGCGCTGGCCGCCGCCACGGCCAGATCGCAGGTGGCGACCAGCTGGCAGCCGGCGGCGGTGGCGAGGCCGTGCACGCGGGCCACCACTGGCTGCGGCAGGGCCTGCAACAGGTCCATCATTTCGGTGCAGATGCGGAACAGCTCGCGCACCTCAGCGTGGCTATGGCCGGCCATGTCGGCGAAATGATGCCCGGCCGAAAACACCGGGCCGTTGGCGGCCAGGATGACGCCGCGCGCGTCGCTGTTGCCGATCTGGTGCAAGACCTCGGTGAGTTCCAGCATGAGCGGCAGCGAGAGCGCGTTGCGCTGTTCGGGGCGGTTCAGCGTCACCGTCACGATGGGGCCCTGACGGTCAACCAGCAGATGGCTTGTGTCGGTCATCCCCGCATCCTTGCAGAAGTGGGACGGGCTGTCACCGGGCGGCGGCGGCTTGCGGGTTGCCTTGGGTCCAGGCGCCCAGGCGGATGGCGCTGGCCGTAACCAGCGCATGGGCGACCATGCCGGCAGCGATGATCATGAAATACTGCGCTGGCTGCGCGCCGGTTTTGCCGGCCAGAACGGCACTGCCGCCCACGATGACCACCACGCGCACCAGCGCGGCAATCACCGGCCACAACACCCGCCCGGCGCCCTGCGAGGCAAAGAACAGGCAGGTTGCCACGCCAAAGAAGGCATAGAAGGGCGCGACAGTTTGTAGATAGGCACGGGCTGCGGCCCGCACCGCGTCATCGGCAGTGAACAGATTGGCCCACAGTCCCGGAAACAGCGACGCTACCAGCCCGATCGCGCCGGCCAGGATGGCGCTGAATCCGGCAGCCGTCCAGGCCACGGTGTGGGCGCGGGCGACGGCGCGCGCGCCGAAATGCACACCCACCATGGCGGTGGAAGCCGCGCCCAGGCCAAAGATCATCGGCACCACCAGAAACTCCAGCCGCGCGCCAATGCCATAGCCGGCCAGCACATCGGTGCCAAAGCGCGCCATGGCGGCCGTGATGACCAGCACCGAAGCCAAGGTGCAGAACGGATTGATCGCAGCCAGTCCGCCGATGCGCAGGATGGCGACGATGGGCGCCCAGTGCAGTTTGACGCCGGTAAAGTGCAGGCGCAACTCCCGGCAGCGGGTGGTGAGGAAAACCAGCATCATGATGGTTGAAATCGTGCTGCTGATGACGATGCCGGCGGGTGCGCCGGCGATGCCCAGCCGCGGAAATGGCCCCAGCCCGAACACCAGCACGCCGGCGATGCAGACCTGCAACACTGATCCCATGACGCCGATCCGGGCCGCCACACCCATATTGCCGGTGGCGCGCACGATGCCGGCCAGCGCGTTGGACAGCCACAGACTGACGCAGCCCAGGAACAGCGTATCGGAATAGGCCAGCGCCTGTTCCAGCACCGCGCCAGTGCCGCCCAGCGCGCCGTAGATGGACCGGCCGCCAGCCAAGAACACCGCAGCGCAGATGCTGGCCAGCACAACCATCAGCAGCACGGCATGCACGGCCACTTCCTCGGCACCGGCACGATCGCCCGCGCCCAGCCGCCGCGACACCGCCCCGGTGATGGTGCCGCCGAACGCGCCGGCCGACAGCATCCCCATCAGCATCATCATCGGAAAGGCCAGCGCCAGCCCGGCCAGCGGCGCCGTGCCAAGCTGGCCGACATAAAAGGCCTCGGTCATCATGGTGAGCGACGACATCACCATGGAAACGATGTTGGGCGCGGCGAGGCGCAGCAGGGTGGGGCCGATCGGGGCTGTCAGCAACGGCGATGGAGGTGCAGTTGCCAATTCGGATCCTTCCGGCGCGAAGTGTTCGGGCAATGTCTAGCGGGTGGACAGGCCACGCACCACAATCAGGAATGCCAGTCTGTTGATCAAGCCACCGGTCGGCCACCCAGCGTTTCCGACAATTTCGCCGCGATGGCGGTGCGGGCGCGGGCCGAAAGCGCCTTGCGGTCCGGCGTATCGGCGGGACTGAAGGGTTCCAGGAAGTGCACGCGGGCTTCCCAGGTGCCGGGGCGGGACAGCAGCCGCCAGGCGTTGGCAGCGCCGGTTTCCATGCCGACCCAGGCGAGATTGCGCCCGGCCTCGTCGCAATCAATCACCACGGGCTGCAGGCAAGCGCCGGGAGGCGGCGGGATCAGCATGGCAAACAGTGGCGCCTTGAACGGCAGCAGGCGGCGACCATCGGAGCAGGTGGCTTCCGGGAACATGGCGATGCGGCTGTGGCGCGTGAACTGCGTGCGCATGGCGGCGATCTGGGCCGGCACGCCCATGCGGTCGCTGCGGTTGACGAAGATGGTGTCGTTCAGCCGGCAGATGAAGGCCAGGCCGGGCCAGATGGCGATGCCGTCCTGTGCCACGAACACGGTGCCCGTTTGCCCGCCGAGGATGAGCGCATCGGTCCAGCTGAGGTGATTGGCGATATAGAAGACGTCGCGGGCCACCGGCTGGCCAATGCTGCGCACCCGGATGCCGCAAGCGCGCGCGCTCCAGCCCAGGAAGCGGCGGGCCCAGGGCGAGGCGAGGCCGAGGCGTCGGCAGGCCATGTGCAGCGGCACGCACAGCGCTGCGATCGCCAATAACCACAAACCGCGTGCCGCCACCCGCCGGCCACCGCCGGGATCCGCCGCCAGCGCGCGGGCAAGGCGCGCCAGCGCGCCGCCAACGCCCGGCACCGGTGGTGCCACGAAACCGCTGGCATCGGGCAGCGGCGGCGGCCAATCCGTGTCAGTTATGGTGGTGCGTTCGGCCATGCGTTGGGCATAGCCGCAGGCCGTGGTCGCAGGTCAAGCCCTCAGTGCACGGCGACGGCGGGCCGCAGTGCCCGCGAGGCCGAAACCGGCCAGCATCTGCGCCCAGCTGGCCGGTTCAGGCACCGGATCGCCGCTGCTGTCGATGAATTCGGCCAGCGATTGGCCAACGGTGATGCTGCCGGAAAGGCTGCGACCGTCGAGCAGATAGTTGGTGAAGCTGATGCCGATGGCGTTGGTGATCAACACCCGCGTGCTGTCGAAATTGCTGGCAAATTGCTGATTCAGCGTCACTTTCAGGCCGTTCTGGTTAAAGGCGACGAAGTTGGGGGCGACCTGGGCGTTGCTGCCAAGGCTGAACACCGAACCGCCATTGACGTTGAGCGCGAGGTTGGAGAACAGCGAGCCGCCGACAAGGGAGGTTGTGCCGCCAAGCTTGCTGACGGTGGTGACCGATTGCACCTGGCCGGCAGTGAGCGAGAGGATCGATGTCGGCACGCCCAGCAGGCTGGTGACCAGCCCAACATCGAGATTGCTCACCGTGGCGCTGGCACTGCCGCTGCTGGTGTCAATCGGGGTGGTGCCGTTGGCGCTGGCCGCGGTGGCGATGGTACCGCTGTTCAGGCCAAGCGTGGCGGTGACGCCGGAGACCGTACCCAGACCGACGCTGGCGGCCAGCGAGGCAGCACTGTTGTTCAGCGAATAGCCGGGCGAGGTGCGGCCGCTGATCGGAGCAAACGGCCCGATCAGGGTGAGCGGTTGACCCACCACGCGCACGTTGCTCACCAGGCCGCGGGCTGTGGTGGAAATCTCCACCGTGGCCTCGGCGGTGCTGGCCAGGCCGAGAACGGCGGCGGCACCGGTGATGATCTGCCTGAACATCGCGCTTTTTCCCTGTTGTTGCACTCGCCGGCAGCACCCGAAACCGGATGCTGGTCACCGATGTTGACGGCGGATGCTGGAAAATTTTCAGGGCTGAAAAAGCCAATTCATGCTTTGTTGAGCACGATTTTGCCCCGCGTTTTGCCTTTTGCCGTCAGTCATGACATGAGCCGGGCAAAGCTTGGATGGAGGCGGCCATCACGCATGTTTTGATGCTGGATTCCGGCGTGGGCGGCCTGTCCGTTCTCGATGACGTACGCGCGGCGCTGCCGGCGATCGATGTTAGCTATATTGCTGATAATGCAGGTTTTCCTTACGGCACGAAGACGGAGATGGAGGTCGCCACCAGGGTGTGCGCGTTGCTCGGCCGGCTCACCGAACGGTTGCAGCCGGCTCTGATCGTGATTGCCTGCAACACCGCCTCCACGATCGCGCTGGCCCACGCACGGGCGGTGCTGGACGTGCCGGTGGTTGGCACGGTGCCGGCGATCAAGCCGGCGGCGGAAATGTCGAAATCGCGGGTAATCGGCGTGCTCGGCACGATGGCGACGGTGCGCCAGCCCTATGTGGCGCGGCTTTCCGCCGATCATGCCGCCGATTGCACGGTGCTGCTGCACGGATCGGCGCGGCTGGTGGAACTGGCCGAAGCGCATTTGCGGAGCGAAACGGTGACAGCGGCGGATGTGGCACCGGAACTGGCGGGGCTGACCAGACAGAAGGGCGGCGAGCGCATCGATCAGGTGGTCCTGGCCTGCACGCACTTCCCGTTGTTACTGCCGCAATTGCAGGCGGCGGCGCCGGGGATGGGCTTTGTCGACGGCGGGCCCGGCATCGCCCGGCGGGTGGCCGATTTGCTTGGCGACCGCGGGCGCCAGGGTGAAGGGCGCGGTCGTGCGCTGTTCACTCGGCATGACGAACAGGTTGACGCGCTGGCACCGGCGCTGCACCGCTATGGCCTGACGATTGGCTGAAGAGGCGGCAATGGCCCTGAACGACGATGATCTGAAAGCGCGCATGAACCGCTTCGTGCCGCCCACGGCTGCGATCCTGGGGCAAGAGATTCTCGAGATCGACAGCGCCGCCGGCCGGGTGAAGATGAAGTTTCAGCCGATCGATGCCTGCCGCAACCCGATGGGCAATGTGCAGGGCGGCATCGTGGTTGCCATGCTGGATGATGCCGCCGCGTTTGCGGCCATCATTAAGAGCGGCAAGCGCATCGGCATCCCGACGATCGAACTGAAAACCAGCTTCTTCGCGCCTGCCAAGGCCGGCGTGCCGCTCTATGCCGAAGGCCGCTGCCTGAAGCTGGGCAAGCGCATCGCCTTCATGGAAGCAGATCTGTTCGACGAGGAGGGCACTTTGCTCGCCCGCCTCACCACGTCGGCCGTCCCGATCGAACTGGATGGCCCCAGCAAGCTGGTAGACCGCACATGACAGACGCCCCCGAAGTTCTTGTCGAACGCCGTGGCCATGCGCTGTGGATCACGCTGAACCGGCCGCAGGCGCTCAATGCGCTCAATCACCCGATGGCGGTGACCATCCACCGCGCCGTCATCGATGCGATGGGCGACCACGAGGTCCAGCACATCGTTATCGACGGCGCCGGGGAGCGGGCGTTTTGCGCTGGCGGCGATGTTGCGCTGCTCGGCCGCGAAGGCCGGCAGAACCGGACGCTGTGGGAGACGTTCTTCCACGACGAATATCGCATGAACCAGGCCATCGCACGTTGCGGCAAGCCGTGGGTGGCGCTGATTGACGGCATCACCATGGGCGGCGGCGTGGGCCTTTCGATCCACGGCCCCTACAGCATCGCCACCGAACGCACGCTGTTCGCCATGCCTGAAACCGGCATCGGCCTGATTCCTGATGTCGGCGGCACCCATGCGCTGGCGAAACTGCCCGGCGAGGTCGGGACGTGGCTGGCGCTGACCGGCACGCGGCTGAAGGCGGCGGATCTGCGCTATTGCGGCATCGCCACCCATTATGTGCCGTCCGCCCATCTGCCGACGCTGTGCGACCTGCTCGCCACCAGCCACGAACCGCTCGCCGAGGTGCTGGCGACCTTTGATGAAGACGCCGGAGAGGCGCCGCTCGCCGCGTATCGCGATGCCATCGACTATCATTTCGGCCATGACCGGATGGAAGACATCATGGCCAGCCTGGATGCCGGCGATGATTGGGCACAGGAACAGGCCGCCACCATCCGCCGCATGTCGCCGATAAGCTGCAAATTGAGCCTCGCCGGCCTGCGCGCCGCGCGCGGGGTGGAGATCGAGGACGCGCTGATAAACGAATATCGCATGGTGTGCGAAATCCGGAACGGCCATGATTTCTTCGAAGGCATCCGCGCCCAGCTGATCGACAAGGATCGCAATCCCAAGTGGCAGCCCGCCACGCTGGAGGCGATCAGCGATGACGATGTGGCGCGGCATTTCGAAGGGCCGGAGACGGGTGATCTGACGTTCGAATGAACGGGGACAAATAAGCGGGCAGCAGGCTGATCCTGCCGCCCGCCAGTTCTTTCACAGTCCGTCGACAGCCTTGCTTACCAACACGTTGACGGCAACGCGGCGGTTCTGGGCCTTGCCTTCGTCCGTGCTGTTGTCCGCCACCGGATCGGATTCGGCCATGCCGCTGGGTGTAAGGGTGCGGAATTGTTTCCAGCGGCACACCTGCTGCAGATGCGCCAACACTCGACTGGCCCGCTTTTCGCTCAGTTCCTGGTTGTAATCCTCGTCGCCGACGGAATCGGTGTAGCCTACCACCAGCAGCAGTGCGTTGGGTGTCTTTTCAGCGGTGGCCGAAGCATTGCACAATTCGGCCTTGGCCTGATCTGACAGTATCCATTTTCCGGTGTCGAAATAGACGTTGGTGGTGGCCTTCACATTGTAATTGTCGATATCGGCAACGCGGCCGCGCAGCGCGGCCGTGGCCGCGGACTGTTCTTCAAAGCCCTGCGCCGTGCCCTGTCTGATCATGGCGGCGGTCTTGAAATCATTGCCGCGGAAGGTAACGATACTGGCCACCAGCGCGTCGCCGGCCTGCAGTGTCTTCACCGTCACTGGCAGGCCGTTCATCAGCGAGGCGGCGCTGAACTTGCCTTTGCCGCCGAACAGGCCAGTCCTGCCCTTCACCTGGGTGGCATCGTCGATGCTGATGATGATCTTGGTGCCATCTTCGGCGGTCACCGCCATGCGATCGCCGCTGCGCGCCGAAATGATTCCCTTGATTTCGGGGCCAGGCTGCGGACGTTCGCCAGTCACGGTCTGGGTGTTGGGGGCGTCGGGCACCGTGGGTGCATTCTGGGCGGCGACTGGTGCGGCTGCGGCCATGGCGAGCATGATCGCTGTCGTACTGGCCGTTCTGGTCATGATGTTCATCGGCTTCATCCCTTGCAGTTCGGTTGCGGCGCGGCTGCCGGTGCCCCTGATGGCATGCCAAACCCTGTAATCGGGCAACCTTGTCGCCCTTGGCCATTGCTGCCGTTGTGTACTTCCGTCCTATTGCCATTGCTGCCGAATGAACATGGTTGGCACAGCAGGCCAAAGCGCGGTTGAACGGTGCGCAGGGCGCGACAAGCCGTGCCGCCAGGGCGGGTGTGTTGTGACGTTCAGGCGTAGTGGGAAAAACGCCCGTTGGGGCGATTCCCCCTGCCCCGGTCAGCCCCCGGTCTAGAAACAGGCCTTCCACTGCACCGTATCGACAAACCAGCGTTCTTCGCTGATCTTGTCACCCACAAAGCGGAACAGCACGGCAAGCTGGCTGCCGCCGGCACATTTGGTGCTGGCCCAGTTCAGGATGGAGACGACCTCATCGCCATCCGAAATCTGCCGCAGGCCGGTGATCTCGAAACCCGGCGGCAGGGCCGCGCCCAGATTTTCCAGCGCACCGCGAAACGCCGCCGTGCCGTGCAGCATGTCGGTCTGGCCGGGCATTACGAACAGCATGTCAGGCAGATAATCGGCGATCAGCGTGTCCCAATCGCCGCGGCCCACCGCCTCCCATCCGCGTTGCACGATATTGGCGTGGCTGGTGGTGCTGGCCATGGCTGGTTCGATCCATATCTGTGGGGCCCGCGTCATGCGCGCCGTCGGCAGAACATGTCTCAATCTCACCCGCAGTCGCCATTGGGCAAATGGCCCGGTCAGGCCTGTCAACCCGGCAGCACCCCCGATTGCGAGGCTGCACGCGGTGGCCGATAACCGCAGGTCACAACGCCGGAGGATCCATGCGCAGCCACCGTGAAACCCATCTTGTTGCCCGTGCCGGCTGGCTGCGGGCAGCCGTGCTGGGGGCGAACGACGGGATTGTCTCCACTGCCAGCCTGATCCTGGGTGTCGCCGCCTCGGGGGCGGAGCGACCGGCGCTGTTAGTGGCGGGCATTGCCGGGCTGGTGGCTGGCGCCATGTCGATGGCGGCGGGGGAATATGTCTCGGTCAGCAGCCAGGCCGATACCGAAGGCGCGGATCTGGCGCGTGAACAGGCGGAATTGGCCGCCAGTCCCGAACATGAACATGAAGAGCTTGCGGCCATTTACGTGACACGCGGCGTCGATGCCGAAACCGCCCATAAGGTGGCCAGCCAGATGATGGCGCATGATGCGTTGGCGGCGCACGCTCGCGACGAACTGAACATCACCGATATCACCACGGCCCGCCCCGTGGTTGCCGCGCTTGCATCGGCAGGCACCTTCACCGTGGGGGCGGCGCTGCCGCTGCTGCTCGCCGTGCTGCTGCCGATGAACATGATGGCGCTGGGGCAGGGTGGCGGTTCGATCCT
>JAIXQM010000061.1 GCA_027485735.1 Sphingomonadales bacterium | reverse complement strand
GTCGAGAAGCCGGCATCGCCGCGTTCGACGATGAAGCCGCGGATCTTGTCGTCCTCGCACTTGGCCCACACCACCGCGACATCGGCGAGCGGGGAGTTGGTGATCCACATCTTGGCGCCGCTCAGCAGCCAGCCGCCCTGCACCTTCTTCGCGCGCGTTTTCATGCCGGCCGGATCGGAACCGGCATCTGGCTCGGTCAGGCCGAAGCAACCGATGAGTTCGCCGCTGGCCAGGCCCGGAAGATAGCGCTCACGCTGGGCTTCGGAGCCATAGGCATAGATCGGATACATCACGAGGGACGACTGCACACTCATGGCCGAACGATAGGCCGAATCCACCCTCTCCACCTCGCGCGCGATCAGGCCATAGGCCACGTACGAAGTACCGGCGCAGCCATAACCCTTGATGGTGGGGCCGAGCAGGCCGGCAGCGCCGAATTTCTTCATCAACGCCGGATCGAATGTCTCGTTGCGGTTGGCCAGTTTCACCACCGGCATCAGTTCGGCATCGCAGAAGGCCCGCGAGGCATCGCGCACCATCGACTCTTCTTCGGTCAGCTGGCTGGCCAGCAGCAGTGGGTCTTCCCAATCGAACTTCGGCCACTTGGGCGCGAAATGCTGAACATCTGTCGTGGCGGCGGTGGCCATGATTGAAACTCCTCTTGTTGCCCTGCTTTAACCGCCAGTGGCCGCTCCGCCAAGGCTTGCCAGCCGCGACAAACGGGTTCAGCCTCGGGGTATGAAGCTTGCCTCCTTGAAATCCGGCCGTGACGGCCGTCTCGTCGTTGTCTCTGATGATCTGGCTTGGTGCGCCGCACCGCCGCCCATGTATCCCACGCTGCAATCGGTGCTGGATGATTGGGATCATGCTGCCCTGGTGCTGGAAGGGGTAGCGCTGTCGCTGGCGCACGATGCCGTTCCGCATGCGCGATTCCACGAACGCGCCGCGGCGGCTCCGTTGCCGCGTGCGTTTCAATGGGCCGATGGATCGGCCTATGTGAACCATGTCGAACTGGTCCGCCGAGCACGCGGTGCCGAACTGCCGGCGAGTTTCTGGCAGGATCCTTTGATGTATCAGGGCGGCAGCGACCAGTTCCTGTGCCCACGCGAGCCCATCGCCTTCCACGATCCCGTTTGGGGCCTCGATCTCGAAGCCGAAGTCGTTGTCGTCACCGGTGACGTGCGCCAGGGCGCCAGCCGCGAGGAAGCGCTGGAGGCCATTCGCCTGGTCGGCCTGGTCAACGATATTTCGCTGCGTGGCCTGATCCCCGATGAACTGGCCAAGGGCTTCGGCTTCGTTCAGTCCAAACCCGCTTCGGCCTTGTCGCCCGTGCTGGTGACGCCGGCGGCGCTGGGTGAACGCTGGCAGGATGGCAAGCTGATCGGCACGCTTAATGTTGATCTCAACGGCCAGCCGTTCGGCCGTGTCGAAACCCATATCGACATGACCTTCGATTTCGGCACGCTGATCGCTCACCTCGCCAAAACCCGGGCCATCGGTGCCGGCAGCATCATCGGTTCGGGCACGGTTTCCAACCGCGATGCCGATGGCGGCCCCGGCAAGCCCTGCGCGCACGGTGGCCACGGCTATGCCTGCATTGCCGAACAGCGCATGATCGAAACCATCCTTTCGGGCGCACCAAAAACCCCCTGGCTCAGCCCCGGCGACGTGGTGCGCATCGAGATGCTGGACGAAAAGCACCACAGCATTTTTGGCGCCATCGAGCAGACGGTGGTCGCTGCCGGCTGATCCAGAGTGGCAGCCTGAACCAGCCGCCACCCTGCCAACTCAGCCGAAGATCACATCGCCCGCACCAAGGCTGGTCACCCCGGCAATTTCGAAGCTTTCGGTGAGGCCGGCGCCATAGGTGACCGTCCAGATCTCGCCAACGTTGCTGAGCGTGGCGCCCGGGCCGAAACCGGTGAGCACCAGCACATCGCCGCCAGCCACGCCGGCGCCCTGGAAATCCAGGATGATGTCACCATCCACTTCGCCGCGCACATAGACGAAGCTGTCGTTGCCGGCGCCGCCGGTCAGCATGTCGCTGCCACGACCACCGATCAGCCGGTCGTTGCCGCCGCCGCCAGTCAGGAAGTCATCCAGGCGACCGCCGGTGAAGGTTTCAGCAGCGGCGGTGCCGATCATCTCGACAGCGAAATTGCCATTGCGGGCGCTGACGGCTTCGACCGACAGCAGTGTGGAGCCGCTGGCATAGCCTCCGGTCACGAGTCCGGTGGTGAGATCGATCGTCACCGCTCCGCCGGCAGAAGTGACCAGGAAAATGTCCTGGCCGAGGCCGCCACTGATGGCATGCACGCCGGCCACGGTATCACCGCCGAAACTGTCGTTTCCGGCATCGCCGAAAAGGCGGTTGCTGCCGGCGCCGCCCTGGATGATGTCGGCACCGTCGCCGCCGAACACGGTATCGTTGCCGGCGCCAGCGAACACGCGGTCGTTGCCAGCCAGCGCGTTGATGATTTCAGAAGCGGCCATGCCGTTGATGGTATCAGCACCAATGGTGCCAGTAAGGCGCACCGGCACGGTAAACAACGCCAGCATGGCGTCGTGATCGGTGGAGATCTGCTGCGCTTCGAGCAACTGGCTGTTGATCTGCACGGCGTCGAATTCGGCGCGGGCAAACAGGCTGCCCGTTACCACGATGTGATCCAACTGCTGGTTGTTGCCATCGAACTGGTAGGAATAACGCTCTGCTTCCGGCAGCAGATCCGAAAGATTCTGCATCAATCCGTTACGGGTGAGCGCGCCAATGCCGCCTTCCCAGGTGAAGCCGTTGAAATCGCCGAGAACGGCAAAATTGGATTGTAACCCTGTGGTGACACGCGCATCGATCCAAGCGCGCACCGCTTCACCCTGCGCCGTGCGGGCGGCATCAGCGGCGTTGGCCGGCGGCTGGATTGCACCCCACAAGGCATCGGAGCCACCGCGCGAGGTGAAGTGCACGTTGACCAGGGTGATGGCTTCGCCGTTGAATTCAAACGTCGCTGCCAGCGGGCGGCGGCTGCCGGTAAAGGCCGGGCCGTCGATCAGTTGCAGCGAACCGGCCACCAGCGACACGCGGGACGGATCATAGAGGAAGCCGTTGCGGATGTTGCCGCCGGGTTCGCCACCAGTGGTGCCGGGCGCCGACGGCGCGATTTCGGCATAGGCATAAGTGGGGCCGCCAGCCGCCTGGATGGCAGCGATCAGCGCCGCAGCCGTGGCCGCGCCAGAAAGATCAGTGCCGTTGCCAGCGCCATCGGCATCCTGGATTTCCTGCACGCCGATGATGTCGGGCGATTTCAGGCTGGCGACGATATCGCTGGCCAGACTGGCGAGCTTGGCCGGGCTGTCGTTCGCCGACAGATTTTCAAGGTTGTAGCTGGCCACCGACAATTTATCGGCCGCTTCGGCCAGGGTGGTGACTTCCTTGGTGGCAGTCACATCCAGCGTCGTCGTCACCGCCTGCGTCACCAGCACTTCAAAAGACTGGAAGCTGTAGGAGACGATGCCAGAGACGTTCGAAAGGCGATCGCCAATGGAAAACACGTTGTTAAAGCCGGCGAACAGCCCGTTGTCGTTATCGAGCTGGATGCGTTCCGGATTGTTGTCGGTCGCCGAAATGGTGAGGCCGCCGCCAGCAGCCTGGCCCGTTGAACCGGTTCCGCCCGAGACGGCAACATAGGTTTCGCCAAAGCTGTTGGTGTTGGTAATGGCGATCGGCGTATCCAGCGTTACAGCCATCCCTTCCAGCGATTCCCAGAAATCAATGCCGTCCTGATCGGGATCGTAAGTGCCAAAGCCGTCATTATCGATGATCTGGGTGGGCGGCAGCCGGCCACCGGAGCCGATGATGACGCTTTCGGCAACGGCAGTGCCGAGGTTGAGCGCCGACGGGCTGGTCAGCTGGGTGATAGTCAGGTTGCGGGTGTCGCCCCCAGGGCGGAATTCGGACACTGTTGCCGTGACACGTATCAACTGGCCAATCGCGAACGTGGGCGCGCTGTTGGTGAACACGAAGATGCCATCGGAGGTGTTGGCATTGCCATCCGAAGCGCCCAGCGCCGATTGGATATAATAGCCGTTGGTATCAACGGCGGTGACCACGCCTTCGGTCTGCACCACCTGTCCAACAAAGACGCTGGTGTGCCCAAGGCCCTGAATTTCGCCAATGGTGCGCAGCAGCAGCGGCTGCAGCGTGGTGAAATCCAGCACGCCGGCAGCGATGCCGCCAAAGTCATTGCCAGCGGCGTCTTCCAATATGCCGGCCGGCGCGGTGAGCATATAGGTGGTGCCCGCCACCAGATCGGTGCTGGGGTTGATGGTGACGGTGCTGCCGCTGATCGTCACCTGGGGATCGGCAACGGCGATTACCCGCACATCGCTGCCGTTCGAGAGCGTGAAGCTGCCGGTGCCGGCCACCACGGTCTCGCTGAAGCGCAGCACGATATCGCTGGCCAGCGGCACGGCAGTGGCGCCGTCGTCCGGGTCAGTGGGATTGCTGCCAACGAGCACCGGCGCCGTGGTGTCGCCACCGGCCAGAGCAATGGACGAGACGATGATATCGTCGATGCCAACCGCTTCATCGTTGCCGGCGGCGTTGGTGGTGATGATGCGGATTTCCAGACTGGCGCTGTCATTGGCGCCGGCCGGCAGCGTCACGTCGATCGCATTCACCAACGTGTCGCTGCTGGCATTAGTGGCATCGGCGACATAGGCGACATTGTTCCAGCTGCCACCGGCGACGCGCCACTGTACCGCCACCTGCTGGATGGCATTGTCGGCAGAGGCATCGATGTCACGGATGTTGGCCCGGAACCGGATATCCTGCCGGCCGACAGAGTCAAAATAGAGCGCGATCGACGGCGCGTCAGCCGTGCCGGAGCCGTTCAGCGCGATGGTGGGATTGGTGAGCGTCGCCAACAGCACCCCGCCTGCCGACGGATTGCCGCTGGCCGAACTGAAATAATCGATCACGCCTTCCGACGATGCGGCACTGGTGATGGAGCGCGGATCAGCACCGGTTCCGCCAACCAGATCGTCCCCGCGATAGCCGACGATGCTGGGCAACAGATCCCAATTGTCGGCGCTGAGCAGGCCAGCAGCCGTGCTCCAATCCTGCGTGAAGTCACCCGTTGAAAGCTGGAAACGCGCCGTCGACATATTTCGCCTCCGAGTACAGGCAACCGGTCTCTGGCCAGGAATCGGCTTCACCGCGGTTGCGATTGGTCTTCAACGTGAGCTACACGTGGTAAATGAATCGCTTATGACGGTTATCGAAAAGAAAATAACTATGGAACCGACTGGGCCCAGAAAACCGACCCCGGGTGCAGCCCGATGCGCTGCATTGCTGATCTTTGCTGCCGCCCAGGCAACCGGCGCCGCACCGGCCAAGGCGGCCACTGCGCCGCCGGCCAAGGCATCGCCAGTTCAGGTCAAATCCGCCCCGCCAACCCGCACCGCAGCACCGTTGGCGGCCACCGATCAGGCCTGGCTGAACGCGCTGGCGGCCAGGCCAGTGGTCGATCTGCCGATGCGGTTGCGCGCGGCGGCCGATGCCCTTCCGGCTGTGGGTGAAGGCCGTGAAGGCGTCAACATTGCCGACGCCCAAACCCAGCAGGCCCGCAGCAGGCTGTTTCCCACGCTGGGCGTCGATGTGAACACCGCCGATACCATCGCCCGCGATTTCCGGCGCCAAAGCACGCAGTTCGAAAGCCTGGTGCCGCGCCGGCGCACCGATGCCATCGGCTCGGTCAACCAGCTGCTGGTTGATTGGGGGGCAACGTCGGCGCGCATCCGGGCTGGTCAGGCCGCCGAAACCGGCGCCCGCGCCAATTATGATCTGGCCCGCACCGATGCGCTGGTTGCGCTGCTTGGGGCCTGGCACGAAGCCATCGCGGCACGCGCCAGCCTGCAGCTCACCAAGGGCCACGCCAAGCGGCTGGAGCGGCTGGCGATGATGGTGGGCAAGCGCGCCGACGCCGGTGCCGAAAGCGCGGCCGACAAAGCGCGGGCCGATACAGCCGCTGCACAGGCGCAGACCCGGCTGGCCGACGCCCAGCGCCGCGATGCGGCCGCCAGCGCGCGGAGCACCGAATTGTGGGGCAAGCTGCCCGATCAGCCGGCGCGGGCATTGCCGCCGCCCGAAGACCCCGGCGTTGTTGATACGCCCGATGTGCGAGCCGCCAAGGCCGACGCCGAAGCCCGCAAGGCCACCGCTCGCGCCGCCAAGGCCGATCGTCTGCCCCGTGTGGAGGCCCGGGTATCCGGCTCGGCCTTCGATATCGCGCGTGATGGCCGCCCTGATTATGACGTGCGCGCCACTGTTTCGGTCACCACACGTTTCTCCACCGGTGGTGCCGAAGCTGCCCGCGTGTCGGAACTTTCGGCCGCTGCCCGCAGAGCCGATCTGGCCGCCACCCGCATCAGCGCGGAAACCGCCCGCGAACTGGAAGAGGCCGAAGCCGAGTTGCGCACCCGTACCGCCGCCTTGCCGGCCCAGAAGCGCGCCGTCGTTTCGGCGATGCGGGCGCGCGAACTGTTCGGCCTGCGCTTCAACGCGGCGCGCGGCACCTTGTTCGACCTGCTCGCCGCTGAGCGCGAAGCGCTGGATGCCGGGCTGGGCCTGGTGGATGCCGAAATCCGGCTTGATATGGCGCGCTGGCTGCTGCTGGCCCGGCGCGGTACCATATTGCAATTGGTTGATGGCCAGAACCGCGAGCTGCAACCGTGAACGATTTCCTGTTGAAATATCTGCCTGCCTGGCTGGCCGATGCCCTGCTGGCGCACCGCAGCACCTACGGCCGGGCTGCGCTGGCAGCGGTGTTCACCAACATCTTCGCGCTGGCCTCCTCGCTGTTCTCGATGGTGGTGTACAACCGCATCGTGCCATCGGGCGCCACCGCCTCGTTGCTGGCGCTGTCGGTGGGCATGGCCGTGGTGCTGGTGTTCGATTTCATTCTGCGCGTGCTGCGCGGCTGGTTTGTCGATGTTGCCGGGCGCGATGTTGATGCAGCCTTGGGCAACCAGATGTTTACCCGGCTGCTGGGCCTGCGATTGGCGGATCGCCAGGGTTCGGCCGGTGCCTTTTCCGGCCTGCTGCGCGAGCTGGAAACCATCCGCGAAACGCTGGCCAGCACCACGCTGATCGCGCTGGTGGATCTGCCATTCACCCTTTTGTTCCTGGCCGTGATCGCCGCCATCGGCGGGCAACTGGTGCTGGTGCCGCTGCTGATGATCCCGGTGGTGGTGCTGACCAGCCTTGCCGTCCAGCCCGCGCTCGATCGGCTGGCGCGCGAGAATCTGGGTCAGGGCTTTTCCAAGCAGGGCGTGGTGGTGGAAACCGTCGCCGGCCTCGAAACCGTGAAGGCCGGCCGCGCCGGCCCAATGCTGGAAGCCCGCTGGAACCGCGCCATGACCGACAATGCCGGCAGCGCGCTCTCCAGCCGGTTGCTGTCGGCCGTTGCCATCAACGTCGCCGCCTCGGCGCAGACGATCGCCTATGTCGGCACACTCATCCACGGCGTGTTCCTGATAACCGCCGGCGAACTCTCGTCAGGCGCACTCATTGCCGCCTCGATCCTGTCGGGCCGGGTGGTGGCGCCGCTGGGCCAGGTCGCCGGCTTGCTCACCCGGCTTTCGGCGACGCGCGCGGCGATCAGCCGCCTCGATCAGTTCATGTCCAATCCGCTGGAAGCCGGCACCACCACCAGCGTGCGCCGCACCTGGCTGAAGGGCGCCATCGAACTGCGCGATGTGACCTTCAAATATCCCGGCAAGGGCCAGACCGCACTTTCGGGCGTGTCGCTGCGCATCGAACCGGGGGAACGGGTGGCGATCGTCGGCCGCGTCGGTTCGGGCAAATCCTCCATCGCCCGGCTGGTGCTCGGCCTTTATCAGCCGGATAGCGGCCAGGTGCTGATTGACGGCGCCGATATCCGCCAATTGCACCCTGATGATCTGCGCATCAACATTGGCGCCGTTTTGCAGGATGTGACGCTGTTTTCCGGTTCGATCCGCGACAACATCACCCTCACCGACCCAACACTCGGGGATGAGGAACTGATCCGGGTCGCCAAATTGTCCGGCACCTACGATGTGGTCGGCGCACTGGAGAATGGCTTTGATCTGACGCTGGCCGATCGGGGCGAAGGGCTATCGGGCGGTCAGAAACAGGGCATCGCCATCGCCCGCGCGCTGGCCGGCAAACCGCCGATCCTGATCTTTGATGAACCCAGCAGTGCCATGGACAATCAGAACGAAGCCCAGCTGGTGGCCCGCCTGGAACCCGAGCTTAAGGGCCGCACCTTCCTGCTCGTCACACATCGCCAGGCCATGCTGAAACTGGTCACACGGGTGGTGGTGATCGCTGGCGGCAAGATCGTGGCTGATGGCCCGCGCGACGCTGTGCTGAAAAGCCTTGCCGCTGGAGCCCCGGTATGAGCCGCCTTTCCGATCGCGTGCTCGCTCTGGGCCTGAAAGAACGGGATTTCCCCAGCCTGCTGCTTTGGAGCATCGTGGCGTTGACGACGGCGGCGCTGCTGTGGGCGGCGCTGGCGCGGCTGGAGGTGGTGATCGCCGGGACGGGGCGCGTCATTCCGGCTTCACAGCTGCAGATCCTGTCCAACCTTGAAGGGGGTACGCTGTCCCGCATTGTGGTGAAGCCAGGGCAGAAAGTGACCGCCGGGCAATTGCTGATGCAGCTTGATCCCGTGCTGCGGGCTTCCGACGCTGCGGTTGGTCAGGCCAGCGTTGACGCGCTGTCGGTGCGTGCGACCCGGCTTGCCGCCGAAGCGCGCGGGCAGCGGCCCAGCTTCGACCTGCCGGGTGTCGATCCCGCAGCTGTTGCGACGGAACAGGCGCTGGCGCGCAGTGACAGCGCGGCGCTGGGCACCGAACGGTCAATGGCGATGGCCCGCCAGGAACAGGCCAGCCGGGCCGC
>JAIXQM010000248.1 GCA_027485735.1 Sphingomonadales bacterium | reverse complement strand
TTGTTGATCAGCGCGTCGATCCGCCCGAACCGCGCCGCCGTGGCGGCCACCCAATCGGCGGCTGACTCCGCTTCGAGCGCGTCGAAGCGGTGGACAAGGATGCGCTCCGGATCGAAGCCGGCCGCATCGAACCGGGCAGGCGCGCGCACGCCCAAAGACAGGCGATAGCCCTCGCCCGCCAGCCGGCGCGCAATGGCCAGGCCAATGCCGCGCGAGGCGCCGGAGATCATCACCACCCGGTCAGCCGGGGTGAGCATCTGGGCGGGCGCGGCTTCTTCCATCAGAACAGCCCCTGATAAACGCCGCCATCGATGACGATGTTCTGCCCGGTCATGAAGCCGACCTGGGCGCTGCACAGATAGGCAATCAGATCGCCACACTCGGATGGCGCGGCAAAGCGGTGCGCCGGGGTCATCTTGATGCGGTCGGCCACGATGGCTTCATAGGTGGTGTTGCCGCGTTTGGCGTGAGCGTGCAGGTTGGTGCGCAGGGCATCGGTATCGATGAAGCCGGGCAGCACGCTGTTGATGACGACATTGTGCGGCACCAGTTCCCGCACCATCGAGGCGATGGCGCCAGCGAGACCCACGCGCGCACTATGGCTGTGGGCAAAATTGACCTGCGGGAACTTGATGTTGCTCACCGAGATGTTGACGACACGGCCAAACTTGCGCTCGCACATGCCCGGCACGATGGCGCGGATCAGCTCCAGGGGCCCGAAATAATGCGCCTCCATCCAGAAATCCCAGTCCGCCCGGCTCATGGTGCGGAAATCATCCGGCGTCTGCCGCACGCCGGGATTGCAGACCAGGATATCGGGATCGGGGCACGCCGCCAGCACGGTGGCCGGCGCGTCGGCCAGCGACAGATCGGCCGCCACGGTGGTGACCGTCACGCCGGTTTCATCGACAAGCTGGCGTGCGGCCTGCTCCAACGCTTCCGGCGTGCGCGATACCAGCACGAGGTCCACGCCTTCGCGGGCCAGCGCCTGCGCGGCGGCAAAGCCCAGCCCCTTGCTGCCACCGCAGATCAGCGCCCGGCGCCCTGAGAGTCCCAGATCCATGGCGTTCAATCCTGCGGGGCAAAGGAGGTGGCGAGCAGATGGGCCGGCACCCGGAAGCGGCCGATGGCATCCTTCAACTGTTCGCGTTCGGTGGTGACTTCGGCGTGGCTGCCCGTCACCAGAACGGTCGCCGGCAGCAATTGCGCATTGTAGCGCGCGGCCGAAGATTCCGTGTAACCGCCGGTATCGAGGAAGGCGACGAGATCACCGCGGGCCAGCGCCGGCATGCGACGATGCTTGCCCACTTCGTCCGAATTGCACAGCGGACCCACCAGATCGACCGTTTCGGTGGGTTCGGCGGCGGCATCCACCACCGGCACGGCGTGATAATACCAGTCCAGCACCGCCGCCCAGCTGAGGTGATTGGTGGAAAGATCCATGTTCACCCACTTGCGGGTGGTGCCTTCCTTGATCGCGCCCACGCGCCCCACCGCAACGCCGGCCGGGCCCGACAGCGCCCGCCCCGGTTCCAGCCGCAATTTCGGCAGCGGCAGGCCCAGTTTCGCCGCTTCGTCCTTGATCGCCGCGCAGCACAGGCGGGCATAATCCTCGGCCGTGGGCGCGTTCGCGTCGTCCAGCTGGCTGTTCGGCCCGGTGCCGTACCATTTGCCAAAGGTCCAGCCGCCGCCGATATCGATGCACGGTGGAATCCACCCGGTGTGATCGCGCAGATAGCCCGACCAGGTGATCATTTCCCGCGCCATCACCGCGAAATCGGCGGGATCATTCGACATGCGCGAGAGGTGGAAATGGGTTTCCTTCAGCCGCACCGATGGCATCGCCTGTGCCCGCTTCACGATCTCGGCGGTCTGCTCGCGCGTCATGCCCCACTTGGTGGAATCGCTCTGCTGCTTCAGCGTGCCGGGGCCGTGCATGGCAACACCCATCCGGCCGGTCAGCGGTTCCAGATCGAGCTTCAGGCGGATGCCGATATCGGCGACCACGCCCAGCCGGCGCGCGACCTCATCGATCCGGTCCAGCTCGTCCATGGCATCGATGTTGACACACAGGCCGTTGGCGATGGCCAGTTCCAGCTCTTCGGTCTGCTTGTTGGAGCCATTCAGCACCAGCGTGCGCCCATTGGTGCCGGCCAGCAGCGCCATGTACATTTCCTGGGCGCCGAAACAGTCCCCGCCGGCGCCTTCGCTGTTCATGATGTGGCGGATCGCCAGGCCGTTGTTCGATTTGTTGGCGAACAATATTTCCACATCCGGATAATGGGCGCGAAAGGCATCGCGGAACCTGCGATAGGTGTGGCGCAGCTGGTTTTCCGAAATGATGTACAGCGGCGTGCCAAAGCGATTGGCCAGATCAGCCACATCGCAGCCATCCACCCACAGATTGCCGTTGGGGCCGATCCCGATGAACTCGCCGAACGTCACCTGATATTCGGGCGGGGTGAGCGGCTTCTGAATCTTTTCCTGAATGGTCATCGTGCCTCTCCTGATCACAAAAGTCCCAGCGTTTTCAGCCCGGCCTCGAGGCCCTTCAATGGCTCCCCGGCGAGCTTGCGCAGCGGCCGGCGTGGCGTGCCGCCACCGGGCAGCCCCATCATGTCCATCGCCGCCTTGGTGGCGGGGTAGAGCGTGCGGCCGTCGCTGGTGAACAGATCGGTAAGCCGGCGGCCCATCGCCTGCAGTTCGGCGGCCTTCTCCGTTTCCCCTGCCTTGGCAGCGAACCAGAGATCGAGCCCGCCGCGCTGCCAGACATTGGGGAAGCAATCGATGGTGCCATCGGCCCCCAACTGCACCGCCGGCACACCGAACACCGAGGACGGCCCGCAATACACCCGCAGGCGCTCGTGGACCGCCAGATAAGTGCCGTAAAAATTGTTCCAGTCGCCCGAACTTTCCTTGATCGCCACCACGCGTTCCAGATCGGCCAGCCGCGCCGCCAGAGCGGGCGTGATCGCGTTCACCGCATTGCCGGGGATATTGTAAAGCACCACGGGCAGACCGATCGCGCCCGTCACATCGGCGAAATGCGCTTCTATCTCGTCGTCCGACAGCTTGACGAAATAGGGCGGCAGGATCAGCGCGCCATCGCAGCCGGCCGCTTCGGCATGGCGGGTCAGCGCCACGGTTTCCTCCACCGAAACCGCTCCAGTGCCAGCGATCAGCGTCACGCGGCCGGCAATCGCCTCGTATGCCACGTCGAACAGACGCTTGCGCTCCTCGTGGCTCAATGCCCAGAATTCGCCCGTGCAGCCGCCCACCACGAAGCCGGTGGCGCCGGCCACGATCAGCCCTTCCAGATTGGCCGCGAACGCCGCTTCATCGATACGGCCATCGTCGTGAAAAGGCGTGGTGACCGCGGGCATCGGCCCCGACCAGTTGACGCTGTTTCTGTCCATGTCGTGATTCCTTTTGCGTCAGCGGCCGGCCGGTTTCCACCGGCGACCGTCGCTCTTGTCAAACAGATGAATGCGCTCGCGCCGCAAATCGAAGGGGACGGTTTCGCCAACGCGCAACGCTTTCGAACCGGGCACGCGCGCGGTGAGCGCCAGCCCGCCGGCATCGAGGGCCACGATGGTCTCGTAACCGGTCGGCTCGACCAGCCGCACCTGCGCCTGCCACGGCCCCTCACCCACCAGCACATCCTCCGGCCTTATGCCCACGGTCACGGCAGCGGGCCGGGCTGCGGCGGCATAGGGCAGCGCGACGGCCAGCGGGCCGACATGCACCACCAGATGCCCGCCCCCATCAGCCAGGCTGCCATCGGCCAACGCCATGGCCGGCGTGCCGATGAACCCGGCAACAAAGACATTGGCCGGGCGGTTGTAGATTTCATCTGGCGGCGCAAACTGCTGCAACTCGCCGGCGCGCATCACCGCGATGCGCGACGACATGGTCATCGCCTCCAGCTGATCGTGGGTGACATAGACCATGGTCTTGCCCAGCCGCCGATGCAGCTCGATCAGCTCGGCGCGCATGTGGGCGCGCAGCGACGCGTCGAGATTGGACAGCGGCTCATCGAGCAGGAACACGCTGGGTTCGCGCACCAGCGCCCGGCCCAGCGCGACCCGCTGCTGCTGCCCGCCCGACAATTGCCCCGGCTTGCGCGCCAGCAATGGTTCCAACTGCAACAGCGCCGCCACTTCGGCCAGCTTGATGGCCCGATCAGCCTTGGCGACGCCGCGCTTCTTCAACGGATAGCAGATATTCTCCGCCACGGTCATGTGCGGGTAAAGCGCGTAGGACTGGAACACCATCGCGATGTCCCGCGCTGCCGGGGCCAGGTTCACCACGTCGCGGTCGCCAATCCGGATGTTGCCACTGGTTGGTTGCTCAAGCCCGGCCAGCATCCGCAGCGTGGTGCTTTTCCCGCACCCCGAAGGGCCGAGCAGCGAGACGAATTCGCCCGATTCGATCATCAGATCAAGGCCGGGAATGGCGACCGTATCGCCATAGGCCTTGCTGACCTTTTCAAAAACCACCTGCACCACGGCCTATCCCTTCACGCCGCCCGCGCCAAAGCCACTGGTGAGATGGCGCTGGAAGAAGGCGAAGATGATGATCAGCGGCACGCTCATCAGCACCGAAGCGGCCATCAGCAGCGACCATTCGATGTTGAACGCCGAAATCAGCATGGTCATCACGCCGGTGGTCAGCGGCCGGGCCTCGTCCGAATTCACCAGCACCAGCGCATAAAGATATTCGTTCCAGGCCAGGATGAAGGTGAACAGTGCGGTGGAAATGATCCCCGGCAGCGCCTGCGGCAGCACCACGTCAATGAACGCGCCCATCCGGCTGGCACCATCCACCATCGCCGCGGATTCCAGATCCTGCGGGATTCCGGCCATGAATGAGCGCAGCAGCCACAGCGCATAGGGCAAGGCAAAGGAAGTATAGGCGATCACCAGGCTGGCCAGCGTATTGGCAAGCCCAATGCTGACCAGCATCAGGTAGAGCGGCGAGATGAGCACGACCGACGGCAGCAGATAGGTGAACAGCACCAGGCTCGCCAGCGTTTCGCGGCCCGGGTAGGCAAAGCGCACCAGACTGTAGG
Source organism: Sphingomonadales bacterium (assembly GCA_027485735.1). Lineage (GTDB taxonomy): Bacteria > Pseudomonadota > Alphaproteobacteria > Sphingomonadales > Sphingomonadaceae > Sandarakinorhabdus. The sequence continues at coordinate 11,323 of JAIXQM010000248.1, read as the reverse complement.
CGCCCAGAACGGATATGCTGATCACCACCACCGTGGTCGATGTCGCCAGGATCATGGAATTGGCGAAATATTGCAGGAACGGCGTATCCTGAAGAACGCGGGCATAATGTTCGAAGGTGATGGCCTTGGGCAGCAGCGTTGGCGAGGTCGAGAACAGCTCCGCCGCCGGCTTGATCGAGGTGATCAGCATCCACAGCAGCGGAAAGGCGATCAGCAGCACGATCGGCCAGGTGACGAGACTGACAATCCAGGCCGGGCGCTTCTTCATGCCGCCGCCTTCCGCGCGCGCTGCAGATAGGCCAGCATGAACACCAGCATCACCAGCATCATCGACACGGCATAGGCCGCCGCCATGCCCATCTGGTTCAAGCCGAACGCCTGCTGGTAGACAATCAGCGGCAAGGTGCGGGTGCCATTCACCGGGCCACCGCCGGTCATCAGATAGATGAGATCGAATTCCTTGAAATCCCACACGGTGCGCAGCAGGATCACGATGGTCAGCACCTCGCGCAGCTGCGGCAGCGTCACGTCGAAAAAGCGGCTGATCGGCCCGGCCCCGTCGATGCGGGCGGCTTCATACAACGCTTCTGGAATGGTCTGCAGGCGCGCCAGCACGGCGATGACGACGAAGGGGAAGAATTTCCAGGCGCCGACCACCATGATGCTGAGCATGGCGTTCGGCATGGCGCCCAGCCAGTTCACCGGCGCATCAATGATGCCCGCCGCCATCAGCCCATGGTTCACGATGCCGTAGAGATCGTTGAACAACCAGCGCCACACCAGCACCGCGACCACGGTGGAGAGGAAATAGGGAAACAGCACCAGGCTGCGCGCCAGCGACCGGAAGATAATATTCTGATGCAGCAGCAGCGCCATCGCGACGCCGATCAGGATCTGCAGCGTGAGCGTGCCAACCGTCCAGATGGCCGTCGTCAGCAGCGCCGCCCAGAAACCGCCGCTGCCCAGCAGCTCGCGATAATTGGCCAGGCCAACCCAATGGCCTTCCAGCGTGGGTGTGTAGACCGACTGGAACGACAGAGCGATGGCCGAGAGCAGCGGATAGACGATGACCGCACCGAGCACGAGCACCGTTGGCGCAATCAACAACAGGCCCAGCAGGGCGTCCCGCCGTTCCCGCGACAGGCCTGAACGTTGCAACGCGATGTCAGGCACGCATCAGCTCCACCAGCCGCTTGGCCGTGGCGGCCACGGCCGGCTTGGGCGCCTCATTGTTCAGCACCACGCGCTGCACCAGTTCGGCAATGGCGTTGCTGGCGATGATCTCGTTCGCCTTCAGATTGGGCCGGTGCTTCGCCGTTTCCTGGCCCAGATTGTGCCCGGTTGCGGCCGTTCGCGTCATCAGGTCGATCTCGGCGGGATAGCGGGCGATGAGCGTATTGGCCTGATAGCGCGGGTCCGTCGGCACCGATTTCAGCACCGGCAGCACATGGCCGGGGGCGGCGTGCAGCTGCTGGATGTAGAACTCAGGCTGATACAGCGCGGCGGCAAAGGCCTTGGTCTCAGCCAGGTGCGGCGCGCCCTTGGGGATCATCAGGCAGGGAAAATCGTTGAACGTCCACGCCGGAATCGCCGCCGACATGGTGGGATAGACGGTGCAGCTGATGGCACCCGCAATGGCCGGATTCTGCGCCGCCACATTGGCCAGCACCCGCCCGCCATAAATGCCGGTGGCGGTGGCCCCCGAAACGAACGCCGTCAGGCTTTCGCCCCAGCTGAAGTTGGAGGCACCGGCCGGGCAAAACTCCCGCATCGAACGGTAGAATTCCAGCGGATCGTAAGTCGGCTGGCTGTCGATCGCCACGCCAAGATCGGGCGTGAAGATCTGGCCGCCGGCGCGGTGGATGAAGCCGATGAAGATCAGCGAGGTCATCGCGTTCATGCCATAGGGCAGCGCTGCACCGTAAAGGCCGGGCTTCTGCATCGCCTGGCAGGCGCGGCGCAGTTCATCCCAGGTTTTCGGCGGCGCCGCGATGCCGGCCGCCTGCAACAGGTCCTTGCGGTACCACAGCATGTCAACCGCGGTGTTGCCGATGGCGAGGGCGCAATGCTGATTGTCAGCCGTGCGATAAATGTCGTTGGTGCCATTCAGGAACTGCGTGGTTCCAATGACCTTGATCACGTCGTCAACCGGCTCCAGCAGGCCTTCGGCGTAATAATTCTGCGCCGCAAACGACGGCAGGTGGGTGACGATGTTGGGCAGTTGCTTGGCCGCAAAGGCCGCTGCAAACTGGGCGGGATAGCCTTCATCGGATGTCGGCTCGAACACGACGCGGATGGTGGGATTGGCCGCTTCGAAAGCGGCTATCCGCGCCTTATAGCTTTTCAGCTGATCGGGCGCGGCCTGCGGCGACCACCAGCGCAAGGTGGTGCGGTTGTCGCTGCTGCCGCAACCGCTCAGAATTGCGGCCGCACCGGTGCCGGCCAGCACACCCAGGGCCGTCCGCCGCGAGATTGACGACGCCAGGGGCGGGCGCCCAGGATCCATCAAATCACCCAAGATGGCCTCCCCCAAGTTGTTCGCAATGCGCCCATGTGTTCACTATGAGCAGGTGAATCCGGCTTCGCAAGGTCCAATCTCACCGTCATTCAAAGCGCTCTGGCCGGAAGGGCGATATGTCTTCGCCAGGTTTGCGGCCCAGCATCACATCAGCCACCAGCCGCGCCGAAAGCGGCCCCAGCGTATAGCCGGCATCGCCCGGAATGGCGACAAACAACCCCGGAATGGCCGGCACCGCGCCCAACACGCCCATCCCGTCCACCGAGGTGTTGAGGCCGGCCCAGGTGCGGATGATCCGCAAGTTTCCGATGCTTGGCACGATATGCTGCGCCAGGCTGGCATTGGCGATCAGGCTGGCAAGTTCCACCTCGGCATGGCCGCCGGGCGCATCCTGCCGCGCCGGCCAGCCGCCGCCGATGACGATCTGGCCGGTGCCGAACTGCTTCAGCGTGATCATGCGGTCTGCGTGCTGCACCAGATGGCCGATCAGCGGCGCGGTCGCCTCGGTGATGTTCATGTGCAGCGGTTCCGCCACGGCCGGGATGCTGATCGGCGGATCAAGGCCGGCCGCCAGCAGGCGGGTGCCAGACCCGGCGGCCAGTACCACCCGGCCCGCCGTCACGGTGCCGCGCGTGGTGGTAACGGCAAAGCCGGTGCCGGACCGGGCAATGCCGGCAACGCTCACCCCTTCGGCCAGCACGACGCCGCGCGCCAATATCCAGGTGCGGATGGCGGCATTGCACAACAGCGGATTGAGCTTGCCTTCATTGGCGCACAGCTCCGCCCCAACGATGGACGGCCCAAAATAGGGCGCAATCGCATCCAGCTGCGCCCGATCGAGGATCGCCACATCCAGCCCCAGCCGGCGTTCGCGCTCTGCTTTCAGGGCCAGGAAATCCAGCTGGGCCTGGCTTTCCGCCACCATCAGGCCGCCGGTCATCTTCAGATCGAAATCCGCATTCAGGCTGCCGGCCAGTTCACGCCAGAACGCCACCGCCTTGGGGTAGAGCGGCAGCTGCAATTCCATGTTGGGCACGTTTTCCGGGTAGAGGCGCATGAAGCGGCTCTGCATCTGCACATGCAGGCTGCCGGCGTTGGCGGACGATCCAGCGCCGCGCCCCTCATCGACCACCAGCACATCCTGGCCTTCATCGGCCAGAAAGCCCGCGACGCAGGCGCCGACAACGCCGCCGCCGATCACGACCGTGCCGATCGCGGTTGGCAGGGCCATGCTCACGGCTTGCCCGCCAGATCGCGAATGGTCACCGGCCGGAACGGCGGGCGCGGGGCAAAGCCGGACGTTTCATCGGGCGCCTTGCCGGTTGCCTCGCTGATCAGCGCCTCCAGCAGCGGCCGGCAATAACGGCCCTGGCACGGCCCCATGCCGATCCGCGTGGCGCGTTTCACCGACCCGGCGTCTGCAAGCCCATCGGCAATTGCAGCCCGCGCCGCGCCGAAGCGCACCTCTTCGCAGCGGCAGATCATCGTGTTGTTGGGCACCTGAGCGATGGCCAGCGCCGGCGCGCGATACACGTTCCACAGTGCCTGCTGGAACCGGCGATGGCGCTGCGCCGCCGAAGCGGCCTGCCGGCCCAGCCGCGCCAGTTCCGGGCCGATGGCATGGCCAAGCCCGGCCGCCGCCGCCAGCCCGGCCAGCGTGCCATCCGCCGCCGCCACCCGCGCGCCGCCCAGCCCGGTACAATCGCCCAGCGCGTAAACGCCGGCCACGCTGGTCTGGCCATCGGCGTCGCGAACCGTCACCAGCCGCGTGCCGTCATGATCATGGCGGCACCCCAGCGCGCGGAGCAGCTCATTCGACGGCTCAAAGCCATAGCCCAGGCACAGCACATCGGCTTCCAGCACACGCGTTGCGCCACCGCCCACCAGCGTGACCGCCAGCCCCGACGGCCCCTGCTCGATGGCGGAAACAACCATATCATGCAGCATCGGCACCCCGCCTGTCAGGCAGCGCCACTGATAGGCAAGTCCCTGTGCAACCAGCCCCGGCGATGCCAGCGCCATCGTGGCCACAGCGGCCGGCGCACGCGTGGCCGGGCCGGCAGCCTCCACCACCGCCACGACCTCGGAACCGCCACTGCGCAGTTCAGCCGCCAGCTGCAGATTGAGCGGGCCATTGCCGGCGATCAGCACACGCTGGCCGGGCAGTCGGCGGGCGGTGCGCCACAAGGTCTGCGCTGCGCCAGTGGTCATCACGCCGGGCAGTTCCCAGCCCGGCACCGGCCAGGCGCGTTCATAGGCGCCGGTCGCGACCACCACGGCGCGCGGCAGGTAACGCCTCGTCTCGCCGGTGTCAGACGTGGCGGCAAATTCGAGGCGTTGGAACGCGCCCCACACACTCACCCCGCTGCGGATCATCACACCGGCGGCGCGCGCCTGTGCCACCAGCGCCAGGCCCTCGCGATGCTGCGCATCCGGCGGCGCGATATCGTCGCCCGCAACGGCAACCGGCTTGAAATACTGGCCGCCCGGTGATCGCCGCTCATCCAGCACCACCGCCTCGGCCCCCGCCTTGCGCGCGGCGATCGCGGCCGAAAGCCCGCCCGGCCCGGCGCCGATCACCAGCAGTTCGGGGCGCTCGACTGCCAGTTCCTCGATGGTGGCCGGTGGCAGCGCGTCGCTCACCGGTGCCAGCGCCGCACCATGGCGCTGGCGCCGGATCGACAAGGGCCGGTCAACCACGGTCATGCAGGCCCGCTTGCCCGGCACACCATCCACTTCAACCAGGCAATCCTGGCACACGCCCATGCCGCAAAAAACGCCGCGTTCGGCCGTACTGCGCGTGACACGAAAACCGCGGATGCCGTGCGCGGTCAACGCCGCCGCCACGCTTTCGCCAGCGCGTGCTGCGACCTGTTCGCCTTCAAAGTTGATCACAAAACCGCTCATCACCGCTCTTCTGTCAGGCCCGAACCCGGCGCTTCGCCGTAGCCGAAGCGCACGCTACAGCCGGCGGCCGCCGTGGCAAGCCTTCGCGGATCATGCGGCATCAATGCGCATCACCATGGCCTGGCGCGGCCCGGTGCGCACCTGCATAAAACCGGCCAGCCGGGCATCGAGCGCTTCATCGCCCGTGTCCACCAGCAGCGCCGGGCGCGGCAGCGCCGCCAGCTTGGCGGCCGACGCGATGATGATGGGCGGCCACTGCACGCGGGCCAACACGTCCGGCCCCAATTGCTGGTTGCCGCGCCCCAACAGAAAGCCCTGCCCGCCCACCACGCCGAGCACCAGCAGCGGCGGCTGCTCCTCGATCACCACCAGCAGCTGCGCCTGTGTGGCGTCTTCCACCAGCAATTCACCATGGGCAAAGACATCGACGCCCAACAAGGTCCCCTTGCCGGCCAGCGCGGTCTTCAACCGGTGCATGGTGAGGCCGGGGCCGATCAGGCACAGGGGCGCGGCGGCCACCATGGCTTTCACCTCGGCAATCGCGCCCGCCAGCGCCGCATCGGCATCAGCGCGGGCCGCCTTGGCGGCCTGACGGGCAGGATGAGCCAACACTGGCAACGTGCCATGGAGGCGGATGGCGCCGTCTGTATCGCGGTCGATCACTTCTGCTTCGACAATGTCGATGTTCGGGCCGCACATGGCCTTGCCCAGCATCGCCGCCGCCGCGCCCGGCGAGGTGGCAAACACGCTGCTATGCATCTTCACACCAGCGGGCACCCCCAGCACCGGCACATCCGGCTGGGCGGCCAGCACGTCCCGCGCAGTGCCATCACCGCCAACGAAGATGATCAGCATCGCACCGGCCGCTTCGCAGGCCGCAACACAGGCCGTGGTATCGGCGCCGGTTGATGGGCCTTGCGGTCGGTGCACAATTTCTGGCGCAAAGCCCGCTGCGATGGCGATATCCGCCCCCATCGCGCCGCTGCCCGTGAGCAGATGCGCACCCGTGCCACAAAGCCCCTTCAGCGCCAATGCCGCCCGCGCCGCCGCCCAGCCAACTGCGGCATTCAGGCCCAGCCCGTCGCTGCCCTTCAGGGCCAGCGGGCCGCCGGCACCGGCCAACGGGTTGACAATAAAGCCAAGGCGCACGCACTGTTCCTGTTGTTCGCAAGGGCGATATCGTGTGCGCTGTCAGCACAATCTGGCAAGCGGTTTCACGATCCGCCGAACATTTCTTGAAGGTTTGCCGATGGTTCAATCGCGTGCGCATCCGTTCATGCCCAATTCGGCAGCGGCCGGCAAAGCGGCCCTGCTTGGCGAACTGGGGCTGACCGGCACCGAGCCCTTGTTTGCCCAGATCCCCGCCGCGCACCGCCTGCAGGCCTTGCCCGATCTGCCGCCGGCGCTGACCAGCGAGGTGGAGCTTTCCCGGCACCTGAATGCCCTGCTCGACCGCAATCGCCCGGCGGGCGACGGCCTGTCGTTCCTGGGCGGCGGCATCTGGCAGCATCACGTACCCGCCGTGGTGGACGAGATCGTGGGCCGGGCCGAGTTCCTGACCCCGGTGTGGGGCACGCCGAGCAGTGATTTCGGCCGCAACCAGGTGTGGTGGGAATTCACCAGCCAGCTGGGCGCGCTGCTGGGCCTGGAACTGGTGGGCCTGCCGGTTTACAGTTGGGGGGCGGCGGCCGGCCACGCGTTTCGGATGGCGGCGCGGCTGACGGGACGCACGCGCATCATCCTGCCGGCAGCGATCAGCCCGGAACGGCTGGCGGTGATTGAGGGCTATGCCCATAGCGCCGATCCGGCGATGCGATTGGAACTGGTGCCGGCGCCCTGCGATGCCACTGGGCGCCTCGATCTTGCCGCCGTGGCCGCGCTGGCCGACGCGAACACTGCCGCAATCTATTATGAGAACCCGGCCTATCTGGGCGGCCTTGAAACCGGTGCGGCCGAACTGGCCGCCATTGCCGCCCGCGTTGGCGCCGAAACCATCGCGGGCGTCGATCCCATCAGCCTTGGCGTGATCGCGCCGCCGGGCGAGCTGGGTGTCGATATCGCGGTGGGCACGATCCAGACGCTGGGCGTCCACATGCACGCCGGCGGCGGCCTGGGCGGCTTCATCGCCACCCGCGACGACGCCCGTTATGCCGCCGAATATCCCACCCTGCTCAACAGCCTGACCACCACGGTGGATGGCGAACTGGCCTTTGGCCTGATGCTGTTCCACCAATCCAGCTATGGCAGCCGCGAGCTGGGCAAGGACTGGACCGGCAACAGCACCTATCTGTGGGCGGTGGCGGCGGCCACCTATATGGCGTTGCTCGGCCCGGCCGGCTTTGCCGAGATCGGCCATCTGATCCTGGCCCGCACCCGATTTGCCGGCGAAACGCTGGCCGGCGTGAACGGAGTGAAGGTCGCCGAAACCGGCGGGGTGTTCCGGGAACTGTTGCTGGATTTCTCCGCCAGCGGGCGCAGCGTTGCCGCCGTCAACCGGGCGCTGCTCGAGCGGCACGGCATCTTCGGCGGCATCGAAATCACCCCGAACCGCGCGCTGTTCGCGTTCACCGAATGCCACACAGAGGCCGACATCGTGCGCCTTGCCGACGCGCTGCGGGAGGTGCTGTCATGAGCTTGCGGCGTTATCATGCGGCCCGCTGGGACGAGCCACTCATTCACCAGATCGGCGCCCCCGGCCGGCGCGGACAGCATTTCCCGCTGGCCAGCAGCGCGGGCCTGGTGCCGGCCGGGTTGCAGCGCACATCGCCGCCCGACCTGCCCGAACTGAGCGAGCCCGAAGTGCTCAACCATTTCCTGCGGCTTTCCCAGGAAACCATGGGCATGATCGGCGTCAGCCTGTTTGGCACCTGCACGATGAAATATAATCCGCGCGTGGGCGAACAGGCGGCGCGGCGGCTGGCGGGCGTGCATCCGGCCCAGCCGGCCGAAACGATGCAGGGCTTGCTGGCCGCCGTGCACGGGCTTGATCTGATGCTGCGCAGCCTGTCGGGCATGGATCGCTTCACCTTCCAGGCCGCCGGCGGCGCCGATGCAGCGTGGACGCAGGCCGTGATCACCCGCGCCTACCATGCGGCGCGTGGGCAGGGGACCAGCCGCACCAAGATCATCACCAGCCTGCAAAGCCACCCCTGCAATCCGGCCACGGCCGCCACAGCGGGCTTCGAGGTGATCACCCTGCCGCTGGGCGAAACCGGTTACCCGTCGCTCGATATGCTGAAAGCCGCGCTTGGCCCCGATACCGCCGCGCTGATGATCAACAATCCCGACGACATGGGGGTGTACAACCCCGAGATCATGGAGTGGGTGCGGCTGGTGAAAGAGGCCGGCGCATTGGCCTTTTACGATCACGCCAATTTCAACGGCGTGATGACCAAGATCCGCGCGCGCGATCTCGGCTTCGATGCCTGCATGTTCATGCTGCACAAGACGTTCGGGGTTTCAAAGGGCGGCGGCGGCCCGGCGGTGGGCGCCTATGGCTGCACGGCCGAACTGGCGCCGTTCATGCCCGGCCCGCTGGTGGTGGAGGATGGCGGCGCGTACCGGCTGGAAACCCCGCCACAGCAGGCCGCCAAGGTGCGCGAGTATCTCGGCAATCTGCAGCAGGTGTTCAAGGCCTATGCCTGGACGCGGGCAATGGGCGCCGAGGGGCTGGCCGAAGCCAGTGACCTGTCGGTGCTGCTCAACAATTATATGGAAAAGCGGCTGCTCACCCTGCGATGCGTCACCCGTTCGCACCCGGAGCAGACCAGCCCGCGCCTTGAAATGACCCGCTACAGCCTGGGCACATTGTTCGAGGACACGGGCATCAGCGCCGTCGACGTGCAGAACCGCATGGCGGATTTCGGCATCGACGCCTTCTGGCTCAGCCACGAGCCGTGGATCGTGCCGCAACCCTTCACGCCCGAAGCCGGCGAGATGTGGTCCCGCGAAGACATTGATTACTGGATCGATGTTCTCGCCCACGTGATCGACGAAGCCTATCGCGACCCTGAAACCGTGCGTTCAGCCCCCCACAACCAGGTTGTCGCCAAGCTGTCTGACCGGGACATCAACGACCCGGCCAACTGGGCCACAACCTGGGCTGCGTGGCAGCGGAAACAGGGCTAGCGGCCCAACTCTTTCGCCACTTCGTCGGCCGCATCACGGAAGGCCATGACCGCCTTGTCGATCTCGGCGCGCGAGATGACGAACGGCGGCGAGAAGGCAACGGCGTCGGATGACGGCAAGGCACGGCCGATGACGCCGCGGGCCAGCGCGCCCTTGACGATGCGCGGCGCCACCTTCAGCGCCGGATCGAACGCCACCGGGCCGCTGTCTTCAATGCGATCAACGAATTCAACAGCGGCGATCAGCGCCTGGCCGCGCACTTCGCCCACGAGGCTGTGACCAACGAACGCCTCGCGCAGCCGCGCCTGAAGATAGGTTCCCGTCTCAGCCGCCTTTGCGACCAGTCCTTCGGATTCGATGATGTCGAGGTTGGCCAGCGCGGCCGCGGCACCAACCGGGTGGCTGGAATAGGTATAGCCATGGCCGAAGGCGCCATATTGCTCGCCGCCGGCCACAAGCACATCCCACACGCGCTGCGAAACGATGCAGGCCGACAAGGGGAAATAGGCCGAGGTCAGCCCCTTGGCGACCGTCATCATGTCGGGCGCGATGCCAAAGACCGTCGAACCGAACATCTGGCCGAGGCGGCCGAACCCGCAGATCACTTCATCGGCAATCAGCAGGATGTCGTGGCTCCGCAAGATGGCCTGCACCGCCTCGTAATAGCCCGCTGGCGGCGCGATCACGCCGCCCGCGCCCATCAACGGCTCCATGATCATGGCGGCAATCGTGTCGGCGCCTTCCGCTTCGATCAGCGCCTCCAGATCGGCCACCAGCTTGGCGGTGAATTCGGCATCGGTCAGGCCGTGGCCTTCCCACAGGCGGCGCGGCGCCATGGCGTGACGGATCATCGGCAGCGGCAGATCGAACCCGGCATGCAGGCCAGGCAGGCCGGTCATGCCCGCCGTCATGATGGTCACACCATGATAACCGCGCTGGCGGGCGATGATCTTCTTCTTCTGCGGCCGGCCCAGGATGTTGTTGTAATACCAGGCCAGCTTCACCTGCGTGTCGTTGGCGTCAGACCCGCTGTTGCCATAGAACACACGCGCCATGCCGGGGGGTGCCATCTCGATCAGGCGCTGGGACAGGATGGCCGGCGTGTCGCTCGTCATGCCCGAAAAGGCGTGGCAATAACTCAGGCGGGTTGATTGTGCGGCCATCGCCTCGCCAATCTCCGTACGGCCATAGCCGACATTCACGCACCACAGGCCGGCCATCGCATCGACATATTCGCGGCCCGTCGTGTCGGTCAGCCGGGCGCCGGCTCCATGGGTGAGCACGAACGCAGCGCCCTCGCGCTGGTGATCCGCCAGCGAGGTGAAAGGATGGAAGACATAACGGCGATCCAGATCGTGCACGTCTTCGGGGGTATTGCGGATGCTCATGTCGACTCCGTGATTGCTTGCGCCGCTAATGCGCCAATCTGTTGCCTATCTCCAAAACCATGGCAAGTTTGTTCGCAGGGCGACCGTATGTGCGCTCGGAAACCGGGCTGGTTCGTGCCATAGTAAAGCGGGGGAGCTTGGTCGTGGTGGAACCAACGGCAGCTTCCGGATACGAAATTTCTGTGCATCGGCGGCGTTTCATCGCTAGGGTGCGCCGCAACCAAGAGGTAAAAGACGGGACAGTAATGACCGCAGCCGACACCAACGACATCAGCGACCGTGACTATGTGAACTCGCTGGCGCGCGGTCTCGAGGTGATCTGCGCCTTCACCCGCACGCGTCCGCGCATGACCTTGAGCGAGATCGCCCGCGCCACCGGCAT
>JAIXQM010000137.1 GCA_027485735.1 Sphingomonadales bacterium | reverse complement strand
GCCGAATAGCTGCCCGGCGCCGGTTCACCCAGCGCACGGATGCGTTCGGCAATCAGGTCCACCGCCAGCGCCAGTTCGGTATACTGGCCTTCGAACATCAGATGCAGCGAATTGAACTGCGGGCCGGTGACATTCCAGTGGAAATTGTGGGTCTTCAGATAGAGCGTGTAGGTATCGGCCAGCAGCCGCGACAGGCCTTCGGCAATCGCGCGGCGCTGGGCATCGGGCATGCCGAGATTGATTGCGTCATCCTTGGCTTTTTTCTTGGCCATATTCTGTCTCCTTTGTGTGGTCTCAGGATAGGCCACACCGGCAAATGGCGTCCATCGGGATTATCCGATGAACGCCATCGCTTTTTTCAAAGCTGCAAGGGCAGGTGCTTATCGGCAGACAACCCGGTTGCGATCGACGCTGTTGCCGATCACGGCACCCAGCGTGCCACCGATGATGCTGCCCAGCACCTTGGAACCACCCGGCGCCAGCACATTGCCCAGCGTACCGCCGGCCAGGCCGCCGATAATCAGGCCGGTGGTGCCATCGCTGCGCCGGCAGTAGTAGCGATTGTCGTACCCGCGCCAGATCTGATCATTGGCACCCAGGTACCGTGGCTGATAGTTGTTGCCGGGGCGATAGAATTGTTCAGCGTGCCAGCCCGGTCGGTTCCAGCCATCCTGGCGAAAGCGCCAATCGTTGGCCGGCCGGCCACCGGGGCCCCAGCCCCGGCCATTGCCCCTGCGGCGGTCGTCATCATCCCAGCCACCACGGCGGCGATCATCATCCCAGCCGGCCCGATAGAGATCGGCGCGATCCTGCTGGAATTCACGCTTTGCCCGATAGAGTTCGCGGCGCTCTTCGCGCACATCATCCCAGTCACCGCGATACTGGGCCCGGGCGAGATCGCGGCGTTCTTCCTGCACCCGATCCCAGCTGCGCGCCACTTCGCGCGGGGACGCATTGCGGCGGTCGCGCCAATCATCGTCGCCGGCCAGCGCCGGGGTGGCGGCGCCCATCGTGAGCAGGGCAAGGCCCAAAATGATCTTCAGGCTGTTCATGGTCGCTCTCCTTGAAATCTTGTTCAGCGGCAAACGGTGCGTCCGCGATCGATGCTGCGGCCCAGAAGGCCGCCGACAACAGCGCCGGCCACGGTGGCAACGGTGCGATCATTGCGCCTGGCCACCTGATTGCCGATCACGCCGCCAGCAATCGCGCCAACAACCGTGCCGGTGCCACCGCTGCTGCGCCGGCACTGACCGTCACCACGGCGATCATCCCAGTTGCCGCGCCGATCATCCCAATCATTGTTCCAGCCGGCCTGCTGCACAGGTTCATGCCACTGCGCCGCGGCCGGGGCGGCGATGCCCAAGGTGGCGAGGAGTGCGATGGTCAGCGTCGTCTTCATTGCCCGTCTCCGGCTGGTGTTGATGAAGACTGATTCGCACAGATCACATGTGAACTGTCTGAACGGACTTGTTATCGCCCGTTCACAAATCTTTTACCCATTAATCCAGTGCCCATAGCGGGATCTTGCTGGCCCGCCCCGGCACTTCGCGCACCAGCCGGGGAACGAGATAGCCCGGCAGCATTGCCCGCAGTTCAGTTTCGAGGCCGCGGGCGCGGGCTTCATCCACGTCGAAATGGGCGGCGCCATCCACCGGATCGGTGAGGTGGAGATAATAAGGCAGCACGCCGGCCGCGAACAGGCGGCGGCAATGGGCAGCAATGGTGGCCGCATCGTCGTTCACTTGGGCCAGCAGCACTGATTGGTTGAGCAAGGTCACCCCCGCCGCCCGCAACCGGGCCAAGGCTGCCGCCACTTCGGCAGAGATTTCGCGTTCATGATTGCTGTGGGTGACGAGCACGACATTGAGCCGCGTGCCTGCCAGCAGATCGATCAACGCCGGCGTTACGCGATCAGGGATAGCCAGCACCGTGCGGCTGTGCAGGCGCAGCGTTGTCACGTGTGGGATGGCGGCAACCGCCGCCACCAGCGCCGCCAGCCGCGCATCGGTCAGGCTGAGCGGATCACCGCCCGAAAGGATGACTTCGTCGATGACGGCATCGCCGGCAATCACCGCCAGCGCCTCGGCCTCGCCGGACCGGGTGAGCATGGCGGCGCCATAATCCGTGTGACGGCGAAAACAGTATCGACAGTGGATGGCACAGGCGCCCGACGCGATCAGCAGCGCCCGGCTGCGATACTTGCGCAAAACGCCGGGCGCGGCGCGATAATCGGCCTCCTCCAGCGGATCGGTAAGGCGGCCCGGCTGCGGCAAGGCTTCCTCGCCGCGCGCCAGCACCTGCAGCAGCAGCGGATCATACGCGTCGCCGCGCCGGATCAGTGAGAGATAATGCGGCGGCACGGACAGCGGGAAATCCGGCTGAGCGATCACGCCCTCGGCAAAATCCGCCGCCGTCAGGCCCACATAGGCCAACAGATCAGCGGTACTGATCCGGGCAGCACGGGCCTGCGCTTGCCAGGCTTCGGCGGGTGGCAGGACAAGATCAACAACGGGGGACATGCCGGGGGCGAATAGCGGAGTGCGCCGGCAAAGGGAAACACTGCATCCTTTGCCACCACTCGTGCGAACAACAGATTTGCGTGGCCTGCGCTTTGCGTTCACCGTGACCTGATGAAACGGAACCCTGCCCGATGAAACGTCTGCCCATCATCCTGCTGATCGCGGCGGCGATCTTCGCCTGGTTCCAGTTCGACCTTGGCCAGTATCTCACGCTTGATGCGCTGAAAGCCCGGCAAGGCGATATCGCCGCGCTCTATGCAGCAAACCCGGCTGTGGTGATCGGCGGTTATTTCGCGGCCTATGTGGCGCTCACCGCCCTCTCCTTCCCCGGTGCTGCGATCATGACGCTGGCCGGCGGGGCGATCTTCGGCCTGGGGCTGGGCCTGCTCATCGTCTCCTTCGCCTCTACCATCGGCGCGACTTTGGCTTTCCTTACGTCCCGCTACCTGCTGCGTGATTGGGTGCAGGGCAAGTTCGGGGCGCGGCTTGGCGCCATCAACGCCGGGATCGAGCGCGATGGCGCCTTCTACCTCTTCTCGTTGCGGCTGGTGCCGGTGTTTCCTTTCTTCGTGGTCAATCTGCTGATGGGCCTCACCCCCATTCGCACGCTCACCTATTTCTGGGTCAGCCAGATCGGCATGTTGCTGGGCACCGCGGTCTATGTGAACGCCGGCACGCAGTTGGCCGGCATTTCCAGTTTGCGCGATGTCGCCTCGCCCGGCCTGCTGGCCAGTTTCGCTGCGCTGGGCCTGCTGCCGTGGATCGGGAAAGCCGTGATGAGCGCGCTGAAACGCCGCCGCGTCTATGCCCGCTGGAGCCGCCCAAGCCGGTTTGACCGCAACATGGTCGTCATCGGCGGCGGCGCGGCGGGACTGGTGAGCGCCTATATCGCCGCGACGGTGAAGGCCAAGGTAACGCTGGTCGAAAGCCACAAACTGGGCGGTGATTGTCTCAACTATGGCTGCGTGCCCTCGAAAGCCTTGATCAAGTCCGCCCGCATCGCCCACCAGATGCGCCACGCCGATGCCTATGGCCTGACCCCGCAAGCGCCGACCTTCGATTTTCGCGCCGTGATGGCCCGCATCCGGAATGTCATTGCCACCATCGAACCCAACGACAGCGTGGAGCGCTACACCGCGCTTGGTGTCGACATGGAGCTGGGCCATGCTCGCATCCTCGATCCCTGGACGGTGGAGATATCCCGTCACGACGGCACCACCCAGCGCCTCACCACGCGCAGCATCGTCATCGCGGCCGGTGCCGCGCCGCTGGTGCCGCCGCTGCCGGGCCTGACGCCTACCAATCACCTGACCAGCGACACACTGTGGGACGCCTTCTCGGCGCTCGATGCCATTCCCAAACGCATCATCGTGCTCGGCGGCGGCCCGATCGGCTGCGAGCTTGCGCAAGCACTGGCCCGGCTGGGCGCGCAGGTGAGCCAAGTGGAGATGGGCCCGCGCGTGCTGCCGCGCGAGGATGACGATGTCGCCGCCATCGCTCATGCATCGCTGGTCGGCTCCGGCGTGGAGGTGCTCACCGGCCATGCTGCGCTGCGGGTGGAGGGCGAGCAGACCCTGATCGTCAGCCACGCCGGCGCGGAACGCGCCCTGCCTTACGACGCGCTGATCGTCGCGGTTGGCCGCAAGGCCCGCCTCACCGGCTATGGCCTCGAAGAACTGGGCATCGAAACCGAACGCACGGTTGTGACCGACGATTATCTCGCCACCCTCTATCCCAATATCTACGCCTGCGGGGATGTGGCCGGGCCCTACCAGTTCACCCATGTCGCTTCGCACCAGGCCTGGTATGCGGCGGTGAACGCGCTGTTCGGTCAGTTCCGCCGCTTCAAGGCGGATTATCGCGTCATCCCGTGGACAACCTTCCTCGATCCCGAGATCGCCCGCGTCGGCCTGTCGGAAGATGAAGCCAAGGCTAAGGGCGTCGCGGTCGAGGTGACCACCTACCAGTTGCACGAACTCGACCGCGCCATTGCCGACAGCGCCACCACCGGCTTCGTGAAGGTCCTCACCCCGCCCGGCAAGGACAAGATACTGGGCGCCACCATCGTCGGTGACCATGCCGGCGAGTTGCTGGCCGAATATGTTCTGGCGATGAAGCACGGTCTGGGCCTCAACAAGCTGCTCGGCACCATCCACACCTATCCAACCATGGCCGAAGCCAACAAGTTCGCCGCGGGCAACTGGAAGCGGGCGCATGCGCCGCAGGGCCTGCTGGCCTGGGTGGGTCGCTATCACGCGTGGCGATTGCGGTAGTGGAGAGGGGGTAACCAATCGCCGGCCTGTTGCGTATTTGAATGGCAACAGTCATGAAAACCGCGAGCACGCCTGTAGGTGGCGGAGCACTTGGGGGATTGGAATGAAGGGTTTGAACCGGGCGGCGGCTGTGTTTCTGGCCGGCGCGGCGATGGTGGCCATACCGGCGCAGGCGCAACAGGCCGGCATCCAGATTTCGGTGGTGGATGCGTTAAGCGGCGCACCAGCAGCCGATGTGGAAGTGGTCATCGAAAATCCCGACACCGGTTTCCGCCGCGTGGCCCGCACCGATGCCCAGGGCCTGCTGCGGCTGGAAGGCCTGACCACCAGCGGCCAGTTCCGCATCAGCACCACTGCCAGCGCCGCCTATGACGCCGCCGAACCGCAGTCGCTCACCTTGCGCAGCAATTTTTCCAGCAGCATCACCCTGCGGTTGACCCCTGTGGGTCAGACCATCACGGTTACCGGCGCACGCAGCGTGGTGGGCCTCAACGCCGTCAACGCCGAAGTCTCCGCCTCGCTCGGCCGCGAGCAACTGACCGCGCTGCCCATCGAAGGCCGCGACGTGATCGGCTCGCTGATCCGGCTGCCGAACGTGGTGGCCAGCACAGGCTTCTTCCCGGAAGCGCCGTCCATCTCGATCAACGGCAGCAACGGCCTCGACACCAATTATCTGATCGACGGCCTCGACAATAACGAGAATTTCCTCGGCGGCATCAAGTTCCCGGTGCCGCTGGGCTTCACCCGCAGCGTGACGGTGCTCGCCAACAGCTATTCGGTTGCCTATGGGCGCACCGCCAACGGCATCGTCAACTATACCACGCCATCGGGCACCAACGAGCTGCACGGCGAAGCCTATGCGCTGCTCCGCCCCGGCCGGCCGCTGGACGCCGCCTCGCCTTTTCCGCGTCGCGACCTGTCGGGCAACGCGGTAGGCGAAAGTTTCGAACGCTATCAGGCCGGCTTCGCGCTGGGCGGGGCGATCGCGAAGGACAAGACCTTCTTCTACATCAACTACGAGTATACCCGCGATCGCAACACCCAGGTCGTCGATGCGCCGCTGCTCGGCATCACCGACACGGTGACCGGCAACAACCAGTTCCACCTCGCTTCGCTGCGGCTCGATCATCGGTTGACCGATGACTGGACCCTGGGCCTGCGCGCCAATATCGGCCGCGTCACCATCGAACGGCCCGGCGGCGGTCTGGGCGGCGGCAACAACAGCCTGCCTTCAGCCGGCTCAAACCAGGATCGCCATTCGACGCTGGTCGCCGCCACGGCGAGCTATGCCGGCGATGACTGGAGCTATGATGGCGCCGTGCAATATGCGCGATTCCGCTGGGATTATGGCGAGGCGCTGGCCGGGCCGGGGCCGCAGGTGGTGATCCGCGATCCGTCGGGCCTGACCGCCGGCGTCGTCGGCCACCCCGGTTATCTGTTCGACAGCCTGGAAGAGACGATCCAGACCACCCATCGCCTGCAACGCAAGCTGGGCGCACACCGGCTGCGGCTGGGCGCCGACGTCATCCACAGCAACTTCACCTTGTTGGGCGGCGGCAACCCCGATGGCAATTTCGTCGTCGATCTGACCGCGCCGCAACTGGCCGCGCTGCGTGCCGGCGGCCGCGGGTTGGGCCTGACCGCCTCTGACGTGCTGGCGCTGAACCCGGTGGTGGCCAATTACGCCGTTGAATTGCGGCCGCAATCCTTCGGCACCGATCAGACACTGCTGGCCTTCTATCTGGAAGACGAATGGCAGATCAGCCCGCGCTTCACCGCCACGCTGGGCGTGCGCTGGGATTATGACAGCCTCACCGCCCAAGGCGCTCGTGCTGGTGCCGGCGGCGGTGACTTCGACAATATCGCACCGCGGCTGGCGCTGAACTGGCGGCCGGATGCCCGCTCGTCGGTGCGCTTTGGCGCCGGCATCTTCACCGGCAAATTGAGTTATGCCGTCATCTCCGACGCCCTGCAGCGCAACACCACAGCGCCGGCCTTCCTCACCCAATTGGGCCAATTGCAGAGCCGCGGCCTCATCCCGACCGGTATCAACCTGCGCGACGTGACGTTCGACGGCAACCTCACCGTCGCCCCGCCCTGCGCCACGGTTTCGGCCTGCCCAACCCCGGCGCAGGTACAGGCGCTGCGCGGCGCCGCCACGCTGGGCGAAGCGCGCATATTGTCGCCCACCGGCTATGACAGCCCGTGGAGCCTGCAGTTGAGCGGCGGCTATCAATATCAGGCGACGTCCACACTGACGCTGAGCATCGATGGCATCTACAGCCGCAGCCGCAATCTGGTGCGGCTGCGCGACCTGAATGCGCCGGCGGCCTTCACGCCCAACGCCGCCGCGCTCACGCCGGCCAATATCGCTCTGCTGCAGGCCGCGCCCGACAATGCAACGCGGGCGGCGCTGGCGCAGACGCTGGGCCTCGTGCGCAGCCAGGCTGCCGCTGATGCCAGCCGGCCGGTCGCGCTGGTCGCGGGCGGGGCGCGGCAGATCACGGTTTCGGAAACCGAAGGCCGGTCGGAATATATGGCGCTCATCCTGCAGGCCGTGAAGGAGCGCGGCGCCGATGATTATGGCTTCCGGCTCAGCTACACGCTGTCGCGGCTGAAGAACGACACCGACGACATCAACTTCCGCGCTGCCAATGCCAATGATTTCAGCACCGAATATGGCCCGTCGGCAAACGATCGACGGCACGTGATTTCGGCGGTGGGCTATCTCTATCCGATCGAGGGCCTAACGTTGACGGCCGCCGGCCTGTTTCAGTCGGGCCAACCGGTCAATCTGGTGCCCGATGCACGGATTTTCGGCACCCAGGATCTGAACGGAGACGGCGCCTCGTTCGGGGAAAATTTCGTCGGCAACTCCGACCGTTTCCCCGGCGCCTCCCGCAATTCGGCGCGGCTGCCGTGGTCAGCCACGGTCGATCTTGGCATCCGCTATCTGCTATTGAAGCGCATCGAACTTTCGGCCGACGTGTTCAACCTGTTCAACGCCAACAACCAGTCCGGCTTTGCCAACGCAGCCACCACGTCGAACCAGGTGCAGTTCGGCGGCGGCGCACCCTTCGTGCAACGCAACGCCGGCCCGCCGCGGCAGTTCCAGTTCGGTATCGCGTACAAGTTCTGATATGCCAGCCGCGATGCAGCAATTTCAGGGTCTGATCGGGCTGGCGGCCATTTTGCTGCTGGCGTGGGCGTTCAGTGAAGACCGCGCCAATCGCCCTGGCTGGCGCTGGCTGGGCGGCGCGTTGCTGCTGCAACTGGCGATTGCCGTGATCGTGGTGCGGGTGCCGCCGATCTGGGCCGCCGTTGGCGTGGCCAATCAGGGCGTGGCTGCCATCGAGAAGGCCACGCTCGTCGGCTCCTCCTACATGTTCGGCTATCTGGGCGGCGCGCCGTTGCCATTTGCCCTGGCGCAAGGCGCCAGCCCGCCGCTGATCATCGCCTTCCAGATCCTGCCGCTGATCATCGTGTTTTCGGCGCTCTCCGCGCTGCTCTGGCACTGGGGCATCTTGAAGGCGTTGGTGCGCGGGCTGTCGTGGGCCTTGCGGCGCACCTTGGGCGTATCGGGCGTCGTCGGGCTGGGCGGTGGCGGCACTTTGTTCCTGGGCGTGGTTGAATCGCCGCTGGTGCTGCGGGCGTGGTTTGCCACCATGTCCCGATCCGATCTGTTCGCCATCATGGCGATGATCATGGCGACGATTTCAGGCGCGATTCTGGTGCTCTATGCCAGCACGCTGGGCAAGGTCATCCCCAACGCCGCTGGGCATCTGATCGTGGCCAGCCTGATTTCGCTGCCCGCCGCCTTGATGGTCGCCCGGCTGATGGTGCCGGGCCAGCCGCAGTCCAGCGAAGCGGCCGAGCCTGATCTCGCCTATGATGGCGCCATGGACGCCGTGGTGCGCGGCGCCATGGAAGGCGTGCAGCTGATGCTGGCGGTGATCGGCATCATCATTACCATCTTCGCGCTGGTGGCGCTTGCCGATCAGATATTGGCGCTGGCGCCCCACGTGGATGGCGCCGCCCTCACGCTGAAGCGCATGTTCGGCTGGATTTTCTCGCCGCTGATGTGGGCCATAGGCGTGCCGTGGGATCAGGCGCCAGCGGCGGGCGCATTGATGGGCACCAAGGCCATCCTCAACGAATATGTCGCTTATCTGGATCTGGCGGCCCTGCCCGCTGGCACGCTCGACCCGCGCAGCGCCCTCATCGTCACCTACGCGCTGGCCGGCTTTGCCAATCTGGCCAGCATCGGCCTGCTGGTCTCCACCATCGCCAGCCTGTGCCCGGAACGCCGCGCCGAAGCGGCCGGACTGGGCGTCAAGAGCTGGATCGCCGGCAATCTGGCGACGCTGATGACCGGCGCGATGATCGGCCTGGTGACTCCGCTTGCTTGACGCCCGCCTGCGCCCGCTGATCGACCCGCCGCTGAACGCGTTGGGGCGGGTTCTGGCAGACCTTGGCGTGACAGCCAATGCGATCACCAGCATCGGCATCCTGCTCGGCATCGGGGCCGGCGCACTGCTGGCGCAGGGCCAGTTCACGCTGGCGCTGGTGGTGATCATCGTCAACCGTCTGCTCGACGGGCTCGATGGCCCGGTTGCGCGCATCACCGGGCCAACGGATTTTGGCGGCTATCTCGATATCGTCGCCGATTTCGTCTTCTATCTCGCGGTGCCGCTGGGCTTTGGCCTAGCCGCACCGGCCAACCTGGTCCCGTCGCTGGTGCTGGCCTGCTGCTTCGGCCTCACCGGCATCAGCTTCCTCGCCTTTGCCGCCATCGCCAGCAAACGGGGCATGGAAACCAGCGCCCACGGCAAGAAGAGCTTCTTCTACAATACCGGCCTGGCCGAAGGGACGGAGACGATCCTGGTCTTCATTGCCTTCTGCCTTTGGCCGCAGCATTTCCCGACGATCGCGCTGGCATATGCCGGCCTGTGCATCCTCACCGTCATCCAGCGAACGGCGGCCGCATGGGCGGCGTTCAAGCCATGATCGCAGCCCTGATACCCACACTGATTGGGGCGGTCGTGGTGGGCCAGTTCAACGCCGAAGGCCCGGTGCCGCCACCTTGGGCTGTCGCTGTCGTTTCCAAAAAGGTTCCGCCCACACGCTACCGCGTCACCCGCATCGACGGCGTCATGGCCATCGAAGGCAGTGCCGACGCCAGCATGGCGTTGCTCGCCCGGCCAATCACAGTTGATCTCAATGCAACGCCAATCCTGTGCTGGCGCTGGCGCATCGCAGCGCCGGTAGCCGGCGCCAACATGAAGACCAAAGCCGGCGATGATTATGCCGCCCGTGTGTATGTGGGCTTCGATATTCCCGATGGGCAATTGGGCCTGGGCACAAAGATGAAGCTTGCGCTGGCTCGCCGCCTGTTCCCCGGCCCCATCCCCGATGCGGCGGTGAATTATGTGTGGGATAATGTGCACCCCATCGGCACCACCGCGCCCAACGCCTATACCGATCGCGCCCGCATGGTGGTGGCGCAAAGCGGCGCCGCGAATGCCGGCCTCTGGGTGGAACAGCGCGCCGATCTGGCCGGCGATTATGCCCGCGCCTTCCCCGGCACGACGGCCAAGGCCACCTCCATCGCCGTGGCGGTGGATACGGATCAGACCGGCGGCAGCGCTCGGGGCTGGTTCGCCGATCTGCACTTCGTGAGCCGGGATCAGGCCTGCCGCTTCCCGGCCTGAGCGGGCCAACCGCTTTTCCTGTTGTCGCCCCGGATCACGTCCGGGGCGAAGGGTAAATTTAGGGATTTGCCTGAAAAAAAGACGGCCGATCTAGGCCGCGCATCGCCCATTAGCCAGCCGGCGGGCCATGCCGATGCTGGTCAGCGCGTCGAGCAGTGCTCGGCCTGCTTACTGCACCGCAGGCTGGACGTGCGGCAAGCACCGCTCCGTCGCAGCCATGGCGGCAACGGCACGCCTGGTCAGCGTGATCAGGATCGAGAAGGAGGGGGATGCAAGTGGTGGGCGCGACAGGGATTGAACCTGTGACCCCTGCCGTGTGAAAGCAGTGCTCTACCGCTGAGCTACGCGCCCACTTGCTTGGCGAGCGGGCGGATTAGGCGAGACGGGCGGCGCTGTAAAGCCCCGCCCGCCCGTTCACCGCAAGATTTTTAGTGCCGAACCGCCGGTTCGGTGGCCACGGCGGCCGGCGGCATAGCGGCCTTTTCATCGGCCTCGGTCCATTCGATCGGCACCAGCGGCTGGGTCAACGCCAGCGCCAGCACTTCATCAACGTGGGAAACCGGCACGATCGTCATCCCCTGCTTCACATTGTCGGGAATGTCGGCCAGGTCCTTCTCGTTCTCGGCCGGGATCAGCACCATGGTGATGCCGCCACGCAGCGCCGCCAGCAGCTTTTCCTTCAGGCCGCCGATGGGCAGCACGCGGCCACGCAGCGTCACTTCGCCGGTCATCGCCACATCGCGCTTCACGGCAACACCGGTCAGCGTGGAAATGATGGCGGTGACCATGGCGATGCCCGCAGAGGGCCCATCCTTGGGCGTCGCGCCTTCCGGCACGTGCACGTGAATGTCCTTCTTCTCGAACACGCTGGGCTTGATGCCATAGTGCGTGGCACGGGCGCGCACGAAGCTGAGTGCCGCCGAGATCGATTCGGTCATCACGCTGCCCAGCTTGCCGGTGGTCTTGATCGCGCCCTTGCCAGGGCTGGTGACGGCTTCGATGGTGAGCAGATCGCCGCCGACTTCCGTCCAGGCCAGGCCGGTGACGGCGCCGATCTGGTCTTCAGTGTCGGCCAGACCATAGCGGAACTTCCGCACGCCCGAGAAATCGGCGAGGTTGTCCGAACTCACGGTAACGCTGGTGTCCTTGCCTTCGAGGATGCGGCGCAGGGCCTTCCTCGCCAGCTTGGCGATCTCGCGCTCCAATTTCCGCACGCCGGCTTCGCGGGTGTAATAACGGATCAGATCACGGATCGCGTCGTCGGTGACCGTGAACTCCTCCTTCTTCAGCCCATGCGCTTCATACTGCTTCTCGATCAGGTGGCGCTTGGCGATCTCCAGCTTCTCATCCTCGGTGTAACCCGACAGGCTGATGATCTCCATGCGGTCCAGCAACGGCTGGGGCATGTTGTAGCTGTTGGCCGTGGTCACGAACATCACGTCCGAAAGGTCGTAATCGACTTCCAGATAATGGTCGTTGAACGCCTTGTTCTGTTCCGGATCGAGCACTTCCAGCAGCGCCGATGAAGGATCGCCGCGGAAATCTTGGCCCAGCTTGTCGATTTCATCGAGCAGGAACAGCGGGTTGGACGTGCCAGCCTTCTTCAGATTCTGGATGATCTTGCCCGGCATGGAGCCAATGTAGGTCCGGCGATGGCCGCGGATTTCGGCTTCATCACGCACGCCGCCCAGGCTGTGGCGGATGAATTCACGCCCCGTCGCCTTGGCGATGCTGCGGCCAAGGCTGGTCTTGCCAACGCCGGGCGGGCCGACAAGGCACAGGATCGGCCCCTTCAGCTTGTTGGTGCGCGCCTGCACGGCCAGATACTCGATGATCCGGTCCTTCACCTTTTCCAGGCCGAAATGATCGGCATCCAGCACGGCCTGCGCTGCGATGATGTCCTTCTTCACCTTGCTGCGCTTGCCCCACGGCAGGCCCAGCAACGTATCGAGATAGTTGCGCACCACCGTGGCTTCGGCCGACTGCGGCGCCATCGCCTTCAGCTTCTTCAGTTCGCCCAGCGCCTTTTCACGGGCTTCCTTGGAGAGCTTGACCTTCTTGATCTTCTCTTCCAGCTCGGCGATCTCGTCCTTTTCCTCGTCGGCATCGCCCAACTCGCGCTGGATCGCCTTCATCTGTTCGTTCAGATAATATTCGCGCTGGGTCTTCTCCATCTGCCGCTTCACGCGGTTGCGGATCTTCTTTTCCACCTGCAGCACACCCATCTCGCCTTCCATGAAGGCGAAGATCTTTTCCAGCCGCAAGCCCACATCCGGCTCGGCCAACAGCGCCTGCTTGTCGGCGATCTTCAGGCCCAGGTTGGCAGCGACGGTGTCGGCAAAGCGGCCCGGCTCTTCCACCGCCGAAATCTGGCTGGCGACTTCCGGGGCGACCTTGCGGTTCAGCTTGATGAACTGTTCGAACTGGCTCTGCGCCGAACGCAGCAGGGCGGCGACCTCGGTTTCGTTGCGCTCCACGTCCGGCCGGTCTTCAACTTCGGCCATCAGATAGGGGCCACTGGCATCCAGCTTGACCAACGACGCGCGGCCCTGGCCTTCCACAAGCACCTTCACCGTGCCGTCGGGCAGTTTCAGCAACTGCAGCACATTGGCGAGCGTGCCGACGTCATACAGTTCATCAGCACCGGGATCTTCATCGCCGGGGTTCTTCTGGCTGAGCAGGAACACGGTGCGGCCGTCGTTCATGGCCGCTTCGAGCGCGGCCACCGATTTTTCGCGGCCCACGAACAGCGGCACGATCATCTGCGGGAACACCACGATATCGCGCAGCGGCAACACGGGCAGGGTCTGGTTTGTCATGTCATCTCCGTCGTGGGGCCCTGAGCCTCACTTTGTTCCTGCTGATATGGGTAGCACCTGTTGGAGACGCAATGGCAGAATCAGCGCAAGCCCACGTCAACCTTGTCGCAGATGATGCAAGAGCCGTGCCGACCGCGATAGGGGCTTCAACCCTTGAGGACGCCCTTATCCACAAGTGCGGCAATGGCGGCAGCGTCATAGCCCAGCCCTGCAAGGATTTGCCGGCTATGTTCGCCCAGATGCGGCGCCGGGCCGACCGGATCAAGCGGCTGGCCAAAGCGGGCCGGCGGCCGGGCCTGGCGCACGCGGCCGACGGCGTCGCTGTGCGCCACTTCGATGCAGATGCCGTTGTGCTGCACCTGGGCATCGTTCGGCACATCGGCCAGATGCACCACCGGGCCGCCGACAGCGCCCTGTTCGACGAAACCCTCCATCAATTCAGCACGGCTGCGGCGGGCGATTTCGGCGGACACTTGCGGCGCCCATTCGCGCTGATGCTTGATGCGCCCGGCCGAGGAGCGGAAGCGTTCATCTGCAGCCAGATCCTCGCGGCCCAGGCTGCGGGTGAGCGCCACGAATTCGGCATCCTGCAAAGCGCCAATCGCCACCTGGCCATCGGCCGCCTTCCACAGCCGCATCTGCGCGCCATATTCGGGCCAAGCCGCCGGCGCATCATCGATGAAGCTGTAATTGTACATGCCTTCCGGCCAGTTGAAGGCGATGGCGGCATCAAGCATGGCGACCTCGATACGCTCGCCCTGCCCGCCGCTGCGTTCGCGGCGGAACAGGGCCGCCGTGATCGCTTGCGCGGCGGTGAGCGCGGTCACCTTGTCGGCCACCAAGTGGCGCACGAGGCCAGGGTTGCCTTCCTTGTCCACCTGGCTCGCTGCGATGCCGGAGACGGCCTGGATGACGGGATCATAGACGCGCACATTCTGATACGGGCCATCCGGGCCAAAGCCGGTGATGCTGCAATAGATCAGGCGCGGGTTGAGGGCATGCAGCCGTTCCCAATCCAGCCCAAGCCGCGCCAGCACGCCGGGGCGGAAATTTTCCACCAGCACGTCCGCGGTTTTCACCAGCGTTTCCAGCACGGCGATGCCGTCGGGTGATTTCAGATCAAGGCACAGGCCCTGCTTGCCGCGGTTGACGGCGATAAACATGCTGGAAAGATCGGCCTTGCGCGGGCCAAGGCTGCGCACCGGATCGCCGCCGGGGCTTTCGACCTTGATCACCTCGGCGCCCTGATCGCCCAGCATCTGGCAAGCCATCGGGCCGGAAACGATCTGCGAGCAATCGACGATGCGGATGCCCGCCAGCGGTCCACTCATGCGCCCCTCAATCGTTGATGTTGATGTGGCGCGAATCCTTGAGGAACAGCAGCATGACCACCAGGCCCACTGCCACCACCACGATCGTGTACCACAGGCCGGCAAACACATCGCCGGTTGACACCACGATGTACTGGGAAATCACCGGAAGGAAGCCGCCGAAATACCCAGTGCCGATGTGATAGGGCACGCTCATGCTGGTATAGCGCACGCGGGCCGGGAACATTTCCACCAGCACGGCCGCAATCGGCGCATAGGTCCAGCCACTGAGCAGCCCGATAGCCATCACCGCCAGCAGCAGCTTCCAGGCGACGATGCGATCGGGGTCGGCCTTTTCCGGCCAGCCGGCGGTGTTGAGCGCCGCGCCCCACTTGTCCTTGTCAAAGCCCTCAAGGCGCACGCCGGCAACGCGTATCGCCAGCACGTCTGCATCGGTCTTGGCATAGGAAACGCCGCGCTTGGTCAGCCATTCCAGCGCCTTGCCGCACTCGGCCTCCTGCTTTGTGAAGATGTTGTAGTCGCACGCCGGCAGCTCAACGGTGACCGGCGCGTTGGCCATGGCTTCGGACAGCGCCGGGTTGGCGCCCTTGGCCATCAGATCGAAGATCGGGAACAGCGCGACCAGCGTGAGGGCAAAGCCGGTGGCCAGCACCGCCTTGCGCCCGAACCGATCGGAAAGCCCGCCGAAATAGATATAGGCCGGGGCCGAAACCAGCACGCCAACCGCCAGGTACAGCAACGCCTCCGTTTCCGGCAGGCGGGCGGTGTTCTGCAGGAAATAGAGCGTGCCGAACTGGCTGGTGTAGAAAATCACCGTGAAGCCGGCCGATACCGCCAGCGCCACCAGCAGCCGGCCCTTGTTGCCCGGCGCCGACAGCGCATCTTTGAACGGATTGGCCGACGTGGTGCCCGCCGATTTCATCTTCTGGAACACCGGGCTTTCCGACAGTTTCAGTCGCACCCACAGCGAGATGGCCAGCAGCAGGATCGACATCAGAAACGGAATACGCCAGCCCCAGGCGACAAATTCGGGTTCCGCGATCAGCGCCTTGGTGCCGAGCACCA
Source organism: Sphingomonadales bacterium (assembly GCA_027485735.1). Taxonomy (GTDB): domain Bacteria; phylum Pseudomonadota; class Alphaproteobacteria; order Sphingomonadales; family Sphingomonadaceae; genus Sandarakinorhabdus. The sequence continues at coordinate 27,990 of JAIXQM010000137.1, read as the reverse complement.
CGCCGAGTGTGAGCATGAAGCCGCCGGCTGCTGCCGCCTGGATCCAGCTGGTGTACGCGCCGCGCTTGCCGGGCGGGGCATGTTCGGCAACGTAAATCGCCGCCCCGCCATATTCGCCGCCCAGCGCCAAGCCCTGCAGAGTGCGCAGCACCAGCAGCATGATCGGCGCTGCAATGCCGGCCTGTTCGAAGGTGGGCAAAAGGCCGATGCAGGCCGTCGCCCCGCCCATCATCGCGATGGTGATCAGGAAGGTATATTTGCGGCCCACCTTGTCCCCGAACCAGCCGAACACCAGCGCGCCCAGCGGCCGGAAGAAAAATCCGATAGCAAAGGCGAACAGGCTGAAGAGGAGCTCAGTTGTGGGGTTGCCGGTGGCAAAGAACAATTTGCCGAGCAGGCTGGCGAGGATGCCGTAGAGGAAGAAATCATACCATTCGAACACGGTGCCCAGGCTGCTGGCCACGATCACCAGCCGATCCCGCTTGGGATCGATCACGTCTTCGACAGTCTCAACATCCGCGCCCAAAACCCCGGCCTCCCCGCCTGTTTCTTGTGCCCCGGCATAGCGGATGCGGCGCAGGTTGCAACGGGGTGTATGGGAGACCATGAGGTAGACTCAAACGATGCCTACCTATCAGACTATCAATCAAACTAGTGATTGATGTCCAAGATGATACAGCACATTAAATAACAATATCAATATGTTATTCTAACATTTCTGAACTGCCCTTGCAGCATCAATGGCGGTGATAATGGCTGGCTTTTTCCAATTTACATTTGGCCCATTCACGTATTCCGCAGCGCTTTCTAAAAATTTCAGCTCTTCAGGAGATGGCTTATTACCATAACCCTTAGGTATAATGGGACATTTAAACCTATCGACGCTAAAATCCTGAGCTTCGTACATCAAGCCAGCAAAATCAGAGGCTCCTTTTATTTCTTGCTCGTTTGGTTCTATTGGCCACAACATCAGACCTTTGAGCCATCCACCTTTTCTAACTTTAGTATCCATCAGGTCATCATATTGTATGACTTTTTCCAATGCCGCTGCTCTTTCTTCAATACCAGACCTTGTTTCAATCGGATTTTGAATTGGCACTGCTGAATACAACCGGATCGAAAAATATGCGACTACTGCCACTCCACCCAACGCCCAAGGCAAAGCCTTGAGCGCCTTACGCACCTTAGGTCCACGTCCAGCTTCTTTCCGGACCGCTGGCAATAAGTTTTCAGTTAAGTAGTCTAACGCTGGAAGCCACGATGGATCTGAATCGACTTTCAATCGAGCGATTAACTGCGAAACAGTTTCATAAGCAACATTATAATCTTCATTCTCTATGAGAATTGAATCAATATATTTCTGAGATTTTTCCTTAAATTTTTCAAGAGCAATAGGCAAATGTTTCTTAGCTAGTTTTTTACGATCCTTGTCGCTAGAAACTTTATCTTCATTCATTATAACAATATTTGCTGAGAGCTCTAATAGTTCGACAAAGTAATTTTGCGACATGTTTACCCTCTCCGTCGAAGTCTGATACCCTTTTTAAGCGCAATTGAAAATTCAAAACAAGTCTATTTGTCGCTGAAATCGTATTTTCTTACACTGAAAATGCAACGACATACTGTGCGCCAACGTATTGAATTAAATGATGATTTTTACCTACGGGCAGAGCACCTACCGATGGCCACCTTTGAACACAAGAATAGAACTTTCATCTGAATTGACCGGCCGCCCGCAGCCGGGCATGGCATCTGCCCATGCAGTATGACGCGATCATCATCGGCGGGGGCCATAATGGCCTTGTCACGGCCTTCTATCTCGCCCGCGCCGGGCTGAAGGTGCATATCTGCGAAGCACGCGATATCGTGGGCGGCGCCTGCGTGACCGAGGAGTTCGCGCCCGGCTTCCGCAACAGCACCGCCAGCTACACCGTCTCGCTGCTGCAGGACCGGGTCGCATCCGACATGAACCTGGGCGAGCATGGCCTGACCATCGTCAACCGCCCGCTCAACAATTTCCTGCCGCTGGCCAATGATTATCTGAAAGTGGGCCCCGGCGTGACGGAAAGCGAAGTGGCGCGCTTTTCGGAGAAAGACGCCGCCGCCCTGCCCGCCTATGATCAGCGTTTGGAGGTGCTGGCCGATCAGATGCGGCGCCTGGCGCTGAAAATCCCGCCAGGGCCGGGCCTGAAGGGCATGGCGGCGCTGGCCACGCAGGGCTGGCCGATGCTGGGGCTGAGCAAGGGCGAACAGCATGACCTGTTCACCCTCTTCACCCGTTCTGCGCGCGAATTCCTGGATGGCTGGTTCGAAAGCGATCCGATCAAGGCGGTGCTGGGATTCGATTCCATCGTTGGCCATTTCGCCAGCCCCGATACGCCGGGTTCGGCCTATGTGCTGCTGCACCATGTGTTCGGCCAGGTGAACGGGGTGAAGGGCGCCTGGGGCCATGCCATCGGCGGCATGGGCGCCATTACCAAGGCCATGGCCCGCGCCTGTGCCGAAAAGGGCGTTTCCATCGGGCTGGAAGAGCGCGTGGCACGCGTGAACATCGTCAACGGCAAGGCGAAGGGCGTCACGCTGGAGGATGGCCGCGTGCTGGAAGCGCCCATCGTGGCCAGCAATGCCGGCCCGGCGCTGCTGTTCCGTCAGCTGGTGGACCGCGCCGAATTGCCGGCAGAATTTGCCCGTTCGATGGATGGCTATGCCACCGGATCGGGCACATTCCGCATGAACGTGGCGCTATCGGAACTGCCGGAATTCAGCGTGCTCAAGGGCCACGGCCCGCACCACGGCGCCGGCATCATCATCGCGCCCAGCCTGGATTACATGGACCGGGCCTATACCGGCGCCAAGGCCTATGGCTGGTCAGCCAAGCCGATCGTGGAGATGCTGATCCCATCGACGCTGGATGACACGCTGGCGCCGCCCGGCCGCCATGTCGCCAGCCTGTTCTGCCAGCAATTCGCGCCCAAATTGCCTGACGGCCAAAGTTGGGACGATGTGCGCGAGAAGGTGGCCGATTTGATCATCGATACCGTCACGGCGCATGCGCCCAATTTCAAGCGCAGCATCATCGCGCGGCAGATCCATTCGCCGCTCGATCTGGAACGCAAGTTCGGGTTGATCGGCGGCGATATCTTCCACGGCCGCATGAGCCTGGATCAGCTGTGGGCGGCGCGGCCGGTGCTGGGCCATGGCAATCACCGCATGCCGGTGAACGGCCTGTATCTGTGCGGCAGCGGCGCCCATCCCGGCGGCGGCGTGACCGGCGCGCCAGGCCACAATGCGGCGAAGGCGATCTTGTCAGATCGGTTCTACGGTTTTGCGCGGGCGTAAAGCAGGACCGGCCAACCCGCAGCGATCAGGGCGAAACACCACAAGGTTGCTTCCAGCCCGGAGGCATAGAGCGCAAACAGCGAATAGAGCGTGCCAGCCAGGCCTATGAAGCGCATCGGGCCGGAGAGCAGTTTCAGCCCGGCCAGCCCCACCGCCATATAGCCGACCAGCATTGCCGCGGTGGCCACCAGAATGGTGAATTCGAACAGGCCCGAAAGGCTGCGATCGGTGTTCATCAACACCAGCGCCGCCGCCAGCCCGCCCGACAGCAGCACGGCCGCTGCTGGTGCGCCGGCGCGGTTCAGCCCGGCAAAGCGTTGTGGAAACTGCCCGACCAGCGCCATGGCGCGCGGCAGTTCGGCCGCCGTGAGGGTAAGGCCGTTGACCGTGCCCAGCGCCGAAATGGCGGCAAACACGCCGATCAGCGCCGCCGCCTGCGAACCGATGAACGGCGCGGAAAAATCGGCGAAGGGCGCGTTGGATTTGGCCAGCGCATCGGCCGGCACCAGCGCGATCATCGCCGCCGAAATCGCCATGTAGAGCACGCCAGCCAGCAACGGACCGACGATGGTCGCCACCGGCACGGTGAATTCCGGGCGGCGGATCTTGTCGGCCGGCACCGTGGCCGATTCAAAGGCCAGGAACGCCCACATGGTGAGCGTGACCGAGGTGATCACCCCATCGGCTTCCATGGCCGACGGCGGATTGACCACGGCGGCGCTGCCCTTGGTGAACAGCAGCCAGGCCGCGATGCCGAGCACGGCGAGGAGTGGCATAAGTTTCAGGAAGGTGGTGGCCTGCTGCACGAAGCTGGCCGCGCCGATGCCGGCCAAATTGATTGCCGTCACCAGCACCAGCACGCCAATGGCGGCGAGCGCGCTCAGGAGCGGATCGCCGGCCAGGCCGGGCCAGAGCACGGTGAGATTGGAGACGACGGCCACCGCCAGCGCGGCATTGCCGACCCAGACGCCGATCCAGTAGCTCCACGCCGCGATATAGGAGGCGTTGGGACCGAACGCCTTTTCAACGTAGAAATGCGGCCCGCAGGTGCCGGGCATCTGCCGGGACAGCGCGGCATAGCAGCCGGCCAGCGCCAATGTGCCCGCCAGCGCGATCACCCAGCCGCCCATCGCCGACCAGCCATAAGGCGCCAGCGTTGCCGGCAGCAGGAACACGCCGGAACCCACCATGTTGCCAACCACCAGCGCCAGCGCGGCAACCAGGCCCATTTGCTTTTTGGTGTCGGTCATGTGCCCCCCCTCGCTGTTGCTGCCCGCTAGCTGCCTGGCCGTCAACGAGTTGCTTTTGGGCAGCGCTATTCCATCTGCCCAAGCCCGGTGTTGCTGCCTATGCTAAGCATATGACGACTCTGCACCCCACACTCGCCCGCGTGACCGACCGCATCATCGAGAAAAGCCGCGCCGGCCGCGCCCGCTATCTCGATCATATCGGCCGCGAACGGGAGAACGGCATGGGCCGGGAGCGGCTGTCATGCTCCAACCTTGCCCACGGCTTTGCCGCTGCACTGGATGATCAGGCGACGATCAGGGCCGGCGCGCGCGTCAACATTGGGATCGTCACGGCTTTCAATGACATGCTGTCTGCTCACCAGCCCTATGGCCAATATCCGCCGCAATTGAAGCTGTTTGCCCGCGAAGTCGGCGCCACGGCGCAGGTGGCCGGCGGCGTGCCGGCGATGTGCGATGGCGTGACGCAAGGCCAGGTGGGCATGGAGCTTTCCCTCTTCAGCCGCGATAGCATCGCGCTCGCCACGGCGGTGGCGCTGAGCCACGCCATGTTCGAATCGGTCGCGCTGCTCGGCATCTGTGACAAGATCGTGCCGGGCCTGCTGATCGGCGCGCTGCGCTTTGGCCATCTGCCGATGATCTTCGTCCCGGCCGGGCCAATGCCCAGCGGCCTGCCCAACAAGGAAAAACAGCGCATCAGGCAGCTGGCGGCCGAAGGCAAGGCCAGCCGCGCCGAACTGCTGGAGGCCGAGAGCGCAAGCTACCACAGCCCCGGCACCTGCACCTTCTATGGTACGGCGAACAGCAACCAGATGATGATGGAGGTGATGGGCCTGCACTTGCCGGGCGCGGCCTTCGTCAATCCCGGCACCGGCCTGCGCACTGCCATGAACCGTGCGGCCATGCACCGGCTGGCAAAGATCGCGCTGAACCAGCCGGACGAACGCCCGCTGGGCATCTGTGTGGACGAACGCGCCATCGTCAACGCCATTGTCGGCTTGCTGGCCACCGGCGGTTCGACCAACCATGCTATCCATTTGCCCGCTATCGCGCGGGCGGCGGGCGTGCTGATCGACTGGCAGGATTTTGACGATTTGTCAGGCGCAGTGCCGCTGCTGGCCCGGGTCTATCCGGGCGGCGCAGCGGATGTGAACCAGTTCCACGCGGCGGGCGGTATGGCCTTCACCATTCGCACCCTTTTGGATGCCGGTTTGCTGCACGGCGACATCCCCACCGTTGCCGGTGACAGCCTGGCCGATTATGCCCGCGATCCCGCCATGGACGGCGAGCATTTGGTGTGGCGCGATGTGCCGGAAAGCCGCGACGAGAGCATCCTGCGCGCCGCCACCAACCCGTTCCGTGCTGATGGTGGCATGCGGCTGGTGAAGGGCAATCTGGGCCGCGCCATCTTCAAGACCAGCGCCGTGGACGAGGAGCGCTGGACCATCGAGGCCCCAGCCCGTGTGTTCGAGGATCAGGAGAGCGTGCAGGCCGCTTTCAAGGCCGGCGAGCTCAATCGTGACGTCGTGGTGGTGGTGCGCGGCCAGGGCCCGCAGGCCAACGGCATGCCCGAACTGCACAAGCTGACGCCGGCGCTGGGCGTGCTGCAGGATCGCGGGCACAAGGTGGCGCTGGTCACCGATGGTCGCATGTCGGGCGCATCAGGCAAAGTGCCGGCCGCCATCCACCTCTGCCCGGAAGCCATGTCCGCCGGGCCGATTGCCCGCGTGCGTGATGGGGACGTGATCCGGCTGTGCGCGCGGCAGGGGCAACTGGACGTGCTGGTGGATGCCGCCGAGTTCCTGTCCCGCCCAGCGGCGACCATAGACGATTCGGGGCCGGGCACGGCCCGCGAACTCTTCGCCTTTTTCCGCACCGGCAGCGATGATGCGGAGGCCGGGGCTTCGGCGATGCTGAAGGCGGCGGGCCTCTAACGAAAACGGCCGGGGTGTTGCCACCCCGGCCGCTTCATCATCGCTGGTGGGCGATTACTTGGCCTTCGCCAGGTAGGCGGTCATGCGCTTGGTGGCCAGTGGCGACAGCTTCACGGCCTTGGCGGCAGCGAGGTTGGCCGACGGGCCGTTGCCGACCTGCACCAGGGCAACCATGCCCATGGAGAAGTGCGGCAGGCACTTGATGCCATACACGCCCGGCTTGCCGGCCTTCAGCACGAAATCCTTGCCCATGGCGCCCTTCTGTTCGGCTTCACCGGCCGGCAGGAAGCCAGCGATGGTCTGCGCGTTGTGGCCCGGGTTGGTAGCAACGAACTTCACGGTGTCGCCAGGGGCGGCCTTCACGAACGCCGGTTCGAACACCATGGCGCCTTCGCCACCCTTGTTCAGCATCTTGACGGTGATTTCCTTGGCGGCGGCCGGAGCGGCGATCACCAGGGCAGCGGCGACAAAACCCAGAATCTTCATCAGTTGTTCTCCTCACGCCGGCTTGTGGCCGGCAGGTTTTTCACACGCCCGGGCGTCTGCGCCGGATCGCTTGGACGGGCTCCATACGCCTCGACCCTTGTGTGCTCAAGGACTGGGGATTGCGACACTTTGTCCAAACCCCAGCCATGCAATGGAGATTGCCGCACCCGCGCTTTCGGCAAGCTGAACAAGTTACAGCGCAGCGACGATACCAACCGCCGGATCGATGCCGCCATCGACCAGTTCGGCCCAGGCCTTGGCAACATCGGCATCGCCGGTCACCCGCTCGACGCGCAGCCAGCCCAGCGTGGCGGCAAAGCGGCCCCAAGCTTCGCCCAGCAGCTGTTCAAAGCCAGCCGGTCCCCATTCCGACACCCGATCCTGCGCCACAGTGGGGGCGAAGAACAGCTGCGGCACCGGGCCGGGCAATTCGTTGGTGTTGGGGCTCTGCCAGTGGGTGTCGCCGACGATGTGGCTTTCCTTCAGTCGCTCACCCAGCAGGGTGTGGACATCGCTGCGCACGCCGCCATGGCCGGAAAAATCGATGAAGGCGATGGCGTCCCCCCCCACATGCGCAATCTCGTCGTAACTGAGCACCTGATCGTAATAGCCCGTCTTTTCGCAGAATCCCCTGTTGCCTGGCGATGTGAGACCAACCACGCGCTGCCGGCCCTTCGCCGCCTGCGCCACGCCAAGCGCAGTCTTGGAGGAGGCCGAGGACAGCAGGAGCGTATCGACCGGCCGGCTCGCCACCAGGCAATCAATGAGGAAGCTGGTGGCATAGAGCGGGCGGAACAGGCACTGCAGCGCTTCATCGCCCCAGGCCGGGCTGGCCGGATTGTAGCGGTTGTAGAAGGGCGGCAGGCCGGACCGATGCGCCGCGCCATCGGTGAAGCCATGGGCCGACACCTGTACGGGGGTGAGCACCGCCTGGGCGCCCATCGGCCAGTAACCGAAGAAGCGCTGGCCAACGCTGATCCCTTTGGCGCGGCTTTCGCTGACGCGGGCAAAACCCCAGACCGGCACGATGCCGTGGCCTTCGGGGGCCGGGAAGAAGCGCCAATAGGCGAAATCCTCGCCGTGGACGGCATAGGTGACATTGTTCGCGGTGAGCGCGAAATGCTCGACGACGAAGCGCGCCTCGCCATCGGAAATGGGGCCGGGATCGGGCAGCGCTGTGGTTTCCGCCAGAGCGCCAACGCGGGCAGCAAGCGTCGTCATGTTCAGTCCCTCCAGATGGCGACGCCCGCAGGCAGCACCGGGTTTTGGCCGATCAAAAGATCATGGGCGATGGTGACGGGTACCGGGCCATAGTTGAACAGAAAATTGAAGTTGCCAAGCCGCTCCACCCGTACATCGGGACCAAGGTCGCGCGGCTGCAAGCCAGTCGCAACAGCAACGTTCGTCAGGACGCGGCGCAGCAGGCCATCATCCACTTGGCCGGCGAGATAATGCGCCCTGGCGCTGGCAAACCACAAGCCGCGGCCATCATCGAGGGTCAGACGGGTTTCGACCTGCGATCCGGATTCGACGTCCTCCATCCAGCCCGTCACCTGCCCGGCGTTGCCGGCGGGCAGCACGATGCCGGGCGGCAGGCTTTCCACCCTGGCCACCGTCACGTCGATCAACATTTTCAGCCCATCGGGCGGCAAGTGCGCGGGAATGGCGAAATCGCGGGTTTTGGACCCGGTGCGCGGCCCGGCCAGCACGGTTGCCCCGCTTTCGGCAAGCCGCCGAGCAAGCCCCTCATCCACAAAGACTTGTGCCGGCAGCAGCACAAGGTCGTAACCCGCCAGATCGGCATCGGGCGGCACGATATCGACACTCAGGCCCAGCCGCCGCGCCGCCGTATGCCAGGCCATGGCGGTGGCCAGTGCATCCTGATCACGGCCCTGTGGTTGGCTCCGCACCGCCCACACGCTGTCATAATCGAAGATCAGCGCGACATCGCTGCGCCCACGCGGCGGCAGCGGGCCAAGCTGGGACAGCCCGGCGGCCAAGGCTTCAACTTCAGGCCAAGCGGCGGCGGGCTGATTGTCGGGCCGGTTCAACCCGGCGTGCATTGCCTCCTGCCCCGTCGGCGCCTGCCGCCAACGGAACCAGCTCATGCGTTCGGCCCCCTGCGCCACCGCTTCCCAGCCCCACAATTCCACCGCGCCTTTCGCCGGCGCCGGGTTCCACGCTGCCCAGTTCACCGGGCCGGGCTGCTGTTCGATCACCCACCAGCGCCCCTGCCCGCAGGCGCGATACAGGCTGTGGTGGAAGGCGGTGAGATCGGGATGGCCGGTGCGCAGGTAACGCGCCTTGTCGGCGACCGTGAACGGCCCCTGCCCCAGAAAGCCGATCGGATAGGAGTCCCACGTCGCCACATCGAGCTGGCGGCCGACGGCATAATGGTCGAACTCGGTGAACAGCCCCATGAAATTGTGGACAATGTCCCGCCCCGGCGAGGCGGCGCGCAATATTTCGACCTGCGCCGCGTTGAAGCGCTCCACCATCGCCGAGGAGAAACGCTGCCAATCCAGCCGGTGCGCCGGGTGGCTTTCGGTGACAGTGCCGAAGGGAGCATCGACCTCGTCGAAGCTGCGATACTCCTGGGACCAGAACGCCAGCCCCCACGCCGTGTTCAGCGCCTTCACGCTGCCGTAACGCGCTGCCAGCCAGCGCCGGAACGCCGCCTTGGCCGCGTCGGACATGCTCACCACCGTGTCGTGGCAGCCATATTCATTGTCGGTCTGCCAGGCGACCACGGCCGGGTGCTGGCCATAGCGATCCGCCATCAATGCCGTGATGCGCCTGGACTGCTCTAGATACACGTCTGACGAAAAACAATAATGTCGGCGCGAACCGAACCCGCGCACCTGCCCGTCGCGGCCCTTGGCAAGTATCTCCGGGTGGGCATCCACCAGCCATTTCGGCGGCGTGGCGGTGGGCGTGCCCATCACCACTTCCAGCCCGGCAGCGTGCGCCAGATCAACGGCGCGGTCGAGCCATTCCCACTCGAAGCGGCCGAGTTCAGGCTCGATCCGGCTCCAGGCAAACTCGCCGACCCGCACGAACGACAGGCCCAGCGCCGCCATGCGCTGCACATCGCTGGCCCAGAGATGTTCCGGCCATTGTTCGGGATACCAGCAAACGCCCAGTTTCATGAGCGTTTCCTGCCACGCTTACAAATCGGCGAACAGCTTCTTTCTGGGGCCGAGATAGCCGAACAGATAGGCCGCCACCTTGCGCATCTGGATCTCTTCCGAACCTTCGGTGATGCGATAGCGCCGGTGGTGGCGGAAGATATGTTCGAACGGCTTGTGCCGGCTGTACCCGATGCCGCCATGCACCTGCATCGCCCGGTCAGCCGCCTCACACACCAGCCGGTTGGCCCAGTAGTTGCACATCGAAATCTTGTCCGAAAGCTGGCTCTCGATGGCTTCGTGGGGCATGTTGTCCATGTCCCACGCCGTCTTGTAGATCATCAGACGCAGCATTTCGCACTGGGTGGCGAGCTCCACCAGCGGGAACTGGATGGCCTGGTTCTTCGACAGCGCCTCGCCGAATGGCTTGCGCGTCCGGGCATAGCGCACGCTCTCTTCCACACAGAAGGTCGCCGCGCCCAGCGACGAGGCCGCCTGGCGGATGCGGTTCTGGTGAACAAAGCTCTGCGCCAGCGACAGGCCGCCATCCAGCGAGCCGAGCCGGGTCGAATCGGGCACCCACACGTTGGTGAAGCTCACCCGCGGGTGATCGGTGGGCATGTTGAACGTCCACAGATATTCTTCCACCTTCAGGCCGGGCGTGTCGGTGGGCACCAGGAAGCAGCTGATGCCACGCGCCGCTCCGGGCGCGCCCGACGTACGGCAGAAGGTGGCGCAATGGGTGGCGACATGCATACCCGTCGTCCACATCTTCTCGCCATTGATCAGCCAGCCCTCCACGCCGTCGCGGGTTTCCGGCACGGCGGTGGTTTCCATGTGGGTGGCGTCGCTGCCATGATCAGGCTCGGTGAGGCCGAAGGCGGTGATGCGTTTGCGGGCGAATCCGCCCAGGATGAACTCCTGCTGCTGCGCTTCGGTGCCGAAACTTTCGAACATGGCGACAAACGGGAAATTGCCCACGATGCTGTGTTCGTTCTGCAGATCATTGTGCAGGCCCAGGCCCTTGGCGGCGAACTTGTCGCGGATCACCGCCATCCACAAATTGCTGCCGTCCTTGCCGCCATATTTCTTCGGCGCCGAAAAGCGCCAGTGGCCGGCCTTGTCGGCGCGCATGCTGGCTTCGCGCAGCAGCAATTCCCATTCGCGGCGCGGCAGGCCACCGTGTTCGAAATCGGTGCGCGCCCATTCGCGGCGGTGATCGAAGAAACGGATATTGTCGTCCTGCTGCTCCAGCGGCTTGATTTCGGCTTCGATGAAGGCGTCAAGTTCGGCCAGATAGGCAACCAGGTCGGCGGGCAGCGCGAAATCCATGGGTGGTTCCTCCCTTTTTCGCCGCCACTGTGGGCCGGCGCGCGGTTCGGCAAAACTGGTTGATTGGGGGAGGCGCAAGCGGCAGCGGTATCGGAGGTTCGCGCGTGATTCCGGGGAAAATCTGTCGGGCCGGTTTACAAAATGGCTGTAAATACTTCCTTAACTATTGTTGTTTTTCAATAGTTTATCAGATTTTTCACGCTTGGCACAATTCTTGCTCCCTTGCGGGTAAGTCCCAAGGGGTCGGGGCCAGGAAAGTTGGGTCACGTGTACAAGATTGCGAAATTTGTCTCCAGCATGGCAGCTGTCGGCATGGCAGGATCGGTGATGGCGGCGACGCCGATCACCATCACCCGAAACACCACCGCAGCCCAGTTCACCACCACACAGACGCAGAGCCGCAATGGCGGCGGCACCACCACCTTCATTGGCACCACCACTGGCGCCGGGCCAACGCTGGTTCCGATCAGCCGCTTCGATACCAATACCGGCATCCTGGTTGGCGCGCGGATGACCGTGAACATCCCCATCACGCTGGCGCTCACCGCGCGCGGAACCGTGCCGACTTCGGGCGGCAATCGCCGGGTTGACGTGAGTTCCACCGTGTCCGGCACGGTTGCGCTTGCTGGCGCCTCGGTCACCTCGACCACGTTTGCGGTGACAGAGCGATGCGACAACGATGCCTGCCTGGTGCCCACCGCAGGCAACACGACCTCGTCGGCACGGACGCTCTCTGGTTCGGCCGCTGTATCGGCTGGCAACCTTGCGCTGTTGGCAGGCGCGGGCCCCGGCACGGTCAATTTCACCACCGCAGTCAATGCCACCAACACCGCGATCACCAATCGCTCCAATGTCATCACCGGCTTTGCCGATACGCGGTTCACGGTCGGCGGTACCACCGCGGCCAACAACAGCTACAGCGTCGCCTATGATTACGTGAATTTCGCCAACCCGTCGTTCGATGCCTCGTCAACCGTTCGCACGGCGACGGTGAATTTCGGCACGCGTTTCATCGACAGTGGGACGGCCTCGCAGGCCCTGACACTGACCAACATCGGCAACATCAACACGGCCGATCTTGGCGTCACGTCGATCACCCGGTCGACCAGCAACGCCAATCTCACCACGACGCTGACCCCAATCAGCAATCTGGTGGCCAACACGTCGCAGGGCTTCAACATCGGCCTGAACCCGACGACCGTTGGCACCCACAGCGACACGTTCACGCTGAACGCCACCGATGTCGCGCCGGGCGGCGTTGGCATCCGCCCTTATTCGCTGACGGTCAATGCTAGCAGCACGCTGATCAACCATGCCAATCCGTCGTTCAGCGGCAGCACGGTCGAAACCAGCAGCACGCTGGATTTCGGCATGGTTTCGTCGCGTGGCGGGCCCGTGCTGCGCAATTTCTCCCTGTTCAATATCGGTGATTTCAACAGCGCCGGCCTTGAACTCTATCAGATCAACGGCCCTGACAATGCCCAGTACAGCTCCAATATCTCGCCGTTCCTCAATCTGGCCGGCGGTGGCTCCAGCACCTTCTCGGTCAGCCTCAATCCGCTGAATCTCGGCATTGCCAGCGGCGTCTACACCTTCCTGTTCCGCGATTATGCGCCGGGCGTTTCGGGTGGGCGCAACTTCAACCTCACCATGAATGTCATCGCCAATGTGTTCGATCCCGTGCCGGAACCGGCCACCTGGATGACGATGCTGCTGGGCTTTGGCCTGGTGGGCGCCATCGCCCGCCGTCGCGCCGTGGGCCAACCCAGCTGATCTAATTTCGCTCGTCGCGAAATGGGCGGGGTTGGCGGGGGCCAGCTCCGCCCTTTTTCTTGCCTCTTGCACTTGCATGTTTGTGAGGCGACGATGCTGGCTTGGGGGACCAGCCGATGACCATCCATGCCAATCGCCGCCACCTGCTTGCAGTCGCCATGGCCACGCCGCTGTGGGCCAATTGGGCCGCCCGTGCCGCCGCGCATGAACGCGATGCCGATACGATCCTGCACAATGGCCGGCTGATCACCATGGATGATGCCCTGCCTGCCGCCACGGCGATGGCGATCAAGGGCGGCCGCATCATGGCGGTGGGCGGCGATGCGGTAAAAAGCCTGGCCGGCACCGGCTCGCGCATGGTCGATCTGAAGGGCGCCTGCGTGGTTCCGGGCTTCATCGATTGCCACAATCACCCGATCGGTGATGTGCTGCTGTATGAAACCTTGGTGGGCAATCCGTTCGAGGTGGAATTCGTCACCATCACCTCCATCATCGACAAGCTGAAGGCCAAGGCCGCGAAAACGCCGGCCGGTTTCTGGGTGGAGGGCTTTTTCCACGACGATACCAAGGTGAAGGATGGCCGGCAGCTGACGGTGGATGATCTGAACAAGATCAGCACCACACACCCGGTGATGGTGCGCCATCGCGGCGGCCATACGGTGTTCGTCAACAGCCTGGCGCTGGCGCTCGCTGGCGTCACACGGGACACGCCCAACCCGCCAGGCGGCACCTTCGATCGCCTGCCCGATGGCCGGCTTTCGGGCCGCATCACCGATAACGCCATCGATCTGGTGGAGGAAAAGGGTCAGCGCCCGGTGCTGGATGCCGCCGAAAAGGCCAAGCGCATGCGGGCCGGTATGGCACACATCAGCGGCGCCTTCAGCCGTTATGGCCTGACCACGGTGCATCACCAGGGAGGCGATCTGGCTGCCATTCAGGATGTACGCGCCGCAGGTGGGTTGAAGCACCGGGTGAATTATGAACCGCAAGGCACGATGGTCGATCAGATGATCGCCGCCGGACTTAAAACCGGTTTCGGCGATGACTGGATCCGGCTGGGCGCGACCGCCGAACACACCGCCGATGGCAGTTTTTCGGAACGCACCATGGCGCTTTCAACGCCCTATGCCGGCCGCAACCCGGCCTATTATGGCAACGTGACGGAGCCGCAGGACGTGCTGGATGCGTGGGTGGAAAAGGTGGTGCGCGCCGGCATCCAGCCCAATATCCACGCCAATGGCGACGTGGCGATCGACATGGCGCTGACGGCCTTTGAACGCGCGCAGGCGAAACTGGCGGTGAAGGATCTGCGGCCCAAGATCACCCACTGCACGCTGGTCAACGCGGGACTGCTGAAGCGCATGGTGGCGTTGGGCGCGGTGCCGGCACCGTTCACCAGTTACGCCTATTACAACAGCGACAAGTTCGGATTTTACGGCGCCGACCGGATGGCCAACGCCATGGCCTTCCGCGATTTCCTCGATCACGGCATCAAGGTGTGCGCCGGCAGCGATTTCTTCCCCGGCCCGTTCGCGCCGCTGATGGGCATCCAGGGCATGGTGACGCGTACCGGCTGGAACGGCGAAACCTGGGGCGCCAACCAGCGCGTTTCGGTGCTGGAAGCGATCCGCATCAACAGCCTCAACGGTGCCTGGGCCGCGAAGGAGGAAGCCATCAAGGGCAGCCTGACCGCCGGCAAGCTGGCTGATTATGTCGTGCTGGGCGAAGACCCGACCGTGGTGAAGTCCGACCGCATCAAGGACATTCCCATCCTGGAAACCGTGGTGGACGGGCGCAGCCAGTATCGGGCATGAGCCTTGCTACCATGACCAATCTGCACATCCGTCCGGCACAGCCTGCCGAAATCCCGGCGCTTGAGGCCATCATCACCGCTTCGGCCCGCGTCCTAAGCCAGGGTTTCTACACGCCTGCGGAAACCGAAGCCGCCATCGCCCATGTGTTCGGCGTCGATTCGGAGCTGGTAGCGGATGGCACCTATCTGGTGGTGGAAGACAGCGCGGGCGACCGATTGGGCTGCGGCGGCTGGAGCAAGCGCGCGACGCTGTTTGGTGGGGACAAATTTGCCGGCCGCGAATCCGGCCTTCTCGATCCGGCGCGCGATGCCGCCAAGATCCGCGCCTTCTTCGTGGCGCCGCACGCCGCCCGGCGCGGGGTGGGGGCGGCACTGCTCAAGGCCTGCGAAGACGCAGCCGCAGCCGCCGGCTTCACCCGCACAGAACTCATGGCAACTTTGCCCGGCGAGCCCTTCTATGCCGCCCATGGCTATGCCGGCCAGGCCCCGATCGATCTGGATTGCGGCGGGGTGGCGGTGCGCTTCGTGCCGATGGGAAAGACATTCCCGGCTTGAAACGGCCCGCTGCAGCAGCGAACTGTTGCGCCAATGCAACGCTCGGCAACTGTATCATTGCGGCAACAGCTCTGCGGCCATTTATCGGGGTGCGCGAATGGCGTATGTCAGGCACGGGGACATTGGCGCTTGAAAACGCCCATCGGTATTCGCTTGCAGGCCTGAAATTCGGGTCTCTCGGGCGAATACCGGTGGGCGTTGCCAGTGAATTGGCAACGTGGATCGGCGGCAGCTTTGGCCGTTTGCCGATTCGGTAAGGCTTGACAGGGCCGGAACTGCTGAGCGGCGGGAAGGATCGCTTCGCAGCAACCGGCGACTGGGCATGACGAATTATAACCAGGGGACTGACATGATGCGATTGAACGACAAGGCCCAAAGGGTCGATCTGAAGCTGGCCACCTCGATGGTCGCCCTTGTGCTGGCCAGCATGGCCGCACCGGCCCTCGCTGCCGCCGACGACCAGGAAACGGCCGCCGCAGGATCGAAGGAAGACACCACGATCATCGTGACCGGTACCCGCCGTACCGACCGCACTGTGTCTGAAAGCGCCGTGCCGATCGACGTCTTCTCCACCGAAGATTTTAAGGCCCAGCCGTCGCCGCAGCTGCAGAGCATCCTGAAAACGCTGGTGCCGTCGTTCAACCAGAACCGCAACCTGCTGGGCGACGCCTCGGCCTTCGTGCGTCCGCCGAACCTGCGCGGCCTGCCAGCTGACCAGATCCTCGTGCTGATCAACGGCAAGCGCATGCACCGTTCGGCGCTGGTGCAGGTCGCTGGCGATTCGCTGAACGCTGGTTCGCAGGGTCCCGATCTGTCGCAGATCTCTTCGCCGGCCGTGAGCCGCATCGAAGTGCTGCGCGACGGCGCTGCTGCCCAGTACGGTTCGGACGCCATCGCCGGCGTGATCAACATCGGCCTCAACCGCGCCGATTCCGGCTATAACCTCGCCGCTCGTTATGGCCAGACCTATCGTGGCGACGGTGAAGACCTGCAGATCAGCGCCAACGCCGGTTTCAAGCTGGGCGATGGCGGCTTCTTTAATATCACCGGCGAATTCATCGATCAGAACGTGTTCGATCGTTCGGTGCCGCGTCCGGAAATCGCCCCGCTGATCGCTGCCGGTATCAAGCCGCCGCGTCCCACGGGCAACCAGCTCGGCCAGCCGTCCAACCGCGCCTATCGCGTGGTCTGGAACGCCGCCGTTCCGGTTGGTGATGGCGATGAAGTCTACATGTTCGGCAACTATGGCTGGCAGCGCCAGTCCAACGACTTCAACTATCGCCGCCCGATCGCCGTGAGTGCGCAGGATATTCCGCTGCGTCCGGGCACCGGCACCTTCTCCAAGTCGATCAACTCGCTGTGGTATCTGGATCGCATCGGCACCGAGGCTTCTACCGGCCGCCCGATCTACAGCGAAACCGGCCGTACCTTCACGGAAACTTCGATCTTCCCGAACGGCTTCGTGCCGGTGTTCGAAGCATCGATCGAGGATATGTCGTTCGTCGCGGGCTACAAGGGCTCCACCGAAGGCGGCTTGAAGTATGATGTGACCGCATCTTTCGGGCGCAACCAGATCCGCTATTTCATGTATGACACGCTGAACCCGTCGCTGGGTCCGGCGTCGCCGACCGATTTTTACCTCGGCAAGGTCACGCAGCAGGAATACAACATCAACGCCGATTTCAGCTATGAAACTGACATCGGGCTGTACAAACCGCTGTTCATCGCCGCCGGTCTGGAATTCCGCCGTGAAGCCTTTGCGGTTGGTCTGGGTGACCGCGCCTCGTGGGAACCGGGCATCTATGGTTCGCAACTGGTACAGCGCGCCAACGGCACCACCTTCAACGTGACCAAGGCCGTGGGCGCCAACGGCTTCCCCGGCTTCGGTCCGAGCGACGTGTCTGAAGGCGGCCGCAACAACTATTCGGCCTACCTCGATTTCGAAGCCGAAGCGGTTGAAGGCCTCGATCTCGGCCTGGCTGCCCGTTACGATTATTTCAACGACTTCGGCAGCACCTTCAACGGCAAGTTCAGCGCCCGTTGGGCCATCAACGATGCCATCGCCCTGCGCGGCGCCGCCTCGACCGGTTTCCGGGCACCGACGCCGGGTCAGCAGTTCACCCAGAACACGCAGACTGGCTTCCCGAACGGCAGTGCCGTTCCGATCGCCACGCAGACCGCCCGCCCGGACAGCATCTCGGCGCAATATTTCGGCGCCAAGGCACTGGCACCGGAAAAGTCGACCAGCTTCTCGGGCGGCTTCGTGCTCACGCCGGGTGGTGGCTTTAACCTGACGGTCGACGCCTACAATATCGTCGTGAAGGATCGCATCGGCATCACCTCTTCGGTGACCGTGACCGGCGCGGACCAGCAGGCGCTGCTGGCGCTCGGCCTGCCCACCGCGCTTGATCTGGGCCAGGTGAACTATTTCACCAACGGCTTCCGCACCCGCACCCAGGGCTTCGACATCGTGTTGTCGCACCGGACGGATACCGGCATCGGGCGCTTCAACTCCAGCCTGGCGATCAACTACAACAAGACCAAGGTCACCGATCGTCAGACCATCGCGCTTTCGGCAATCCGGCCGACCGACACCCGCGTGTTGAGCCTGATCGACAACACCCGCAAGGGCAACATCGAGGACAGCAACCCGCGCTGGCGCGCCGTTCTGAGCACCAACTACACCAGCGGTGCATTCGACCTGACGGTGCGTGCCAACTACTTCGGCAAGTTCACCACCTATTTCGCACCGATCGGGTCTGTCCCGGCCGGGGTTGATCCGGTGGCCTTCCGCGCCCTGTATCCGGCGCCGAACGCAGCCGCAGGTATCCCTGAATGGGGCAAGACCTTCGGTGCCGAAATCGGCATCGATCTCGAAGCCGGCTTCACCGTTGCCGAGAATTATCGTCTCGCCGTCGGTGTCGAAAACCTGTTCAACAACTATCCGGATGTCGAAACCCGCAACGCCTATCCGTCCACCGGCGGCCAGGCCAACGGTTCGCTCTACCCCGGCTCCTCGCCGCTGGGTCAGGCGGGCGGCTTCTGGTACGTGCGCGCCACCGCCAAGTTCTAAGCGGGGCGCAAGCGATAACGCTTGCCAACAGCGGGCGGCAGGGCAATCCTGCCGCCCGCTTCTTTTTGCAACCGAAGAGGACCTGATCCATGAAATTGCTCACGCTCGCCGCTGCCAGCCTGGCCATGGCGATTGCCGCACCGGCGTTCGCCCAGAACGTCGAGAAGGTCGGCCCCGCCGGCGGCCGCATTCTCACCGCCGCCAAGGTCAAGGCCGGCGCCACCACCGTCTATCTGTCGGGCAACCTCGCTTCGCCGGCCACGCCGGGCGGCAGCGATTATGGTGACACCAAGACCCAGACGATCAGCACGCTGAAGAAGATCAAGGAACTGCTGGCCGCGCACGGCATGACCATGAAGGACATCGTGCGCATGGACGCTTATCTGGTGGCGGCACCGGGCATGGACGGCAAGATGGACTTTGCCGGCTTCAACGCCGGGTTCGCCGAGTTCTTCAACAATGCCGAGAATCCGACCACCACCACCCGCACCACCATGCAGATCAGCGCGCTGGCCGGCCCGCAGTTCCTGGTGGAGCTGACGGTGATCGCTGCCAAGTAAGGCGTTTCACGCGATTACAAGAGGGCCGTCGCGGAAACGCGGCGGCCCTTCCTTTTTCCTACACCAGCACGCGTTCCGGCTTGGGCACTTCGTTCAGGATGGTCTCGCGATCGATGCGCATCAATGGCTTGATATGGCCATCGCGCAGATCATAGACCCAGCCATGCAGCAGCAAGGGCTTGCCGGCAGCAAACGCATCCTGCACCGGCCCGGTGCGCGCCAGGTGCAGCAGCTGATCGCGCACATTGATTTCCACCAGCCGGTTCACCCGCTCTTCGCCTTCGGCCAGCGCCTCGATCTCGCCGCGGTGATCCACCAGCACCTGGCGGGCATGTTCCAGCCAATGCGCGATCGGGCCTTCCACGCCGCCATCCAGCGCCGCCTGGATACCGCCGCAGCCATAATGGCCGCAGATCACCACGTTCTGCACTTCCAGAACGTTGATGGCATAATGCAGTACCGCCATCAGATTCTTGTCGTCTGGATAGACAAGATTGGCGATGTTGCGGTGCACGAACAGGCCGCCGGGCACGGCCTGGGTCATCTGATCCGGGGCCACACGGCTGTCGGAACAGCCGATCCACAGGAACACTGGCCGCTGCCAGTTGATGTTGCGATTGAAGAATTCCGGGTTCTCGGCCAGCATTTCTGCGGCCCAGGCCCGGTTTGACAGCAGCAGCTGATCGACTTCCTTCATTGGCGAAAATCCCGGTTCAGGTCGCGCGGGCGCGGGTGATGGGGGCGTTGATCTTGTCGGCCGCTTTGCGGGTGTGATCGGCGCGGATCTTCACGTCGATGCTGCGATACTGGGCCGCCTTGGCAAAACCGTTGATGATGTCGATGCAATCGAGATCGACATAGGAGGTGGCGGAAAGATCGATCAGCAGCGACGAACCCTCCGGCACCCGCTCCAGCGCCTGCTGCAACGCCGGCTTGTGCATGAAATAGAGATTGCGCCGCGCCCGCACCATCACGGTTTCCCCATATTCGACATAGGTGATGATGTTGCCGGTGGACCGCCAGATGACAAAGCCCATGCCCACCACCAGCCCGATGGCGATGCCCACCAGCAGATCGGTGAACAGGATCGCCAGCACCGTCACCACGAACGGGATGAACTGGCTGAGCCCATGCTTCCAGCGTTGCAGGAACAGCGCCGGCTTGGCCAGCTTGTAGCCGGTGGCGATCAGCACTGCGGCAAGCGCAGAGAGCGGGATGAGGTTGAGAATGGCCGGCATCAGCGCCAGGCCCAGCAGCAGCCAGGTGCCGTGCAGCATGGTGGACAGCCGCGAATCCGCCCCCGTTTCGACATTGGCCGATGATCGCACGATCACCGAGGTGACCGGCAGGCCCCCGAGGAGCCCGGAAACGACATTGCCCGCCCCCTGCGCCAGCAATTCGCGATTCTTGTCGGTCACCCGGCGCTTGGGATCAAGTTCGTCGACCGCCTTGACGCTGAGCAGCGATTCCAAGCTGGCAACGATGGCCAGGGTGAGCGCCACAGTCCACACCTTGGGATTGGTGATGGCGGCGAAATCCGGCAGGCGGATCTGATCAGCCAGCGCCCAGGGCGTTGCCGAAACCGGCACCTGCACCAGGTGGCTGGTACCGATGTACAGGTCTGGCGCAAACTGGCGGAAGGCTTCGTTGGCAGCCACGGCAAACAGCACCACCACCAGCGGGCCGGGCAACAGCTTGAGCGGGCCATCCTTGGGCTTGGCCTTGTCCCACCAGAACAGGAAGGCCAGGCTGACCACTGCGATCAGCGCAGCGCCCCACAGGATGTTGTTGCTGAGAATATGGCTGAGCGCCGTGAGCGTGTTCTCGCCATCGGGCTGCACGAAGCCCATGTCGCCTTCGGGATCGCGATCATAACCCACCGCGTGCGGCAATTGCTTGAGGATCAGGATCAGGCCGATGGCCGCCAGCATGCCGGTGATCACGGCGCCGGGCACGAATTCGGCAATCACACCGCCACGCGTCGCCGCAAAGATCAGCTGCAGCACCCCGGCCAGGCAAACCGCGAGCAGGAACGCCTCGAAGTTGGGCAGGCTGGTGATCCCGGCCAGCACGATGGTGGTAAGGCCGGCTGCCGGGCCAGACACGGACAGCGGCGAACCACTGAGCGCACCGACCACGATGCCACCGACAATCCCGGCCACCAACCCCGCCATCAGCGGCGCGCCCGATGCCAGCGCCACCCCCAGGCACAAGGGCAGCGCCACCAGCGCCACCACGATTGAAGCCGGCACATCCTGCCGCCAACTGGCCAGCAGGCCTGATTTTTCCTGCATCTGACGCCTCGAATATGACAATAAGGCAATGGATAGCAGCCCTGTGCCGCATCGCGTCATTACGGAACAGCAATGTGTGAGCCGACTTGCGTGAGGCCTGCGGATTCGCCACTGATGGCAGCATGACAGCCAAGCCGCCCCTGCAAGCCATCATCGTGCCGGTCACGCCGCTCCAGCAGAATTGTACCTTGTTGTGGTGCACGAAAACCATGCGCGGCGCCTTCACCGATCCGGGCGGCGATCTCGATCGGTTGAAGCAGGTCGCCGCCGACAATGGCGTCACCATCGAGAAGCTGCTCGTCACCCACGGCCATATCGATCATTGCGGCCTCACCGCTGTGTTGGCGCGTGATCTGGGGGTGCCGATCGAAGGCCCCCACCCCGATGACAAATTCTGGATCGACATGAACCCGGCCCAGGGTGCTGCCTATGGCGTGCCGGGCGCGGAAGCGTTCACGCCCGACAGATGGCTGCACGATGGCGACCAGGTGACGGTGGGCGAGCTGGTGCTGGATGTCTATCACTGCCCCGGGCATACGCCCGGCCATGTCGTGTTCCACCACGCGCCATCGCAGCTGGCCATCGTGGGCGATGTGCTGTTCCAGGGCAGCATCGGCCGCACCGATTTTCCCAAGGGCAATTTCAACGATCTGGTGGAAGCTATCACCACCAAGTTGTGGCCGCTGGGCAATGAAACGGCGTTCGTGCCCGGCCACGGCCCGATGAGCACCTTTGGCCGCGAACGCCAGGCCAATGCCTTTGTGGCGGATCGGATGCTTGGCTGAGCACTTTCAGCTTCGCGGCTCGAAAAATGCGACCCGCAAAAGTTAAATATAGTCAGGGGATGGCGGCTGAAGCCCCAACCCCAGCCACAGCGCCCATACGGACAGCCCCAGGATCAGCCCCCAACTGATCAGTGCGCCGCCGGCCCGGAACGGGTTGGGCGATGGCCGGCTCATGCCAATGGCATGGGCGATGCGGGCCAGCACCAACAGGCCGCCCGAAAGCCATAGCCATGGCGCATGATGGCCGGCGGTAATCTCGATGCCCGCCATCAGGATGAGGGTGAGCGGGACATGTTCGGTGAAATTGGCGTGAGCGCGGATGCGTTCAAGCATTTGGCCGTCGCCGCCATCACCGATCATGATCTTGCCGGAGACGCGGCGTCCGACAACGCGGATGGTGAGCGCCAGGAAAACGAGACCAAGCAGCCCGGCAGTGATCAGGGTCGCCGGTATAGGCATCAACGACCGCCCTGATTGGCCAACTTTCTGGGCGCTTCCGGTACCCAGCGGCCGATCAGCTTGTAGCTGCGTTGGTACCACTTGGATTCCGGATAATTATTGCCCAGCACGGCGGCCGATTTGGTGGCCTCTTCCGGGATGCCCATGGCGAGGTAGGATTCGACCAGCCGGTGCAATGCTTCGGGTGCATGGCTGGTGGTGTCGAACTTGTCGATCACGGTGCGGAACCGGACAATCGCCGCCAGATACAGGCCCTGACTCTGGTAGAAACGCCCGATCTCCATTTCCTTGCCGGCGAGGTGATCGCGGGCCAGATCGATCTTCAGCCGGGCATCGGCGGCATAATCGGTGTTGGGATAGCGGCGGATCAGCTCGCCCAACGAATCCAGCGCCTGCTGCGTGGTCTTCTGATCCTTGTTGACCGGCATGATCTGGTTGTAGTGGCTCAAGGCCACCATGTAATAGGCATAGGGCGCCTCGCGGCTGCCGGGGTGCAGCGACAGGAAGCGTTGAGCGGCGCCGATGGCTTCCTGATATTCGCCCGCCGCATAATAAGCGAAGGACGACATCAGCTGCGCGCGGCGGGCCCACACGCTGTAGGGATGCTGACGCTCCACTTCGTCGAACTGCGCGCCAGCAAGGCGATACTGGCGCTTCGCCAGCGTTTCGCGCGCGGCGCTGTACAGCGTCTCCACATCCTGCGCGATATAGCTCTGGTCCTTCTTGGCCTTGCGGCCGCCTCCGCAGGCAGTGAGCACCAGCGGGGTGAGCAGCAGCAAGGCAAGCGCGGAGCGGTTCAGACGGGGCATGAAGGCACTACTAGCAGGATGGATGTTGGGGGGGAAGGTGCGTGTGAAACGATGAATGGGGACTGTCTGCCGCCTCACATGTCCTGCGGCCGCCGCCTGATCACCAGGTTCCGGATCTCGGTCATGTCGTCCATGGCAAAGCGCACGCCTTCGCGGCCCAGGCCCGAATCCTTCACGCCGCCATAGGGCATGTTGTCGACCCGGTAGCTGGGCACATCGTTGATCACCACACCGCCGACATCGAGCACGTCCCAGGCCTTCAGCATCTGGAACAGGTCGCGGGTGAAGATGCCGGCCTGCAGGCCGAATTTGCTGTCGTTCACGATATGCAGGGCTTCATCGAACGTCTTGAAGCGGGTGAAGAAGGCGACCGGGCCAAAAGCTTCCTCGGTGTTCAGTTTGGCCCCGCGCGGCACATCTTCCAGCAGAGTTGCCGCCAGCATCGCGCCGTCACGCTGTCCGCCGCACAGCAGTTTCGCGCCGCCGGCAACCGCCTCGACGATCCATCCTTCCAGCCGAGCGGCTTCCTTCACGTCGATCATCGGGCCGATGAAGGTGTTCTCGTCGCTTGGGTTCCCAGCGATCAGCTTGGCCGTGCGTTCGACCAGCTTGGCCTTGAACGCATCGTACACATCATCATGCACCAGGATGCGCTGCACACCGATGCATGACTGGCCAGACTGGTAGAAGGCGCCGAACACGGTGCGATCGGCGGCATCATCCAGATCGGCATCGGGCATGATCACCACGGCCGCATTGCCGCCCAGTTCAAGCACGACCTTCTTCTTGCCGGCGCGCGCCTTCAGATCCCAGCCCACATCGGGCGACCCGGTGAAGCTGAGCAGTTTCAGCCGGTCATCGGTGGTGAACAGGTCCGCCCCTTCGCGGTGGGCCGGCAGGATGGAGAAGGCACCCGGCGGCAGATCGGTTTCAGCCAGCACCTCGCCGATGATGATGGCCCCCAAGGGCGTGCGGCTGGCCGGTTTCATCACGAACGGGCAGCCCACCGCGATGGCCGGCGCGATCTTGTGGGCGGCGAGGTTCAGCGGGAAGTTGAACGGGCTGATGAAGCTGCAGGGGCCAATCGGCACGCGTTTCCACATGCCCTGATAGCCCTTGGCCCGCGCCGAAATGTCGAGCGGCTGCACCTCGCCGGTCATCCGCACGCTTTCTTCCGCCGCAATGCGGAACGTGTCGATCAACCGGCCGACTTCGCCGCGCGAATCGCGGATCGGCTTGCCGGCTTCTATGCACAGGGCCTGCGCCAGTTCGTCGGCGCGCTCGGTGAAGCGTTTCACGCAATGGGCAAGCACGGCCTGCCGTTCAAAACTCGCCATGCGCGCCATCGGCTCGGCCGCCGCCACCGCCGCGGCAATGCCGCGATCGATAGTGGCGGCATCGGCCATGGCAACGCGCGTGGCGGGCTTTCCGGTGAACTTGTCGGTCACCACCAGATCGGTGTTGGGCTGCTCCGGCACATTGGCCACATAGAGCGGATAGGTGTCGCGCAGCGCCATTGTCGTGCCTCCTCAGACGGTCAGGACGATCTTGCCCAGCGCCTTGCGATCCATCATCCAGCGGATGGCGGCGGCGCCTTCATCCAGCGCGAAATGGCGCGAGACATGCGGCTTCAGCTTGCCTTCCGCGTACCAGCGCAGCAGCTCTTCCATGTTCTGCTGGTGCAGCGCCGGTTCGGCCTGGGTGAACGCGCCCCAGAACACGCCAACGATGCTGGCGCCCTTGATCAGCGGCAGATTCAGCGGCAGCGCCGGGATGGCGCCGGCGGCAAAGCCGATCACCAGATAGCGGCCATTCCAGGCAATGCCGCGGAAGGCCGGCTCGGCATAACGATCACCCACCGGATCATAGACCACATCAACGCCGCGGCCATTGGTCAGCGCCTTGATGCGCTCCTTCAGGTCTTCGGTGGCGTAGTTGATCACCTCGTCGGCGCCCATTTCCTTGCACAGCGCCAGTTTCTCGTCCGACGAGGCCGCCGCAATCACCTTGGCGCCCATCACCTTGCCGAGTTCCACGGCAGTGAGGCCCACGCCGCCCGCCGCGCCCAGCACCAGCAGCGTTTCGCCGGGCTTCAACTGGCCGCGCTGTTTCAGGGCATGGTGGCTGGTGCCATAGGTCATGGTGAAACCGGCGGCCACGTCGAACGGCATGCCCGGCGCCATCTTCACGATCTGGCCGCGATTGGCGATCACTTCCTCGGCCATGGCGCCATGGCCAGTCATGGCGATCACTTCATCGCCCACCGTGATATCGGAAACGCCCTCACCCACCGCGCTCACCACGCCGGCACATTCGCCGCCGGGGCTGAACGGCAACGCCGGTTTGAACTGATAGAGATTCTGAATGATCAGCGTGTCGGGGAAATTCACCCCTACCGCTTTCACGCTGATGCGCACCTGGCCACGGCCCGGCTCCGGCGTGGGAATGTCCTTCACCACCAGCTTTTCCGGTGGCCCATGTTCAACGCACAGCACGGCCTTCATGTGATGCTCTCCCAAGTTTCGCCCGACAATAGCCGCGGCTTACGACAGCGCCAATCCTGCCACTAATGATTCGCCCAGAAGGCGGAATTCGGCTTCGCGTGGGGAACCGTGCCGCCACACCAGCGATACGGTGCGGGCGGCGTTGCCCGAGACCGGCCGCGCGATCAGATTACCGTGGGTGAGGATGCCGGCATCCAGCGCCAGTTTCGGCACCAACGTCTGCCCCAGGCCGCCGGCCACCATCTCCACCAGCGTGACGAGGCTGGTGCCGCGATGGGCGGGATCGGCGCGCAACTCCGGACGGCCACAGGCGGAAAGCGCCTGTTCCTTCAGGCAATGGCCATCCTCCAGCAGCAAAAGATGATGGGGATCAATGGCATCGGGCGCGACGGCCGGCGGCGGATCGGGCAGATCGCCGGGGCGGAACACCAGAAAGAAGGGATCATCGAACAACGGCATCACACTGAGCCCCGCCGTGTCCCACGGCAGCGCCAGCAGCACCACATCCAACATGCCGCGCGCCAGGGCTTCGGTCGCCGGGCCGCTCATTTCCTCGCGCAAGTGCAGTTTCAGATCGGGCCAATCGGCCCGCACCTTGGGCAGCGCACGTGGCAGCAGATAGGGCGCGATGGTGGGGATGACGCCAAGGCGCAGCGGGCCGGAAAGCGGCTTGTCTCCACCCACTGTGAGCCCGGCCAGTTCATCGGCCTCGCGCAGCACAACATAGGCCTTGGACACCACCCGTTCGCCCATTGGCGTGAAGCGCACGACCCGGCGGTTGCGCTCCACCAACCGCACGCCCAGCAGCGATTCCAGCTCGGCCAGGCCCGCCGACAAGGTGGACTGGGTGACGAAGCAGGTTTCAGCGGCGCGGCCGAAGTGGCCGTGGATGTGCAGCGAGGTGAGATACTGCAGCTGTTTCAGTGTGGGCAGGAAGGCCGTCATCGACAAACTCGATTGATAATAGCGATATTATCGATTGGATTTCTATCTCGTGCAAGGCCAATGGAACCGTGCTGGCGCTCGCTGGTTCCCGTTTACACCCCCCAAAACCAAGGATTCATCTCATGGCTCTCACTGTTGGCGATAAAGTTCCGTCCTTCGATCTCCCCGTGCAGCAGGGCGTTGCCGCGCTGCCGAACGGCGAATCGCTGGACATCACCACGGCTTATCCGGGCAAGTGGAAGATCCTGTTTTACTGGCCGAAGGATTTCACCTTCGTCTGCCCGACCGAAATCATCGGCTATGGCGATCTGAAGGGCGATTTTGCTGATCGTGACGCCGTGCTGATCGGCGCTTCGACCGACACCGATTTCGTGCACTTCGCCTGGCGCAAGAGCGACGAGCGTCTGGCCGCCTGCGATTTCCCGTGGCTGGCCGATAACAGCAAGCTTCTGGCCGACGCGCTGGGCATCATCGTTGCTGGCGCCGGCGTGCCGCTGCGCGCCACCTTCATCATCGATCCGGAAAACGTGATTCAGCACATTACCGTGAACGGCCTGAACGTTGGCCGCAACCCGGCCGAAACGCTGCGTATCCTCGATGCGCTGCAGACCGACGAGTTGTGCCCGTGCAATTGGACCGAAGGCCAGGACACGTTGAAGCCAGCCGCGTGACGGCGAGGGGATAGCGCCTCGGTGCTATCCCCCGACTCGTCAAAGGCGGGGCGGCGAGGATCAAGCCCGCTGAACCCGTTCGACCTCAGCCGCGGCTTTGTCGCGGCCCCTTCCCCTTCGTTCAACCCTCCCCCGCCGAGGGGAAAGGAACCCCCATGATCTTTTCCGAACTCGCCAAAACCCTGCCGGATTACGCCAAGGATCTGCGCCTCAACGTCTCCAGCCTGCTGACCGAGCAGTTGCTCAGCGATCAGCAGAAGTGGGGCACGATCGTGGCGGTGGC
>JAIXQM010000049.1 GCA_027485735.1 Sphingomonadales bacterium | reverse complement strand
TTCATGTCCCAGAAATGGCCCAGCGCCACTTCGGCGGTGAGGATGTGCGGCGTCAGATCGCGCGCCCATGGGCAATAGGGATCGGTGATCACCACCAGCGGCCGGCCACTTGCGGCGACCCGTTCGGCCAGCAGGCGGAACTGGCGGGAATAACGGCGCACATCGATGGCCACGAACACATCCTGCGGCCCGGCATCAACAAGCACGTCCATGATGCCGGCCGCCATGTCGAGCCCCTGCACCTGCGGGCGCACATAGGAGAGGTGACGGGCAAAGCCGGCGGCAAGCCCGGCCTCCGTCTGGAAACCGGCGACATACACGCGCGGGGCCACCGCAAGCAGTGCGACGATGGCAGCCCATTCCGGCGTTTCCGCCAGCCGGTAGACGCCGGCAATCGCCGCGGTTTCGGCCTTCAAGCGCGCGTCCGCACTCGGCGCCGGGCGGGTGAGCAGCCACGGCGCATCGCGGGCATCGTCGCGCAGATCGTCCTTCAGCGCAGCCAGATTGTCATAGCCCAGGCTCTTCACCAGCCGCGCCACGGTCATCGCCGAGACACCGACACGGTTGCCGATGGAGGCTGCGGTTTCGAACGGCAGTTGATCCAGATTGTCGGCCAGCCAGCCGGCGATCATCCGCTCCGATACGGTGAGATGCTCATAACGTTCGGCAAGGCGCTGGGCGATACGGCTGCTCATGTGGGATGGATAACAGGCGCGCGGCGCTGTGCAAGCGCGCGCATCAGAACGCCACGTCCTTCCATTCCTCTCGCACGAACAGCGGCGACTGATCGGCATAGTGCGGCGAGGCGCGGCGGATGGTGGCGGCGCCATACTGGTGGATAGAACGCGATTTCACCCTGCCAGCCTCTGGGCCATTCTTGGGCCATTCCACCAGCATGATGAAGCCATCGCCGTTGTCCGCCACGCGGCGGCCATCCCCGCCCTGATGAGCATAGATGGCACGCAGCGTGTCGGGACCGCCGAACACCGGCAGATCCTTGGGCCCGTGGCGCAGCCGCTGATAGTCGCCGAGCGGCACGTCGAGCCGGCCGAACGTGGCTTTCAGCGCGTCCACCACTTCGCGCAGCTTGGGCTCGGCCGGCGGCAGCGGATCGCCGCGATAAACCTGGCGGCCAACGCTGGCCATTACCGCCACCGCCAGGCTGTCGGCGGGGCCGACGCCGTTCGCCGTCCAGTCCCAGCGCCTGAGCAGCGCCTGCGCCTCGGCCAGATCGGGCTTGCCGTTGGTGTCCAGCGCCAGCACCGCCAGCATCCACTTGCCCGCGGGCGAGGAGCGGCTGTAGGCCTTGTCGAACTTGATGCGCAGCAGCGCTTCGCGGCTGATCGGGCCATTCACGCCGGCAAACAGCTCAGCATAACGGTGCATGCGGTTGGTGGTGTAGGTTTCGATGCCCAGTTCGGGCGCGAAATCGCTGGCCTTCAAATTATCCTGCGGCGCCGTGCTCACCCACGGAATGTTGTTGGCATTGGCCACCCAGCCGGATGAGGGATCGACCACCATCGGATTGGCAACCCACGGCTTGTAACCCGTCCACAATGTGGCAGACGTGTCGCCGGGCAGCACGCCCTTCCAGTCGAAGCCGGGGCGGCGATCGGGGAATTTGGCGTTGTAGAACATGCCAATATGCCCCTCTCGGTCGGCATAGACGAAGTTCGTTGCCGGCACCGCCTGCATCGCCATCACCGCCTGCCATTCGGCGAAATTCTGCGCCTTGTTCAGCCGGTAATATTGTTCGACCTGCGCCACTTCACCAATGCCAGCATGGCGGATGGCAAACACGCCCTTTTCGTTCAGGATCACCATGCCGTGCCGGCTGCGATAGACGGTGCGCGGCACCGGCAGCACCAGCGGGCCGAACTTCACCCGCAGCCAGACGCGTTTCGATTCCAGCGGCAGCCATTTGCCGTCGAAGCGATACTGGGTGCCGTCGTCATTCAGCACCAGCTTGTAAACATCGATCAGATCAGGCCGGTTGACCGTGTTGGCCCAGCCCAGATTCTTGTTGTGGCCCAAAAGCGGGAACGGCGCGCCGGGGAAGTTGGCGCCGGCGAAATCCCAGCCTTCATCCGAATGCACCACCAGTTCCCACCAGGTCACGCCGCCTGCCCACGGCTGGTGGCTGTTGATGATCAGGCGGGTGGTGGCGTCGCCTGACCGCGCCGCCGTTACCGCAAACGCATTGCTGCCACGTTCATCAATCGGGCCAGAATCGCGAGGCGGCAGTTCGCCCTTCACCAGCGGTTCCAGCACGCGCTCCATGCCGAAAAAGAACGGCGAACGCAGCACGAAGCCGGCAACGATATCGCGCCCCGTCACCGGGAACAGCCCCTGCAGCCGCTGCTCTTGGCTGTGGCTGCGGGCATAATCGTTGAGCCCCTGCGCATAGGCTTCAACCAGCGCGCGCGTCGCCGGAGACAGGCTCATGTAGCCCCGATCCGCCACGCCGCGCGCATCGAACGCGTGGCCAGCAAAATCGATGCCGGCGCCGTCTTCGCCCAATATCGCCCCGGCGCGGCCGCGCACGGCGGCGAGCACTTCTTCGAGGTTGCGGAAATCATCTTCGGCGTGGGCCAGCGCGATGCCATAGGCAACATCGGCATCGGTCTTGCCATGGATGTGCGGCACGCCCCACTTGTCGCGCTCGATCTTCACCTGCCGCGGCCGCACCGGATCGGCATCAGGCGGGCTGGCGCTGAAGGCGTCCCACGTCGAAAGCCCCACCACCACGGCGGCGATGGCAATGCTGCTCCAGAACAGCGCGGTGAACCAGCGCGGCATCAGCGGGCGTCTTTCACGACCACGCCGCCCTTCACCACCATCTTCACATCACGCAGCAGCGTCACGTCGCGGGTGGGATCACCAGCCACCGCGATGATGTCGGCATAGCGGCCGGGTGCGATCTGGCCCACGTCTGCCTCGCGGCCCAGCGCCTCGGCGGCTTTCACCGTGGCGGCGCGGATCGCGTCGATCGGCGTCATCCCCCATTCCACCATCTTGCCGAACTGGCGGGCATTGTCGCCATGCGGATAGACGCCGGCATCGCTGCCGAACGCCATCTTCACGCCGGCCTTCCACGCCGCCTGGAAGGTCTGGCGCTGGCGCAGGCCGACCTCGCGTTCCTTGGCCAGGCTGGATTCCGGCACGCCGTTCTTTGCGCCTTCGGCCAAGATATAATCATCGTTGTAGATATCCATCGAAAACCAGGTGCCGGCTTTCTTTGCCAGATCAAAGGCTTCGGCATCGGCAAAGCTGACATGTTCCACCGTGTCCACGCCCGCGCGGATCGCGGCCTTGATGCCGTTGGCGCCATGGGCATGGGCCGCCACCTTCAGGCCCAGCATGTGCGCTTCATCCACCAGCGCGTTCATTTCGGCCTGGGTATATTGCTGGGCGCCAACGCTGGTGCCGATCGAGAACACGCCGCCGGTGGCGCAATATTTGATCACTTCGGCGCCGCGCCGGTGCAGTTCACGCACCTTCTGGCGCACGCCATCAGGCCCATCAGCAATGCCGGGGCGATCAAAGACATAATTGGCCGGCAGTTCGTTGCTGTCACAATGCCCGCCGGT
>JAIXQM010000218.1 GCA_027485735.1 Sphingomonadales bacterium | reverse complement strand
TTGCGGCCCCGTTCGGTGCGCGGCGTCTTGGCTGTCGCCAGCGCTTCTGATGGTTGTGGCGTTGCGGTCACAGGTCTGCCCAATCCTGTCTTCTGCACCGGGTCAAGCCGGCATTTGCGCGATCCAGAGTTGAATCCTGGTTCAGGTTTCAGTATTGCATCGCCAACAGTCACGCAAGACCGGCGCCAATCAGACGCCCGCTGTGGGGAGAATGCACATGATCGATACACGTTTCCGTCTCGCGCTGTTTGCCAGCGCCAGCCTGATCGCCGGTCTGCCGGCTGCTGCGCAAACCGCCGCCGATGCTGCAGTGACGAATGATGCCGAAATCATCGTTTCCGCCCGCCGCCGCGATGAACGACTGATCGATGTGCCGGTGGCCGTCACCGCCTTCAATCAGGCCGATCTGCAGAAATATCAGGCGGTTGATTTGTCCGGACTGCAGGCCGCTGCGCCCAACCTCAACCTAGTGCAGGGCCGCGGTTCGGCCGCCAGCGCCAATATCTTCATCCGCGGTATTGGCCAGCCCGACGCGTTGCAGACCTTCGATCCGGCCGTGGGCGTTTATGTGGACGGCGTTTACCTGTCGCGCATCCAGGGTGCGCTGCTCAACCTGTTCGACGTGGAGCGGATCGAAGTGCTGCGCGGCCCGCAGGGCACGCTTTATGGCAAGAACACCACCGGTGGTGCGCTGTCCATCGTGTCGCGCAAGCCGGATCTGGAAGTGGTGAAGGCCGCCGGTTCGGCGCTGTACGGCAGCTACAACCAGATCGTGCTGAACGGCTATGTCTCGGCCCCGCTGGTGGGTGACAAGCTGGCGCTCAGCCTTGCCGGCCAGTGGGACAAGCGTGACGGCCTCGTCACCGATCCGCGCACGGGCCGCGAGTACAATGATCGCGACAGCCTGACGGTGCGCGGCATCCTGCGCGCAAAGCCGACCGAGGCGCTCGAAATCCTTGTCTCCGGCGATTACAACCGCCAGCGCAACGCGCTCACCCTGGGCTATGCCACCGCGCCGCTGACACAGACCGATTTCGCCACTGGCGCGCGCGTGCTGGTGCCGGCGGCGCCCTATGGCGCCTATGATTTCAAGGCGTCCACCAGCTTCCGCGGCGATGAAGGCCAGCGGCTGGATCATTATGGCCTCAACCTCACCGCCAACTGGTCGCTCAGTGACACGATCACGCTGTCGAGCATCACCAGCTGGCGCAAGCTGGACCCCGATCTGTTCATCGACATCGACGCCACCCAGGTTGAACTGGGCGATGTGTTCGTGGGCATCGATCAGCGCCAGTTCAGCCAGGAACTGCAGCTGAAATGGTCCGGCGATCGCTTCTCCGGCGTGGTCGGCCTGTTCTATCTGAACGAGAATATCCGCTCGCATCAGGAAGCCTATGCCGATGATCTGTTTGCCTTCTTGGGCGGGCCGCTGACCTTTACGCGGCTGATCGACGATGAGCAGAACACCAAGAGCTATGCCGCCTTCGGCCAGGCCAGCTACAAGCTGACCGATGCGCTCAGCCTCACCGCCGGCCTGCGTTATACGCATGAAGAGCGGCGCTATGACCGGGTGACGACCACCCGGTCGACGCTGGGCGCGCTCAACAATCTCACCTTCCGCTTCCCGGGCAGCCTGCCGGCGCCGTTCAATCTGGATAACCAGGTGGAATATGATGCCTGGACGCCAAGCGTGAACCTGGCGTGGAAACCCGATGCCAACAGCCAGATCTATGTCTCGGCGTCGCGCGGCTTCAAATCGGGGGGCTTCAATGGCCGCGCCAATGGCGTTGCAGACCTGACCCAGACGGTGAACGGCGTGCCCACTATCGTCACCACCTTCCGCCCCGAAACCGTGTGGACCTATGAAGGCGGCGCCAAGGGCAGCTTCCTCGATGGCCGCGTGTATCTGTCGGGCACGGTGTTCTACAGCGATTTCCGCGATTTCCAGGCGCGGGTGGGCGGCGGTTCGGTCGCGGCCTTCCCGGTACTGAACGCTGGACGGCTGTCGATTTGGGGCGTCGAGCTGGAAGCAGCGTTGAAGCCGACCAAATACTGGAACCTGCGGATGAACGCCGGATATCTGAACGCGCGCTATGCCGAGTTCAACGATGGCCGCCGCGCGCCGGCGTTCAGCTGCAACCCGACGGGCGCCGAAGTGACGTGCCGCCCGGCGTTCGCGCCGCCGCTGACCCTGACGCTGGGCACGGATTATCGTATCCCGGTGGGCGACGCTGGCAGCATCACGCTGGGCGGCGATGCGCGGTTCGTGGACAAGCATTTCCTCAGCATCGACAACCGGCCGGGGCTGGTGGAGCCGGGTTATTGGCTGGCCAACGCCTATGTGCGCTTCGATGCCGATGGTGGTCGCTGGTATGTGCAGGGCGGCGTGAAGAACCTGGGCGACGAGCGTTATCGCACCGATGGGCAGGAGTTCAGCTCGGTGGGCAATATCCAGACGGTTTACTACGGCGATCCGCGCACGTGGAACGTGATGGTCGGGTTTAAGTTCTAAATCCGATCTGGCGATGTGTTGCGAAAGGGCGGGGGGCTTCTCCCGCCCTTTTTGCGTGATATGGCAGCACGCATGACCGACACGCTGCCCGTTACCGAGTCCGATGCTGCCGCCGAACTGGCGCGGCTGGCTGAAGCCATCGCCCATCACAGCGAGGCCTATTACCAGAAGGACGCGCCCAGGATTTCGGACGCGGATTATGATGCGCTGGTGCAGCGCAATGCCGCGATCGAAGCGGCCTTTCCGCACCTGGTGCGCAGCGATTCGCCCAGCTTCCGAGTGGGTTCCAAGCCGGCGGCAGGCTTTGCCAAGATCACGCACAGCAAGCCGATGCTGAGCCTGGACAATGTGTTCAGCGACGAGGAAGCCCGCGAGTTCGTGGGGCGCGTGAAGCGTTTCCTGAACTTGCCCGAAGAGGCCGACGTGCGCCTGCGCGCCGAAGCCAAGATCGACGGGCTGTCTTGCGCGATGCGGTTTGAAAATGGCCGGCTGATGCACGCTGCCACCCGCGGCGATGGCGCGGTGGGGGAAGAGGTGACGGCCAATCTTGCCCATGTTTCCGGGCTGGCACACATGCTGCCGGAAGCTGCGCCGGCCGTGGCCGAGGTGCGCGGCGAAATCTACATGTCGAAGGCCGGTTTTGCGGCGCTGAACGAGCGGCAGGCGCAAGCGAGCGCCAAGATCTTCGCCAATCCGCGCAATGCGGCGGCCGGCTCGTTGCGCCAGTTGGACCCGGCAATCAGCGCCAGCCGGCCGCTGGCCTTCATCGTCCATGGCTGGGGCGAGATGAGCGCCATGCCGGGCAGCACCCAGAGCGATGTGACCGCTGCCATTGCCGGCTGGGGCTTCGACACGGGTAGCTTGGCCGTGGGCGATGCCACGATGGAGCAATGCCTCGCCTTCACCGCCGATCTGGAACGCCGTCGCGCCGACTTGCCCTTTGATATCGACGGCGTTGTTTACAAGGTGGAGCGGCTGGATTGGCAGGAGCGGCTGGGCCAGGTGGCGCGCTCGCCGCGCTGGGCGGTGGCGCACAAATTCCCGGCGGAAAAGGCCGAAACCCTGCTGGAAGCGATCGATATCCAGGTTGGCCGCACAGGTGCGCTCACGCCCGTGGCGCGGCTGGCGCCGGTGACGGTGGGGGGCGTCGTGGTTACCAACGCCACGCTGCACAATGAGGACGAGATTGCCCGGCTGGATGTGCGGGTGGGCGACTGGGTGCAGGTGCAACGCGCCGGTGATGTGATCCCACAAGTGTTGGGTGTGGTGCCTTCAGACGCACTGCGCGGTCCCGCGTTCGTCTTCCCCGATCATTGCCCAGCCTGCGGTTCGACCGCCGTGCGCGAGGAGGATGGCGCGGTGAAGCGCTGCACGGGCGGCCTGACCTGCCCGGCGCAGCGGCACGAGCGGCTGCGCCATTTCGTGTCGCGTAATGCCTTCGATATCGAAGGGCTGGGCACGGAGCGGCTGGAGCTGTTCTCCAACGAGGGGCTGATCGAGGGCCCGGTGTCACTGTTTCGGCTGCGTGACAGGCGCGACGCGCTGCTGGCGCTGCCCGGTTTCAAGGAAAAGTCGGTCGACAAGCTGCTCGCCGCCATCGACGAGCGGCGAGGCGTGAGCCTCGATCGCTTCCTTTTCGCGCTCGGCATCCGCCATGTTGGCGAGGTGACGGCGCGCGATCTGGCCCGGGCCTTCCGTTCGGCCGAGGCGGTGCAGGACGCAGCAACAGCCGAGGATGCGGTCAATCGGCTGACGGCGGTGAACGGCATCGGCGCCATTGTCGCTGAAGCGCTGATCGATTTCTTCGCCGAACCGCACAATCGCGACACGCTGGCCGCCCTGCTGGCTGAAGTGACGCCGCAGCCGTTGCCGGAGGTGAAACAGACCGGACTTTCGGGCAAGACCATCGTGTTCACCGGCGCGCTGGAGAAATGCACCCGCGAGGAAGCCGAGGCCCAGGCCGAACTGCTCGGCGCCAAGACGTCCGGCAGCGTGTCTGCCAAGACCAGCCTGCTGGTCGCCGGGCCGGGGGCGGGATCGAAGCTGGCCAAGGCGCAGGCGCTGGGCGTGCAGGTGGTGGACGAGGATGGCTGGCTGGCGCTGGTGGCCCAGGCGCAATCGGAGGCGTAATCGCCCGCGATCCGTGGTAGACTTGCATCACTGTCGTCGAGTCTGCCGCGTCGCAGATTGGTCTGAGACGCATCAACCACAGCTCCCGGCGGTCGGGGATTTCCCCGCTGATCAGACAGGAGCGCTACCCATGAAAACCGTAGCCAACGGATTGCCGGTGGACGAAGCCAAGCCACAGGCTTTCCATGTTGAACTCACCCCGGTGGCTCCCGCGCCGCTGTTCCATGCCTTGCATGGGACCGTGCCGGCAGCGCCGGTTCCGCATCTGCCCAGCCAGATCGAGGACGCGATCAACCAGCCCTTGCCCAAGCGCTGAACTGAGTCCTGCTTCGTTGTAACCCATGCGTTCAGTGCATGGCTGATGCCCGATCTGCTGCACTGCACAAAAGCGTGTGACAGTCTTATTACAGCTCTTGTCAGCCGGGAATTGGCCCGGCTCATCAACAGGAGCGTACCAATGAAAGTCGTATCGACTGAATTTGAACCGCAGGTGCGCGCTGTTCCGGTTGCCGAAGTTCTGGCCCCGGTCCGCCCCCTGCCGATCCGCAAGCGTCGCATCATGCTGACGCCCGCTGCGGTCGAAGCCCGTCTGTTCCACGCGCTTTAAGGCGCGTTGAACAGGCGCAAGCCGTTAGGCTTGCACCTCTTTCTTCGTCAGAACCAGGCAGGGCCATTCCGCCCTGCGGTCCATCGGCCACGCCGGCACCAACCCGTGCCGGCGATAGGCGTTGGCGACGGCGCGTTGCTGGTGGTGGAGAAGCCCCGCCATCACCAGCACACCGCCGGGCGCGATCACCCGCGCCATGTCCCGCGCCAGCGCAATGAGCGGCGGCGCCAAGATGTTGGCCAGCACCAGATCATAGGGCGCACGATTGCGCAGCGCCGGGGCGGCAAGCCCAGGGCAAACCGCCAGAGCCATGCGCCCTGCACATGCACCTGCGACAAAATGGTTCAGCGCCAGATTTTCCGCCGCCACGTCGATGGCGATCGGATCGATATCACTGGCAATGGCCCGCGCGCTGCGATTGGCCTGTAAAGCTGCCATGGCCAGCACACCAGTGCCAGTGCCGATATCGGCGATATTCTTGAAATCACGCATTTTTTTCAGGCGCGCAATTGCCGCCATGCAACCGTGCGTGGTGGCATGCTGGCCAGTGCCGAAGGCCAGGCCAGCTTCGATGCGGAAGGCCCAATCGCCGATGCGCACCGCATCGGCATGATCGGCGGTGTGGATGATGAAGCGCCCGGCCCGCACCGGGGCCAGGTCGCGCTGCGACATGGTGGTCCAGTCGGCTTCCGGCAGCGCTTCCAGCACCGGATTGCTGGCAGACGCGAACAGACCGACGATCAGATCGACCGACGCGGCATCCGGTTCATCCGCGAAATAGGCGGTCAACACCCAATCATCGGGTTTGGACGGGTCGGGTTCCTCGACGTTCAGCGTTGGCGGCTCGTCCATCAACTCGAACAGGTCGGGCAGGGATTCGGCTTCGGCGCGGTTCACCGCGAAACGCAGCGCCCAGCTCATGCGGGCCGCACCGCGCCGTCGGCAAAAATGTGGCTGCAATTCAGCGCGCCGGCATCCGCGCCGCTTTCCAGCGCGGCAACCGTGATCCAGCCCTGCTGGCGGAGTTGCGATCCGACGTCGGCCGGGGTGCCAACCGGCAGCAACACGCGGGTGCGGGCTTCCTGGCCCAGGCCGAGATCAACCAGCCCATCGACATAGAGCGAGAAGCCAATGGCCGCCTCGCCGCCAGCCACCGTATAGGCGCCGCCGCGGCCGACTTCGGCCATCAGGCCAGCGCCGAACAGCGAGAAGCCCAGCCAGGTCTGATATTCAAAGCCATGGCGCTCAGTGGGGTCAAGTGTGACGGAGACGCCGTTCAGGCCATTCGCCAGCGCGGCGATCGCGTCCAGTCGCGCCAGCACGGCATCAGGCAGATCAAGCTGCTTCAATGCCGCCAGCGCTGCGCGCACCGGCCCGGCAGCAGCAATCAGCGGCACAAACTGGTCTGCGCCAGCCGCCCGCAACGCGCCGACATCCTTGCCATCCAGCCACGCCTGCACGTCGCTGAGCGACGCATTGCCCGGCGACCAGCCGGCGGCGGCGAGATCGGCAACCAGCGTTGGCATGGTGAGATCGACCGAAAGCCCGGTGAGGCCGGTGGCGGTGAGCGCTTCCACGGCGACAGCCAGCACTTCGGCGGCGGCGGCGGGGCTGTCGCTGCCGATCAATTCGGCGCCGGCCTGGGTGCGTTCGCGTTCGGGCGAAAGCTGGTCTCCGCGCACGCGCGCGACCTGCCCAGCATACATCAGCCGCAGCGGGCGGGCCTGCCCGGCAAGGCGGGTAACGGCGATACGGCCCACCTGTCCGGTGATGTCGGACCGCAGCGCCAGCGTCATCTGGGAGACAGGATCGGTGAAGCGCAGGCGTTCGCGGCTGCTGCCGCTGGCCAGGCTGGCTTCATATTCGATCAGCGGCGGCGCCACCCGTTCATAGCCATGGGCGGCGCAGACATCGGTGAGGGTGCGCACCAGGCTGGCAAGGGCTTGGGCTTGCGGCGGCAGCCGATCGCGCAACCCTTCGGGGAGGAGGCCGAAACTTGTCATGGGGAGGCGGTTAGCGGCAAGCGGGGAGGGCAGCAAGCGCTTCCTCCCCGCCAGCCATCACACGAACCGCAGCGCGCTGGCCACCTTCACGCCGGGCAGGGCGCGGATGGTGGTGAGCAGCGCGTTGGGGATGGCGTTGTCGACGCTGAGCAGCAGCACGGCCTCGTCACCGGCATCGCGGCGGCCAAGGTGGAAGGTGCCGATGTTCACGTCTGACCCGCCGAGCGCAGACCCAAGGCGACCGATGAAGCCCGGCTTGTCTTCGTTGACGATGTACAGCATGTCACCGGCGAGATCGGCTTCGACGGTGATGCCGAAAATCTCGGTGAGGCGCGGTTTGCTGTTGCCGAACAGGGTGCCGGCCACGGTACGCGGGCCGCTGGCGGTCATCACCGTCACGCGCAGCAGCGTGTGATAATCGGTTTCGCGGTCGTGGCGCACTTCGGCGATCTCGATCTCGCGTTCGCGGGCGAGATAGGGCGCGTTGACCATGTTGACCGTGTCTGAGTGGGTGCGCATCAGGCCGGCCAGCACGGCAGCGGTGATCGGCTTCAGGTTGAGTTGGGCGGCCGCACCTTCCACTTCGACCCGCACCGACTTGATGCCTTCGTTGTCGAGCTGGCCCACCAGGCTACCGAGCCGTTCGGCCAGCGCCATGTAGGGCTTCAGGCGCGGGGCCTCTTCGGCGCTGAGCGACGGCATGTTGAGTGCGTTGGTGACGCCGCCAGTGAGCAGGAAATCGCTGAGCTGTTCCGCCACCTGGATGGCGACATTCACCTGGGCTTCGTCCGTCGATGCACCAAGGTGCGGCGTGGAAACGAAGTTGGGCGTGCCGAACAGCGGCGAGGCCTTGGCCGGTTCTTCCAGGAACACATCGAGCGCGGCGCCGGCGATGTGGCCGCTGTCGAGCAGTTCCTTGAGGGCCACTTCGTCAATAAGGCCGCCGCGGGCGCAATTGACGATGCGGATGCCCGGCTTGCACTTCAGCAGATTTTCGCGGCTCAGGATGTTGCGGGTGCTGTCAGTCAGTGGCGTGTGCAGGCTGATGAAATCGGCACCGGCCAGCAGCTCGTCCAGCGTCACCTTGGTCACGCCCATATGCTCGGCGCGTTCCGGGGTGAGGAAGGGATCGAAGGCGATCACCTTCATCTTCAGGCCCAGCGCGCGATCAGCGACGATGCTGCCGATGTTGCCGGCGCCAATGAGGCCGAGCGTTTTCGCCGTCATTTCCACGCCCATGAAGCGGTTCTTTTCCCACTTGCCGGCCTGGGTGGAGGCGTCGGCTTCGGGCAGTTGGCGGGCCAGTGCAAACATGAGCGCGATGGCGTGTTCGGCGGTGGTGATGCTGTTGCCGAACGGCGTGTTCATCACGACGACGCCGAGCGCCGAAGCGGCCGGGATGTCTACATTGTCCACCCCGATGCCAGCGCGGCCCACCACCTTCAGATTGGTGGCGGCGGCGAGCACCTCTTTGGTGACCTTGGTGGAGGAACGGATGGCGAGGCCATCATAATTGCCGATGATCTTGATCAGCTCGTCTTTTGACAGGCCGGTGATTTCGTCCACTTCGATGCCGCGGGCGCGGAAGATTTCGGCGGCCTTGGGCGACATCTGATCGGAAATGAGGACTTTGGGGGTACGGGTGGTGGGCATGGGGTGTTGCTCCGGGAATGTGAGTCCGGCGTCGGGGCCGGGAAGAGGGCGGAAGGGACGGCAGCCGCTCAGGCCGCCGTCACCTCGGCGTGGGCCCAATCGAGCCAATGGGTCAGCGCGACCACGTCAGCGGTGTCGACGGTGGCGCCGCACCAGATGCGCAGGCCGGCCGGGGCGTCGCGATAGGCGCCGATGTCATAGGCGGCCTTCTCCTTTTCGAGGAGGCTGACGATCGCCTTCACCTGCTCTTCGGCAAGGCCGGGGAGGACGAGGCAGACTGACGTGTTCGACCGCGAGGCTGCATCCTTGGCCAGATGTTCGACCCACGGGCGCGACTGCACCCAGGCGTCGAGCGCGGCGGCGTTGGCATCGGCGCGGGCCTTCAACGCATCAAGACCGCCAAGGCCATCGGCCCATTCCAGCGCGTCGATATAATCTTCGACGGCCAGCATGGAGGGCGTGTTGATGGTTTCGCCGACGAAGATGCCTTCGGTCAGCTTGCCCTTGGAGACGAGGCGGAAGATCTTGGGCAGCGGCCAGGCAGGGGTGTAGCTCTCCAGCCGCTCGACAGCACGCGGGCCGAGGATGAGCATGCCGTGGCCGCCTTCGCCGCCCAGCACCTTCTGCCACGAGTAAGTGAGCACATCGACCTTGTCCCAATCGACGTCCTGCGCGAACACGGCGGAGGTGGCATCGGCGAAGGTCAGGCCCTCGCGGTTGGACGGCACCCAATCATAATTGGGGACGCGCACGCCGGACGTGGTGCCGTTGGCGGTGAACAGCACATCGTTGCTGAAGTCGACAGCGGCTAGATCGGGCAGTTCGCCATAGGGGGCGGTGATGACGGTGGGGTTGAGCTTGAGCTGCTTGGCAGCATCGGTCACCCAGCCTTCGCCAAAGCTTTCCCAGGCGATGGCGGTAACGGGGCGGGCGCCCAGCATCGTCCACATCGCCAATTCATAGGCACCGGTGTCGCTGGCCGGCACGATGCCGATGCGGTGCGTGTCAGGGATGCCGAGCAGCTTGCGGGTCAAGTCGATGGCGTGCTTCAGGCGCGCCTTGCCGAGCTTTGACCGATGCGAGCGGCCAAGGGAACCAATGTCGAGCTGTTCGGGGCTCCAGCCAGGGCGCTTGGCGCAAGGACCGGACGAAAAATGCGGGCGCGCCGGAAGCGCGGTCGGTTTGGCAGTCATGTTCTCTCCTCACAGAGAGCGCGCGCCGCGTTGGGACGGCGTGGCCCGCCGCCGGGGATAGGGCTTTGGGCCGTGGGGTCAAGCGGTTTCGGATTTACCGTGGATGCGCGGGCACGGCTTCAACCAACCGACTCGACGATGGCCCGGCCCAGCGGTACGAACTGGCGGTTGCGTTCGGCCAGTTCGGATTTCCCGGCGAACAGATAGGCCGCGACCCAGATCGGCTTGCGACCGGGCGGGGTGATCACCGAAACGATGTTGCGGGCGCGCCAGCTACCGGCGCCGGTCTTGTTGGCTTCCTGCCAGCCCGGCGGCAGCGCGGCGCGGATCATGGTGTCGGCGGTTTTGCTGGCCTGCATCCAGCCGAAGAGCGTTTTGCGCGCTGCCGGGGAGAGGATGCGGCCTTCCACCAATGCCCGCGACGTGGCCAGCATGGCGGCCGGCGTGGTGGTGTCGCGCGGATCGCCGGGGGTTTCGTTGTTCATCTCCGGCTCGTTGCGGTCGAACCGGGTAACGGTGTCGCCAACGGAACGCAGCCAGGCCGTGAGCGCCGCCGGGCCGCCCACCTTCGCCAACGCGATATTGGCGGCGGGATTGTCGGATAGCACGGCCATCGCCTGGGCCAGTTCCAGCAGGCTGGCTGTGCCGCCGATGCGCTTTTCGGTGAACGGCGCGTTGAACAGCATATCCGCCTTGGTCACCGGCAGGCGCTCGCTCATCGCCCATTGCCCCTTGTCGGCCCCATGCAGCAGCCGGGCAGCGAGCAGCAGCTTGAAGGTGGAGCACAAGGGAAAGCGATCATTGGCGCGGTGGCCGAAACGTTCGCCGGTGTGAGTGTCGAGCAGCGATATGCCGATGGGGCCGCCAGCGCTGCGCTCGATCTGCGGAATGGCGCGGCGCAGGGCGGCGAAGCGGTCCGGCGCGGCAGCGGCAAGGAGCGGCAGGCCGGTCATGAGCATGCGGCGGTCAATCATGCATTCTCCCTGGTGTCGGCCGGGCATTGACCTCGCACCGGCGTTGGCGTCTCGTCAATCCAACCGCAAAGAGGAAACTGGGGATGATCGACTGGACCGGGCAACATGTGCTGATCACCGGCGCGGCCAGCGGTATCGGGCGGGCGCTGGCGGTGCAGTTGGCCGGGCGCGGCGCGCTGGTAACGGCGGCGGACATCAATGCGGAAGGCGTCGCTGAAACGGCGGCGCTTTGCGACGGCGAGGCGCTGGTGCTCGATCTGGCCGATGGTGCGGCCGGTCCGGCGGCCCTGGCGCAACTCGTCGCTCGCCATGGCCGGCTGGATGCGGTGTTCGCCAATGCCGGCATCGGTTATCGGCGGCGGCTGTTGAAGGCCGATCTGGATGATGCCGGCCTGGCGCGGCTGTGGGAAATCAACATGCTGGGGCCAACGCGGCTGGCGCAGGCGCTGGTGCAGGCAGCCGAAGCCGGCGGCTGGCGGGCGCGGATCGTGATCACGGGTTCGGAAAACAGCCTGTCATTGCCGCCATCGATCCAGAATTTCGGCAACGGGCTCTATGCGGCGTCCAAACATGGCGTGCTGATCCTGGCCGAATGGCTGGCGACCGAAAGCCGCAACGCCGGCAAGCCGCTGGATGTGCATGTGCTGCTGCCCGGCGGGGTTTATACGGGCATGACGGCGCCGGGGCTGGGCGACGATCCCGCGCGCTGGCCGGCAGACATGGGAATCATCATGCCCGAACGCGCCGCCGAATTGTGTCTGAAGGGCCTCGATCTCGGCTTATTTCACATCCCTACCCACGCCCATCTGCAAAACGACATGGCGTGGCGCACCAACAGCGTGGTCGAAGCCACCGCAGCGCTGGGCCTCAACGAACAGGCGTGACAAGCCCGGCCGGCTGCCTTATGGGCCTCAGCCGTTTTGTGAAGAAAGAAGAAGATTATGAACCCGCCGGTTCCGCCTAGTGTGCCACAAAGTATTTTTCCGACCGCCGAAGAAGATGCGAAGTTGGGCAACACGCCCACCGCTGTGCCGCAAACAGAGCACCCCGCCTATCGACTGGCCTTTCAGGATGCCGATTTCCTGCTGCGCGAGGATCTGCGCCCGGTGCGCTTCCAATTGGAACTGATGAAACCGGAAGTGTTGCTTGCCGAAGCCGATATCCACAGCACGTTCGTGTTTTACGGATCGGCTCGCATCCCGTCACCGGAAGAAGCCCCGGCGCTGATCGCCGCAGCCGAAACCCCGGAACGCAAGGCCGTCGCCGCGCGCCTGGCCCGCAACGCCCAATATTACGATGTGGCCCGCGAGTTGGCCGTGAAGGTCTCCACTTTCTGCAAGGACGGAGAGCGCTGCTTCACGGTCTGCTCGGGCGGTGGCCCTTCGATCATGGAAGCCGCCAACCGCGGCGCCTGGGAAAGCGGCGCGCCATCATTGGGCATGAACATCGTGCTGCCGCACGAACAGGTGCCCAATCCCTATGTGACGCCGGGTCTGTCGTTCCAGTTCCACTATTTCGCGTTGCGCAAGATGCACTTCCTGATGCGCGCCAAGGCGGTGGCGGTGTTCCCCGGTGGCTTCGGCACGTTCGATGAGTTCTTCGAACTGCTCACCCTGGTGCAAACCGGCAAGGTCGCGCCGCTGCCGATCCTGCTCTATGGCCGCGACTTCTGGAACCGCGTGGTGAATTTCGAAGCGCTGGCCGAAGAAGGCGTGATCGCACCGGATGACCTGAAGCTGTTCCACTTCGTCGAAACGGCGGAAGAAGGCTGGGCGATCGTGAAGGCGCATTACGGGCTGTGAGGAAGGGGGCCTCCGGCGGGCAGGGACTCGTCCCTGCACCCGTTTGTTTTTGGCCGACGCATAGTGGCGGCTTTGGGGTGGTTAGCGGACGTTGGGCCGAGACCCTCACTTGAGGCTAGCCGCGTCCACCACATTGGCACCCATGTGCCGGACGAACGCTTCTCGAACGCTCTGTGTGTGCTTCTGGGCGTCGTCCCCCTCCGGCTCCATACCTTCGGCTCTAAACACCCAGTTGACGAACTGATCAGCGCTTAAGGCTCCGCTTTCTGGAATGAACTGGTCTACGTGCAACGGTTCGCCATCAGCGACCGAACCGCAAAAACCGAGGCCAACGCAGACCTCGTTCAACAATGCAACGTAAGTGGGATTGCAATTCATGACCGCAGATTAGCGCCCCTTCCAATGTCTGCAACTGGGGCGATATCGCTCGTCTACCTGTCATGCTGGCGCAGGCCAGCATCCACGTTGGGGTAGGAG
This sequence comes from Sphingomonadales bacterium, assembly GCA_027485735.1. Lineage (GTDB taxonomy): Bacteria > Pseudomonadota > Alphaproteobacteria > Sphingomonadales > Sphingomonadaceae > Sandarakinorhabdus. Next base: position 8,069 of record JAIXQM010000218.1, on the reverse strand, counting down.
CCAATTGTGGCCGTTTGTGCGCTCGCGAGGCGATGGATGCTGGCCTGCGCCAGCGTGACGGGGTTTACTGGGGGAAAGGGCCGCCCGAAAACCAACGGGTGCAGGGACGAGTCCCTGCCCGCCGGAGGCCCGCTACTTCTGAATAGAGCGCATGAAAAAGGGGCGGCGGCCATGACTGACCACCGCCCCTGATTTCAAGTGAAGGCGCTTACTTGGCGGCCGCGTCGGCAACCGGAGCCGCTTCTTCCGCAGCAGGCGCTGCTTCCGCAGCCGGGGCTTCCTCGGCCGGGGCGGCGGGCAGCGGCAGCGGGCTGGCGCTCTTGGAGTTCAGATAGGCGATGACGGCGGCGCGGTCTTCCGGCTTGGTGATACCGGCAAAGCTCATCTTGTTGCCGGCCATGAAGGCCTTCGGGCTCTTCAGCCAGCCCCACAGATTGTCCCAATCCCAATTCTTGCCCTTCATACCCGACAGGGCATCGGAATAGCTGAAGCCGGCGGCGGCGGCGATCGGGCGGCCAACAACGCCATGCAGGGCCGGGCCGGTGCCGTTGGCTCCGCCGGGATCGACGTTGTGACAGGCGGCGCATTTCTTGAACACGGCTTCGCCCTTGGCGACATCGGCGCTGGCCAGATAGAAAGCGGCCGGCTTTTCGGCTTCGGCGGCGGCAGCGCCTGCGGCCGGGGCTTCTTCGGCGCCGGCCACTTCATAGCCAGGCTTTTCAGGCAGGTGGCGAGCAAACATCATGTCGCTGGTGATCGACACGCCGAGCACGGCCACCAATCCTGCCAGCACGCCACCGAAAATCTTGTTCCACTCAAAGCTGTCCACGTCGAAGCTCCAATGTGCGCGCGGCTGCCCACGGGATGAACCCGGCCTGCGCCTTCCTGAGGCAGCGATTAGGCAATTGCGCGCCGCCTCGCAAGCATTTGCTTGTTGCAGCGCACTATCATAACGAACGGACATGACGAGCAGCTATCCGAACCTGGCCCAGATACTGGTTGATCGCATGGCGGCGGCAGCGGCCGCGGCGCCGGAACAGGCCGTGGCGTTTCAGGGGGCGCCCGGTGCTTACAGCCACCAGGCGGTGCGGGAAGCGTTCCCGGATCGGTTGCCCTTGCCCTGCGCCAGCTTTGAAGATGCCATAGAAGCCGTGCAGTCCGGCCGCGCCGGCGTGGCGATGATTCCGATTGAAAACAGCCTGCATGGCCGGGTGGCCGATATCCACTTCCTGCTGCCTGAATCCGGCCTGTCCATCATTGGCGAGCATTTCGTGCGGGTGCGCCATTGCCTGCTGGGGCTGGGCGACAAGGCGGCGCTGCGGGAGGTGAAGAGCCATCCTCAGGCACTGGGCCAGGTACGCCGCCATTTGCGGGCGTGGGGCATCGCGCCAGTGCAGTTTTTTGATACGGCGGCCGGTGCAGCTGCCGTGGCAGGCGAAGGCGATGCCCGTGTGGGTGCGATTGCCAGCCGGCTGGCGGGTGAGCTTTATGGGCTGAACATCCTTGCCGAAGGGGTAGAGGATGAAGATCACAACACCACGCGTTTCGTGGTGTTGAGCCGGGAGTCCGTGGTGCCGCCGCTGGGGCTGCCAGCGATGACCAGTTTCAATTTCGAGGTGCGTTCGGTGCCGGCGGCGCTGTTCAAGGCGCTGGGCGGCTTTGCCACCAATGGCGTGAACATGACGAAGCTGGAATCATACCTGCGCGACGGCAAGTTTTCTCAGGCGGAGTTCTATGCAGAGATCGATGGATCCCCGGTGGAACCGCCGGTGGCACGGGCGCTGGAGGAACTGGCCTTCTTCACCAACTGGGTGAAGATTATTGGCACCTATCCCCGCGCACGAGATCGGGCAGATTAATCAGGCGGGTGCGCGCAGCAGGCGCACAAGCGCCTTGCCGAAGCGGCGTTCGACGACGCGTTCCCAATCGCAGGTGAGGGGGTCGGCCGCGGCCGTCTCGACGCTGACCAGCGCGCCCGGCGCGATCCAGCCGCGTTCGTGGAGATGGCTGAGCGCCGGGTCGGCAAGGCCAAGGCCATAGGGCGGATCAAGGAAAACGAGGTGATGTGCGCGCGGTGCGCCGCCGATGCTGGCAACCGGGCTTTGCCGCACATCGCCGGTGGCGCCCATGGCGGCGAGATTGGCGCGGATGGCCTTCACGGCGGCGGCGTCGTTATCGATGAAGCAGGCCGTGCCGGCACCGCGCGACAGCGCTTCGATCCCCAGTGCGCCGGTGCCGGCGAACAGGTCGAGCACGTCCAGGTCTTCAAAGGTGCCGAGCCGGCTGGTCAGCATCGAAAAGATTGCTTCGCGGGCGCGGTCGCTGGTCGGCCTGGTCGATTCCCCGGCCGGGGCTTTCAGGGCGCGGCCCCGCCAGCGCCCAGAGATGATGCGCATCAGCGCGGCTCCGTTTTGGTGGCTTTCAGCATCGCTTTCAACAGGGCCACATCGGAATCGGGGATTTCATCGGCCATGCGCGGCGGCAGATCATCCAGGCCGATCGGGCCATAGGCAACACGGATCAGCCGGTTCACCTGCAGCCCGACATGTTCCAGCACGCGGCGCACTTCGCGGTTCTTGCCTTCGCGGATCGTGACGATCAGCCAGAGATTATGGCCGGTCTTGCGCTCGATATCCGCCAGGATCGAGCCGTAATGAACGCCATCGATCGTGACGCCATCCGCCAGGCTTTCCAGCGCGGCTTGGGTGACTTCACCAAAGGCACGCACGCGATAGACACGCGGCACGCCGGAAGACGGCAGTTCGAGCGCGCGCTTCAGCTCGCCATCGGTGGTGAGCAGCAGCAGGCCTTCGGTGTTCATGTCGAGCCGGCCAACGGGGAAGACGCGCGGCAAGCCGGGGGGCAGTATATCCATGATCGTCGGCCGTCCGGCGGGATCGCGCGCAGCGGTCAAGAAACCGGCAGGCTTGTGGAAGCGATAGAGCTTGGCGGGCGCGATGCCGGCCACGGGTTCGCCATCCACGGTAACGTTGGCCAGATTGGTGATGTTGAGCGCCGGCGAGGTGAGCACTTCTCCATCGATGGCGATGCGGCCTTCGGCGATCATGCGTTCGATATCGCGTCGCGAACCAACGCCGGCGCGGGCCAACGCCTTGGCAATGCGCTGCGCCGCCACTTCGGTTTGCCATACGGGCGCCGGGCCCCGCTTGACGCGCGGTTGTTCGGCGCGCGGCGCCGGCTTGCCGGGGCCAGAGGCGGCCCGGGCAGGGCGTTCGCCGCGCTGCGGACGTTCGGTGCGGGCCGGACGGTCGCGCAGGTTTGGCCGTGCACCTCTGGGTGGGCCTTCGCCGCGTTGGGGGCCGTCGGCCCGGTCAGGGCGCTCAGCGCGTTGGGGGCCGTCGGCCCGGTCAGGGCGCTCAGCGCGTTGGTGGCCTTCGGTCCGGTCCGGGCGGCCGCTGCGCTGCGGGCGCTCGCTGCGCTCTGCGCGTGCCGGACGTTCGGAACGGGCCGGCCGCGGCGAGCGATCGTCACGCTGTGGGCGGTCGCCACGTGGGGCGCGCTCGTCGGTTTCGGCGCGCTCTCGGCGGTCGCTCCAGCCCGCAGCGCGTTGGTCACGGCGCGAGAGCGGCGGGGCGCCAGGCGGACGTTGATCAGAGCGGGGGCCAGAGCGGGTGGGCGCGCGCTGACCCGTTTTGGGGCCGGAGGGGCCGGCCGGGCGTTTGCCGGCAGGTGGTTTGGAACCTGGGGGTTTGCGGGGTGGTCGCATGGCGCATCCCATGCGGCCGGGCCGCAGGATTGTCAAAAAAAGAAGGGGGCCGATGTTGCCACCGGCCCCCCGCTCATTCGTGGTTGATCAGGCGATCAGAACTTCACCTGCACACCGCCATAGAAGAAGCGGCCGGTGTTGGTGTAGATCGCCGAGCCGGCGCCGTCGCCCAGGATCAGGTCCAGCGGCGGCAGCTGGTCGAAGATGTTGTCCACACCCACGTAGGCCGAGATACCCTTGTACACCTTGGCCGTGAAACGCACGTCCGAATAGGTGATGGCCGGGTAACGCACGATCGGGAAGCGATCAGCATTGGTCGGCGCGCGGGTCTGTTCCACGTTCTGGTCACGCCAGTCGCCGATGGTCTGCTTGCTAAGATAGCGGAAGCTGTAGAGCAGATCGAAGCCCTTGTAGCCCACAGTCACGTTCAACTGGCCGTTGAGTTCCGGGTTGCCCAGCGTGCCATGCTCGCGGGTCAGGAAGTTCGGCTGGGTGATCGAGGTGTAGGTGTGGCGCTTCAGCAGCAGCGAAGCCAGTGCCCGCACGTTCAGGCGCCAATCCTCACCAAAGCTGTGGGTGTAAGCGGCGTCGAAGTCGATGCCCTTGGTCAGCTGACGGGCATAGTTGAACGGACCCTGGATGAAGGACGCGCCGGTGGCCGTGAGCGGAAACTCCTGGCCGTTGTGGCGGATGTTCGACTGGCCACGGAAGGTGCCATCCGGGTTGCGGAAGATCGCAGCGCAGAACGGGTTGTTTATGCCGCCCGGATCGTCATAGCACTGGTTGATGACGGTCTGCGCGCCCACCGTGTTGATCGCATCGGTCAGCGAGATGCGATAGAAGTCAACGCTGGCGACGAAGCCCGGCAGGTAGGACGGGGTGTACACCATGCCCACGGTCCAGCTGTCCGACTTTTCGGCGAACAGGCCGGGGTTGCCGCCGTTCAGGCCCGAGATGCCGGACGAGGGCTCGTTGCGGAACGGCAGCGTCACACCACCAAAGGTCTGCGTGGTGGGCACACCGGCAGCGCGGCAGTTGGCAACCCGGTTCGGGTTGTTGTTGATGTTCTGCACGCCGCAGGGATCAGCCAAACCGTTGAGGAAGGTCTGCGACTGGGCAGCGAACAGGTCGCTCTGCGTCGGTGCGCGGATAGCGCGGCCGTAGTTGGCGCGGATGCGCACATCATCAACCGGGCGCCAGATGCCGCCCACGTTGTAGGAGTACACGGTGCCGGTGTTGCCCGCCGAATAGTTCGACACGCGGCCGGCCGCTTCCACGGTGAGTTCCTTGAAGAAGGGAACATCCTTCAGGATGGGCAGGCGGACTTCGCCAAAGGCTTCCCAGACGTCCAGACGCGGCGGGTTGAACGTCGCGATGGAGTTCAGGAAGGTCTGGCCGGTGCGGGTGACATCGTCGAACGCCGAGAAGCTGCGCTCCTGGCGCCATTCGCCGCCGATCGAGAAGCCAACCGGGCCACCGGGCAGTTCGAACAGCTTGCTCGAATCGCCCGAAACGGTGGCGATGGCGTTGAACTGTTCAGACCACTGCTTGCGGCTCGACGTGTGGCCTACATAGGCCAGCGCGTCGGCTTGCGGGGCACCCAGGCCGAACAGGTTGATCGGGCGGCAGGCCGGATCGTCGTTGGTGGTGCTGGCATCATTGTTGATCGAGCAAACGATCTGGCCGGCGGTATTGCGCACGGCGTTCACCGCGTTGGTGAAGCGGGCCAGGTGCACGTTGCCGCGGGTCTGATAGAAGGTTTCAACGCGGCCATAGTTGAAGGCGACGTTGTAGCTCCAGGTGTCCATGAAGCTGCCCTGGGCACCGACGACGGCGCGGAACAATTCACGGCTGTGGTTTTCACCGCGGCCACCGAAATCGATGTTGAAGCGGCTGATGGTGAAATTGCCGCTGGCCGGCAGGCTGGTGGTCAGCAGGTCACGCGCCTGCTGGGTCAGGAACGGGTTGCTGATGTTCAGCGTCGGGTTCAGGGCGCCCGACGAGAAGGTCGGCTGGCCTTCCTGCAGCGATTCGGTGCGCACCCACTTGGCTTCGAAATAGGGGCGGAACGCGTCCGAGACTTCGAAGCTGCCAATCAGGTTGGCGGCATAGCGGGTGTTGCCGATCTGCATCAGGCCGGTTTCACGCAGGGTTGAGCCAAGGCCACCCAGGCCGTTGCCCGAACCGAACGGACGGAAATCGCGTTGCACGTTGTTGCGCACCAGCGTGCCATCCGGGTTGAACACGAACACGTTGCCGAACTGCGACGTGCCGGCAACGTTGAAGACGCCGCCGCAGTTCAGCGTGGCGCGGGCACCGGGAGCAACGCCCTGGCAAGTCGAAGTGTAGGCACCGCCGGTGGAGATGCCGATGTTCTTGAGGCCGGTGATGAACTGGGTATCGGAAGTGCCGTTACCCGCCGCCGGCTCACCAGCTGTGTCTTCCACAAGCTGGAACTGCGAACGGCCGGTGACCGCGCCAGTGTTGGGGCGATCAGCAAAGAACAGCGGATCGCTCTTGTTGTATTCCAACGACACGGCGATGTTGCCACGACCGTCGGCGAAGTTCTTGCCGGCGGTGATGGTGGCCAGATATTGGGCCGAATCACCACGCGACGAGATGCCAGCCTGGGCGCGGCCCATGATGCCTTCGAAATCGCGCTTCAGCACGAAGTTGACGACACCGGCGATGGCGTCCGAACCATAAACCGACGAGTTGCCGCCGGTGACGATGTCGACGCGCTCGATGAGAGGTCAACCGGGATGGTCGACACGTCAACCGTGGCAGCGCCCGGCTGCGAAGTGACGTGGCGCAGGCCATTCTGCAGCACCAGCGTGCGGGCGGTGCCCTGGCCACGCAGATCGAGGATCGACAGGCCGGCGGTGCCGATGAAGCGGCCGCTGTTCTGGCTGGTGAAGGTTGGGCGGAATTGCGGCAGCAGGGCCAGACGGTCACCAACGTTCACACTGCCGTTCTGCAGCAGTTCAGCCGCGCTCAGCGAGGTGATCGGCACGGTGGCATCGATATTCTCACGCGCGATGCGCGAACCGGTGACCACCATCATTTCAGCGGCGGCCTCTTCGGCGGCGCCTTGTGCGACCTTGGTTTCCTGATCTTCAGCAGCGAACGCCGGCGAAGCAGCGATAGCCAGAGCGGATGCCCCGGCGAGGATGAATGAACGCATGAGAGCCCCTTATTTGCGGTTGAAAACCTGCTTCATGGCGAAATTGTTACACTGCGGGAAGGGCGGAATCGCCCAATTGTGTTGCGCTGCGACAACGAGGCGCAAGACTGTTGCGCGAATGCATCATGTTTCGCAGGCGTGCGGGGGAATCGCCCATTGCTCGGGCCTGTTGCTCTTGTCCGCGCCATGCGCTAACCGGCGCCGCACTGCCCCTGTGGTGAAATTGGTAGACGCGCTCGACTCAAAATCGAGTGGAGAAATCCGTGCTGGTTCGAGTCCGGCCAGGGGCACCAAATCGCAGCGCCGCGAGCGCCGTCCGAGAGCGCGGCTTTGCCGCGCACTTGCTTCCTTCCCTTGACCCTCCAGCGGTCTCGTCGGCTGCGCTCTGCAAGCCGGCCCCTGCACATTTGAGGAAGGGTGACGCCCCCACCGCCCACTGATAGCCTCACCGCCATGGCTCACGCAAAATACCCACTCACCTTCTCCCCGCTCGACCTGGGCTTTACCAGCCTCAAGAATCGCATCCTGATGGGATCGATGCACACCGGCCTTGAGGATATCGAAGGCGGGTTTGAGCGCATGGCGGCCTTCTTCGCCGAACGGGCGCGCGGCGGGGTGGGGATGATCATCACCGGCGGCATCGCGCCAAATCACGAGGCCGGCGGCGGCGGCAAGCTTTCGACTCCGCAAGAAGCGGCGCAGCACCGCATCGTCACCGAAGCAGTTCATGCCGCTGCGCCGGATGTGAAGATCGTGATGCAGATCCTCCATGCCGGGCCGTTGGCCGGTACGCCGGCGTGCGTCGCGCCATCGGCCATCCGATCCCGCATCGGCCGTTTCGTGCCCAATGAGCTGGATGCGGACGGAATCGAGAAGCAACTCGCCGATTTCGCCAACTGCGCCGTGCAGGCGAAGGCGGCAGGCTATGATGGCGTCGAGATCATCGGCTCGGCTGGCTATCTCCTCTCCACCTTCCTGGTCGAAAAGACCAACACCCGCACTGATGAATGGGGCGGCAGTTTCGAAAACCGCATGCGCTTCCCCGTCGAGGTGATCCGCCGCACGCGGGCCGCCGTGGGCAATGATTTCATCCTGATCTTCCGCATCCCGGCCATGGACATGCTGGAAGGCGGCATGTCGGGCGAGGAGGTGATCCAG